>DATFJP010000114.1:0-9838 GCA_035269105.1 Desulfuromonadales bacterium
GACGCGTAGCAAAGGGAGGGCGCCGTCCGGGGGCGCGTCCCCGGTTCGAAGCCAGCTTACATGCAGGCTTGGCAAGCCGATACCGGGGAGAGCCCCATGAACCTTAGAACAGACTAAACTTATTTGATCTCGTAACTCCCATCCGGCTGGATATCGACCGTCCGGTTGAGATATTGCGTGGTTTCGATGCCGACATCCTCCGCGGCATAGAAAGCGGCCGCCGCGCGGCTGCCGGTGGCGCAGTAGAAAACGATCTGCGCATGTTGTTTCAGCATCTCGGCATGCTCGCCGACCTTTTCGTCCAGGATGTTGACCGCTCCCGGCAGATGCCCCTTCTCGAATTCCTCTGCCGGCCGGCAATCCACCAGCAGGAAGCCCTCCGGTTGATTTTCCATCATGCTGGTGAATTCCTCGGCGGAGATCTCGCCTTCGTAGACGATCTCTTCCGGCTTGGCGTCGGCGCTGCCGCCTTGCTTGGGGTTGACCATGGCGAAGGCCCGGCTGGAATTGCTCTTCCAGACCGGCCAGCCCTCGGCATAGACCCGGACGTCGGTGTAACCCAGCGCCTGGGCTTTGGCGGCGGACTTATGGGAGAGGTCGCATTTAAAGCCGCCGCAGAAGAAAATCATCTGAGCCGCTTTGTCCGCGGGCAGAAGGCCTTGCAGCTTGTCCCATTCCTGGAATGGAAGGTTCATGGCACCGGGCACCGTGCCTTCGTTGTACTTGATGAAGGGACGGGCATCGACCAGCAGCGCGACGCGATCCCGGTCGTTGAGGACCATTTTTATGTGGTTGGTGGCGACCCAAACCGGGTGTCCACCATCCTTCCATCCCGGCTCTCCCTGCGGAAACACGAAGACGTCGGTAAACCCTTGCGCAACGGCGAGTTCGGCGGCCTTGTTTGAAAGGTCGCACTTCAGACCGCCACAATAGAACACCAGCTTGATCGCTTTGTCGGTTGGCAGCTCATCCAGGCGTTCTTGCATCTCTTGCCACGGCAAGGATTTGGCCCATGGCAGATGTCCGGCGTAGAATTTAACCTCGGGACGGGCGTCGATCAGCATGTAACCGCCCTCTTCCGGTGTCTGTTGAACAAGATTTTCAACTTCAGCCAAGGTTATGGTCCCGACCTGGGCCATGACCGTCGAGGCACACAGGGCCAGGCTGAGGAACAGGGAAACGCCTAAAATTTTTTTCATGATCATCATCTTGCCATCCTCCTTGTGGTTATTGTCGACACAGTACCTTCCCCGATCCATCAGCAGGAACCATGCCCGAGATGCGCTATATTCGGAAACAGCGGTGAATAAAGCGATTTGCTTAAGTTTTCTCAAATGTTTCTCAATTAATTTTATTCTCTTTTGACTGATTACAACTTAGCACTCCGCTAAGAAACGCAGTCCGCCCCGCCAAATAACGTAATCAGATTCGTTGCCTTTCGATCGAAAATATGCAGACAGGCCACATGTTTTAGGTTAGTCTTTGGCCTTCTTCGATTTGACCTTCGATGCCAGGGGGTAGCTCATCGTGGCGACGCTTCAATCAATTCTCATCCATATTTCTTTCGGCGGTTACCTGCTGGCCGTCATTTTCTACCTCTGGCACCTCGTGCGGGCGCAGGACCTGTTACGGCGCACGGCCTTCGGCCTGGTGCTGCTCGCCTTCTGCGTGCAAACCCTTTGCCTGGCCTGGCGCTGGCTGGTTGCCGGCTACCTGCCCGTCACCAACCTGTTCGCCACTCAGTTCTTTTTCAGCTGGGCACTGGCCGCAACCTACCTCTACTTCGAGTTGCGCTACCGCATCCACGCCGCCGGCCTGTTCGTCATGTTCTGCAACCTGCTGCTGCTCGGCAGCGCCCTGCCCCGCGACCCGGCCATTCCCGCCCTGATTCCGGCCCTGGATACGCCCCTGTTCACCCTGCACGTTTCCCTCTCCTTTTTCGGCTACGCCTTTTTCGCCATGGCTTTTTCGATGGGGGTGCTCTACCTGGTGCAGAAACGCCTGCAGACTGCCCTGCTGCCGGATCTCGGCCAACTGCGCAAGCTGAACGAGGAAGCGGTCTTCCTCGGCTTCAGCCTGTTCACCCTGTGCATGATTTTCGGCAGCATCTGGGCTTATGTGGCCTGGGGATACTATTTTTCCTGGAACATCAAGGGGGTCTGGTCGGCACTGGTCTGGCTGTTTTATGCCGGCATGTGCCACGCCAAGTTCGTCCGCCGCTGGCAGGGGACCGGCTACGCGGTACTGTCGATTGCCGGCTTCGGCCTGGTGCTGTTCACTTATCTCGGCATCGGCCTGCTGATGAGCAGCAACCACCCGCTCGACTGAGAGGGGAGAATTGTTCTTGATGAAACCTGCGTTTCCGGAAAGCCGTGTCTGGAAGTTTTTCTGTTCACTGAAGCTGGCCATCCTGTTGGCTTCCGCAGCCGTTCTGCTCTCCATCGGCGGCTCGCTGCTGATGCCTTTCAACCCAGAGCTGTTCGGCAGTCTGGACAGCATGCCGCTTGACCAATGGCTGGCAACGGTCGCCGGTCAGGCGCCGGCCCTGACCTGGTGGCTGCCGGTGGCCGGCGGACTGGTGGTCCTGCTGGGCCTCAATACCCTCTGCTGCTTCATTGACTGGCTCTGCCATTTCCGCGCCCGCTGGCGGAAAATCGGCGAGTCTCTTATCCATATCGGCTTCGTGCTGATTCTCGGCGCGTATCTCTGGGGCAGTCAGGCAGGGTTCCGCAATCCGAACGTGCCTATGCTGGTCGGGCAGAACAAGTCGCTGCCGAAACTCGATCTGGTGCTGCGCCTGGAAGACTTCGAACCGGTCCTCAGCGCATCGGGCCGACCGATGGATATGCGCAACCGACTGGCTCTGTTCCGAAACGGGGAACTCCTCGAGCGGGTCGAGATTCGCACCAACCATCCGTTGACCTGGCAGGGCCTGGTCGTGCTGCCGACCTCCTTCGGCCAGACGATCCGGGCCGGCCGGCCGGTCTACTACAGCATCCTGACCATCAACTACGATCCGGGTGCCAACCTGGCCTTTGCCGGCAGCCTCGCCATGGGCGCCGGGGTCTTGCTGACGCTGGTTTCCTTCTATCGCAAGAGAGCCAGGGGGGATCGACCGGAGGTAGGGTGAACAGGTAAAGCCGCATGCTTTTTTTTTAAATTCATTTGCCTTTATCAGCAAGTATCGGAGTCTTGGCTTCAGAACCAAATCGGTTCTGCTGTTAAACCGGGGGCGAAACCCCGGCGAGAAGCGTGATTCGCTATCGTTCGGCAAACCGAAACGAGGACAACACCCGCGTGAACTTCTAAAACTTGAAAATAAAAAACACCATCAACCCCAGATTGACCAGAATACCGAGAATGGCGAGCAGGCTGTTGCGCTGAAAAGCGACCCCGACGCTGCCGGACAGGGCGCCGGCCGGAAGCAGGATGATCAGCCAGGCCATGAAAAACCCCACTCCCCGATAACCATGAAAATCGTCCCGGAACGCGAAAGCCCCCTGGTGCATCAGGAAAAGCAGCAGGCCCAGCAGAACCGGGCACAACAGGCTGATGACGCCCAGCCAGAAGGCGCGTTGCTGACGGCTGGTTTTGCTCATGACACTCCACCCTTCACGGTTTTTAAACATCCTGTTTCTTATCTGCCCAGCCCCGATTTCCGGCCTGGTCGACTCATTCCAAAAGCAGAATCTGGTCGGTCACCTCGGTAAAAGCCACGTCGTGGCTGATCAGAAACAACTGGTCGTACCAGTGCTCGGTGACTTCCTCCTTGCCGACGTCTATGGCCCGGAAGGCATGGGCCAGGTTTTCGCGGCGCAGAGCATCGAGGTTGCTGGTCGGTTCATCGAAGAAGGCGATGCGCGCACCAATGGTCTGCAGCATCGCCAGGCGCAGGGCAACGACGGCGCTCATGATCTGCCCGCCCGAAAGCTGGTCGTCGGCGCGTTGGCGCAGCTCGCCGTCGACCATGTCGCGCAAAACGATGCGGTAGTCTTCGCCCCAGGCCAGTTCCTCGTCGACTTCGGCGATTATGCGGTAGATCCGGTTGGCCCGCTGACTGATCTCTTCTCGAAATCGCTCGGAAAGAAACGCGGAGACTTTGTTAAAAACCCGATTTCGCAAAAACTTGACCAGCTCTTCCTTCTGGCCATAAGCCTTGATCTGCTTCTTTTTTTCGGCGATCTCCGCTTCGATCTGTTTGAGTTTGCCGATCTCGTCGTCCAGTCTGGCGACTTCGGCCTTGAGTCCCTCGATTTTCTGGCCGAGCGCGCCGACCTCCTGGCTCAGAGCATCTTTCTGCGCTCGCAGCGTCTGGTGCCGGTCGGCATCATAAGCTTTGCCGGCGAGAGCGAGATCTTTCTCCCTGGCGGCCAGCGAGACCTCTAACTGCGACAGCAGTTCCTCGAATTTGCGCAGATCGGCCTGCAGGCTCTGCAGTTTGGATGCCTGTTCCTGATTGGCGACGTAACGATCGCGGGCTTCCTGATGGGCTTTCAGCTCCGTTTCGGCCGCCTGAATTTCGCCCTGCAACCGCTCGTAAGCTTTCAGGTCCACCTGCTTCTCGTCCAACTGCTGCTGCAAGTCTGTCTGCTGTTTCTGCAAATCCTCCAGCGCGATCGCACGCGTGATGAGGTCTTGCCGCTTTTTGTCAAGGTTCCCGGCACGCTCATCAAGCTCCTTGCTCTGCACCGCGAGAGCATTGAGTTGTTCGCTGGCCTTGTTTGCCTCGACTTCCTCAGCTTCCGCCTTGTTCAATCTGTCTGCCAGGCGGTTTCGTTCCTGCTCCAGATCGCTTAGCCCGGCCGAGAAGACATCCCCCGGCGTGCGCTCGGCGATGTTCAGACACGGTTCCTGAAAAAAGGGGCAGATGCCTTCGGCCAGTTTTTCCCGGCCTTCCTGCAAGCCGATCCGGCGACCGTCCAGTCGACCGATCTGTTTCTGCTGCTCGCTGATGGCCTGGCGGAGCTTTGGCAATCGGCCTGCCAGGGTTCGGACAGACTGATCAACGGTGAGCCGTTTGCGCTTTTCGGCCAGGCTCTCTTGCTCGGCATCGATTTCTTTTTCTGCCCGCTCAATGGCCTTGGTTTCGGCGGCGTAGCGTTCGGCCAGCGACCCCGCCCGGGTGGTCAGACCGGCGACTTCCTTTTCCAGTTCTCGTTGCAGCCTGGCCTGTTGCCGCAATATGACCAGGCGTTGTTCAGCCTTTTCATAGGCCTGCTTACCGGCACTGCTTGCCGCAACAATCTGGGTGGCTTTCTCGGCTTCGGCCACCAGGGTTTTCTGACTGCCGACTTTTTCCTTGCCGTTGCCGATCCGCTCATTAAGCTTATCGATCTCGACGCCAAGCTGCCTGATCGCTTTTTCACGCTCGTCGATCTCGGCAAGCAGTGCTTCCAGCGTTTTAAGCGCTTCGTGCTGCGCCTTGCGGCGGACATCGGTCTCGCCGAGGGCCTTTTGGGCTGTCGAACGGGCCTCTCGCTTGTCCGGCAGGCCCATCACCTGTTCCTGCAGCGGCCCGATAGTCCCTTCCAGAATCTCGACCTTGCTGCGGATCGTCTTCAACAATGAATTGGTTTCACTGTAAGTTTTGCGCCAGGAGTCGATGCCGAGAATCTCGTCGAACTTGTTGCGGCGGGCGGTCGGCCGTTTTTCGACAAAAGGGCCGAGAAACTCATTCTGAAACGGGCCGATGACCAGTTCGAACTGTTCTGCCAGTGAGCGTCCGCCGGCAAGACCGAGCAGTTCTTTCAAGCGGATTTCGGTCTCCCTGGCGTCCTTGTGTTCCTCGACTTCGAAAACGCCGCCAACCTCCTTGGCCAACAGCCATCTGGCCGGCGTACCCGCGGTCCGACTGACCCGGTAGCGCTGATCGTTGACCTGAAACACCACCGTCACCTCACCGCGTTTGGCGCCTATGGTGACGAAGCGCTCGACGTTGCCGACAAAACTCTGGGCATCGACGCCGAACATGGCATAGCCGATCGCCTCGAAGATGGTGCTTTTGCCGATGCCATTGGGCCCGGAGAGAACATTGATCCCGGGGGAGAAATCGACCTCGAGCTCACGGTGCGATTTGATGTTTTTCAGGCAAACAGAGAGGATCTGCATTATCAGGCCTCCTCTCCATCGAGCATGGCCAGAAGCTCTTCACCGTCGACATCGCCTTTCTGTATGGCATCTCTTAACAACAGGCAAAGGCGCACCAATTCCTCCTCTCGTCCCTGATAGTCGCTGCCGGCGCTGATCAGTTCGTGCAACACATCCTGTTCGATCTCGGCGAGGCTTTGCTGTTCTGCTTCCGTCTCGCCGGTGCTGCTCACCAGGGAGAGATGGTTTTTTATCTCGACGTGCAAAGGGTTGGCGACCTCTTCAAGAGCCAGGTACAGTCGCTCACGGCCGATTTCAAACGGATGAAACCGGACTTTGCCGACCAGCTTTAGTTCCAGTAATGGGCGTCTCTCCGGCTCCTCCGGCAATTGCTCCCTGACCTGGGCGACAAACCTCTCCAATGCATCGTCGACATGGCTGGCGCCAGCCAGATTGATGGTCGCGGTCAACATGGGCCGTGGCGAGGTTGGCTGGAAATCAGCCGAGAAGCGGCCGTCCTCAAAGGTCACCAGGTAGTAACCTTTGGCGTATTTTTCCTCGCCGAAGTTGACGCGCTCCGGCGACCCGGGATTATAGGCAAAGGGTATGCCGGCGGTGGTTTCGACGATGTACGGCTTATGCCCGTGGCCGAGGGCCACATAGCCGAAGGTTTCCGCCAGCCGGCAGGCATCCTCCGGCTTCATGTTGCCGATTTCCACCGGCGAGTAGCTCCAGACGCCGACATGGAAAAGCAGCAGGTTATTGTCGGTGGACACGGCCGCGCAGATCCGGTCGACGTGACTCCCGGCCTGGGCGCCGATATATCCGAGCCCATAGATATTGACGCCGCTGATGTCGACATGGCCGCCCAGTCCGCTCTCTTCGTCAAAGGCGTCGAAGCGATAGCCGCCGTCCTCGGTTCGGCAAGGGCGCAGCAGCTTGATATAGCCCATCTGCGACAGGGCCTCCATCCAGGAAATGCTGTCGCGGCGATGAATCCAGTCATGGTTGCCCTCGATGGCAAGACAGGGAATCTGCGCATCCTTGAGCGGCTGCAGAACCTCGATGGTCCTGGCAAAGGTCTTGGGCAGGATCTGTCCGACATGAAACAGATCGCCGCCGATCAGGACAGCATCGACCTGTTGCCGAATGGCGTCGGCGACGATGCCGGCCAGACAGGCAAAAAAGTCGGCGTAGCGCTCCGTCTCGCCCGGCGAATTGCGGTAGGTTTTGCCGAGATGAATATCGGCCGTGTGGATAAAGCGCATCGAACTCCTGCCTGTCTCAGTTTTGCAAATGTTCGGGATGGCCGCTGGGGCCGGTTCCTGCTGGGCTCAAGGGCGGTTTCGGGATCAATGAAAAACCACGTCGGCAGCCTGTCTCATTCTAAAAGAAAGGGGTCTTCCAAACAATGCATATGTGGGTTCGGCATCGGCGGTCCGGCTTGAAACTGCACGTTGCGACTCCCGGCAATTGGTGTCATGATTGCCAGAAGACAGGAGCTTGCCCCTGAAACCTGGAGGACCATCATGAAAATAGAAGTTCTCGGCGACGGCTGCACCAAATGCCGTGCCTTGAAAAAGAGGGTTGAGCAGGCCGTAAAGGACCTGGAGCTCGATGCCGAAGTCAGCGCGGTCATGGACCCGGAAAAGCTCGCCGAACTGAAGGCGATGAGCCTGCCGCAATTGGTCGTCGACGGTCGGATGATACCCGCCGGCAGCCTGAACTCCCTGAATGACATCAAAACCTTCCTGCTTGCACAGGAAGGTCCGGACTGATTCCCCGGTCCTGGCCGCAGCGTTTCCCCTTGACTTTTATTCCATTTTCCATATATATACTTTTTGGAATTCAACAAAAACAAGGAGAAGCGATGTCCATACCTTCAACCACCACTCTGCACACTCATCTGGCAGGGCGAAAAGTTCCCGGTAAATGGCTGTTCGGCCTGGTCATGGTCGCAGTCCTGGTGCTGGGTTGGCGTTACCCCCAGGTCGGTTTCGTGGTTCCGGCAGCGATGATTGCCGGCATCGCCGGCGGTTTTTTCCGTGGCCGCTGGGTCTGCGGCAATCTGTGTCCGCGCGGCAGTTTTCTCGACACCTGGTTCACCCGTCTTGCCGGGCGCGGAAAGATCCCCGACCTGCTCACCAGAAGCTGGTTCCGCTGGACCATGTTCAGCCTGCTGATGGGCTTCATGGCTTTCCGGCTCGCGGAAAATCCCGCCAACCTCAATCACTGGGGGGCTGTTTTCTGGCAGATGTGCCTGATCACCACCCTGGCGGCAATCGTGCTCGGCTTGCGCTTCAGCGCCAGGAGCTGGTGTGCCTTCTGCCCGGTGGGGACCCTGGCCGGCACCATCGGTGCCGGCAAATATCAGCTGCGGATCAGTTCTTCCTGCAAGGCGTGCGGACTCTGTGAGGCCAGTTGCCCCATGCAATTCAACATTTCAAGCTTTCGAGAGTCGGGAGTTCTCCCGGAAAACGATTGCCTGAAATGCTCCGCATGTGTTGCTTCCTGCCCGCGCAGCCAGGTGTTGCACTGGCCGGCCCGGCCGAGCGGGAGCTGAATGGAATCACGGTATCGCCCTCGCGGCATAGGACAAACCGTCTTCAGGGAGAACCCAGATAGGTATCGACACCTCTGAGATACAGATCATACTGGGTTTCCAGCGCCTCTTTGACAACCAGGGCCCCGAAGCCTTTGGCAAGATTGCAGCGCAGACCCAACCAGCCGACGGCTTCATCAGGTCCGAGGCTGAGCAGGTAGCCCTTCTCCCGGTAGCTGTAGGTCCGCAAACTTTTCTCCCGGCAAAGATTGATCAGGTTGTGTGCGACCAGCTTGCCTTTTCTGACGGCAGCTTGCGCGGTCATGGTATTCAGACCGGCAGAGGCGAATTGAGCACAATCGCCGCCTGAAAAAACCTCGGACAGCAGTTGGTCGCCGACTCTCACCCGACCATGCGGGTCGGTCTGCAGCGGCAAGTCAGGAACGACCCCGGGGAACAGCAGGGTCAGGTGGGACGGCAGAGAAAAACGGCGGTCCCCTTCTGCTGCCGCCAGATCAACCTGCTCATCCTGCTGGCCGAGGTATCTGGTTGCCGGCAGGTAGTCAATGCCTTCCCGCTCAAGTTTTTTCAATACATACCGATGGACGCCTTCGGGAAGCTCCGGAACCAGGCGGGGGTTGAGATCGATCAGGCGCAGCTTGTGGGCCACGCTTTTCCGGTTGAGCAAAGCCTGCACCTCGAACAGGACCTGCAAACCGGTCGCCCCGCCGCCGACCAGAGAGACCTGAACATCCTGCTCCTCAGCCCGTTTCAACAGGGTGTTGAACATCTCCACGGCCCTGCCGCTGCGCAGGTCTTCCTGGGTCACGGTGTTCTCCCCTTCAGGCATCGCCACCGGCGACGCGCCGGTGCAGACCACCAGCCAATCGAAAGAAATATCCCGGTCGGGCAAGGAAAGGGTCTTTTCACTTTGCAGGCGAACCAGGTCCTCCGGGGACAAGTCAACCCTGTGTTGGTGAAAGTGTAAAGAATACCTCTTGGCAAGTTCAGCAAAAGGCACGGTGAATTCTGCAAGGGGTTTGGCAAGGGTTTTATGCAAGTTGGTAATCTTGCAATGCTCCTGATCAGAATCGACCAGATGGAGTTCCAGGTCTTTGCCTTTCCTGGACAGTTCTATGAGGCAGGCCAGCCCGGCATACCCGCCCCCGATCACGACAACCCTGCTCATCTGTCTCTCCTTTCCAGATT
>DATFJP010000115.1:0-3112 GCA_035269105.1 Desulfuromonadales bacterium
GTAGTTGCAGAAAGGCTCCTCCGCCATGTAGTCCCCGTAGACGGCGTCCGCCCGGGCCCGGCAGCCTCCGCAGACATTGATGAATTCGCACTCCCCGCATTTCCCCTCGTATTTTTTGAAATCGCGCAGGTCGTTGAAGACCTTGGAGTTGAACCAGAGTTCCTTGAAGGGAACCTGCTTGACATTGCCGACCGAGGAATGGAAATAGGAACAGGGCTTGAGATTGCCGAAGCAATCGATCAGGCAGATGGTCTGTGCCGCAATGCAGCCTTTGCCGCCGCCGGTCGAAAACGTCAGAGAACGCCTTTTGAAATCGACGCCTTCGGCCTTGGCGATCTGGGGGACGATGCGATAGTAGTGCGGAGCACAGGTCGGGCGCATGAGGATCTCCTCCTCCCCCTTTTCCTGTTGGTAATGCCAGGCGAGAATTTCCTCGTAATCATCCTTGGAGATCAGTTCGCTCATGATTTCTTCGCCGCGTCCGGTCGGTACGATCATGAACATGTACCAGGCGGTGGCGCCCAGACTTTTAGCCAGCTTGAAGGTTTCGCCGATATCCGCCTGGTTGCGCTTGGTGAACGAGGAGTTGATCAGGAACTTGATGCCGTTCGCCTTAAGCGTCTCGGCGCCCCGGATCGTGCCCTCGAAGGCTCCTTCACAATTCCGGAAATTATCGTGGATTTCCGCTGTGGAGCCATCGAGCGACAGGGAGACCATCTTGATGTCCGCATCCTTCATCCGGGCGCAGACTTCGTCGGTGATCAAAGTGCCGTTGGTCGCCATGCACATGCGCAGACCTTTGCCGGTCCCATACTTGGCAATCTCGAAGATGTCTTCGCGAAGCAGCGGTTCACCGCCGGAGAGAACCATCACCGGCTGGCTGACTTCGCAGATGTCATCAATCAGTTTAAAAGCTTCTGCCGTGGTGAAATCGCCGGACGCTGCAGCCATGTCCGACGAACAGCGGCAATGGACGCAACTCAGGTTGCATCGCTGGGTCGACTCCCAGGCGAGCCATTTGGGGATAAATTTTTCATTTTCAGCAGTCATTTTACCTCTCTATCTTTCAGGACTCAGGCAGCAATTTTTAATCTTGCATTCTAGCGGTTTTCCATTCTCGCGAGCAAGTTATTTACGACGGCATCGATTCGGGCCTGGTCGCGCTCAAGGATATTCAGGAAGCGCATGCCGGTGGGAACGGTGCCTTCCTGATCGGCCTTGCCGGTCCAGACAACCTCCGCCAGGGTACAGATGATTCCCTGTTTGTCGCCGATCGACAAAAAGAAAAGCAGAAGATCGGGAGTGTTGTACATTTTTTGCAGCGGCAGGCGGATACCGCCGCCGGCCAGATTGACAGGATATTTTTTGAATTGAGTCAACTCCGCGGCTGAAACCCCGGCGTCAAGTTTTTGCAAGCAGTCTTGCCAGGCATCGCGCATTTCCGCCAGACCGTCAGCAGGCCGCTCGATTCCAACCCAGGCATTGACATCGAGCCGCCGGTAAATACGGCGAGAAATGAACTCGAGATTCTCCTCGAACCGCAACCGGATATCCTTGTTCCCGGTTTTGGAAGCAAAAGATGCCCTGAGTCGCAACCCCATCCCATTGAAATCGGTCGCCAGTTCGAACATCATACCTTCTTCAAAAGGATAAACATCCGCCGCATCTGAACCGTAAGGCAGGGAGAGGTCTAGGAATTCCCTTTCACCGCCCGTGGCATAGGCGGTTATGGAATCCAGCGCCTCGCGCTTTTCTTCGGCATAATCCCGCTTGAGGAAAACCTTTTGCCCTTTGGAAAAATACTTACTGTAACTCATATAGAATTCCAGTATACAGGATTAAATGGAACACGGGCAAACCCCGGCCGGCGACTCCTTCCCACGACCAACGACGGTCAAACGCAGACATGTTCTTCGATGCGACCAGCAACCTCCTCGGCGCTATGGCCTCCACTCTCAATAATCACATCGGCATATTGCCGGTAGAGGGGGTGCCTCAACTTGAACAGGTCGGCATAACTTTGACCGGGGTCGACCACGACGCCCCGGGCGTCCATGTCCCGGACTCTTGCCGCCAATATATCCAGAGGAGCGTCAATAAACACGATTTTGCCCAGTGCCTGAAGATGATGCATGGCGCGTTCGCTGTATATGGCGGATCCGCCAGTGGCATAAACCGTTCTGTCTTCCTTCAAGCCGCATAAAACATTTTCCTCCAACTCTCTGAAGGTTTCCAACCCCCGGCTCAGGATAATTTCCCGAAGCCGGCTTTCAGCTTGTGCCTGGAGCAAAAGGTCGCTGTCGACAAAATGATATCCAAGCCGCTTGGCCAGCAGCACACCGACCGTACTTTTGCCGACACCGGGCATGCCGATCAGAATGATATTGCGAGCGCAGTTTTCCCGCATAAAACGTCCTGTCCGGAAAGTGAGAGTAGCACGTTAAAGAAGTGTAATGGCATCTCCGGTCTGTACATGTCCGCCCTTCAGTACGCGGCCAAAGATGCCTTCCTTTGGCATCACGCAATCACCTGCCTGATGAAAAATCTCACATCGATTATGGCATTCTTTGCCGATCTGAGTTATCTCAAGAAGCACTTCGCCAATATTTAACCTGGCTCCCAGCGGCAAATGTATCAGATCGAGACCTTCGGTTGTTATGTTTTCGGCGAAATCCCCGGAGTCAACCTTAAGCCCCATCTTCTGCATCTTGCGGATGCTTTCCATTGCCAGCAGGCTGACCTGACGGTGCCAGTCACCAGCATGGGCGTCACCGACGATGCCATGCTCCGGACGCAGTTCAACGCTCTCCACCGGAGTTTTCTTTTCTCCTTTTTGTGCACTGATGCAGACTGCGACAACACGTCCTGACATATAATCCTCCGATACCGGACATCTCTGTAGAGCACAATTTTTCCCCGCCTAAGCTTTCACGACACGAGACCCGCCGCTCCCTGCCGAGGGAGAGCCAGGGAAATGATAACCCCAATCAAAACGAACACCGCCGAAACCCAGAGGCACCCCACCAGTCCGGTCATTTGAAAAACCACCCCCGAGAGCAAGGTACCGACCAGCGGCCCATGGCGTTGGCCATATAAATGCAAGCCAACATTC
>DATFJP010000116.1:0-5575 GCA_035269105.1 Desulfuromonadales bacterium
ACGTGATTTGGCCGGTCACCATGTCGAAGTTCCAGGTGCCGAGGTCGGCGCCGGACAGGGCCACGGTCAACTGATTTCTCTCTTCGCGCAAGGCGGCCTGTGAACGGGAGACATTCCGGCTGCCGATCCAGATTCCCAGCATGCCCAGAATTCCTATAAATCCGTGCGCCGCCGTCTGCCAGTTCTGGTGCTCCGCAGCTGTTTCCAGGTAGGGCGCCAAAGGGATGGCAAAACTGATGCCGCCCCGAATTTCACCGCTCTCGTATCCCTGGTTCTCATGACACTTAAGACAGCCTTGAGCAGTTATCATCGGGCGCATGAACCGCAGAAAAGGCTCACCATCGATCGACTCCACCGAACTGAACTCCCGGCTGCCGTCCTCAAAGGCTCGCAGCGCTTTTCGCTCCCAGTCGTCAGGGCTGTTTTCGGGACGAAGCGGGTTCAAACTGGTAATATGGCCCCGTATGCCATATTGATCCTCGGCGAGTTCATGGACCTGGCGGGTCATGTAGGCGGGATTGACAAGTGTCAACCGTTTCCCATCGGTCGTGACCACATCCCGATCCGGAAGCTGGGCGAGATAGGGATTGGGTGGAGTCGTCTCGGTAGGTGGAACATACACTCCGCCATGCATCGTCGCCCACCGGCGGTAAACAAGATCTTTATTGAAATTGGAATGCGCTTCAATGGTCGCTATTTCAATCAGGGCGTCCTTTTCCTCCACCCAGTGCACCCCAAACGAAGTGACCAGAACCAGAATCCAAAACAGCAGCGCCAAAAAGAATGTGCGCTGCGTGTTGTCAGTACTTTTGATTTTCGAAAACCACCTGGCCACGGGTCTTTCCGGAATCCTTTTTTTCAATGGGAAGTCTTAAAGCAAAACTATAAATTCCCCCTAGGAAAACATGCCAACCCTGCCATGTAGAAGCTATAAAATCAAGGCAAGCGTGTCAGGGCGTCTACAAGCTCCCAAACTGGTGGTCACATTATGTCTAGGAAAGAATTCTTTTAATCTGAACACCGAAATACCCCCTTGAAAAGGGTTTATGAATGAAATTGGCCCCTTTTTCCAACACTCCATGATGCGCGATGGCGGTTTCAGTATAACCCGACATGTAAAGGCAGCGTATTTTTGGCTGGATCCGCTTCAGCCGCTCAGCCAACTCCCTGCCGTTCATCTCGGGCATGACCATATCGGTAACCAGCAGGTCAATCTCATCGGCATGTGCTTCGATGATGCCCAGCGCCTCCAGAGGTGAATTCGCAGCCAGCACCTTATAGTCCAGATCCTCGAGAAGGGTGGTCATTAATTTGAGCAGGGGGACTTCATCTTCCACGAGCAAAATGGTTTCTCCCGCCCCTTTCGGCACTTCTTGCTCGGCTTCACCTTTCACATCCGCAATCGGTCCAAGATATCGTGGAAGATAGATTTTAAAAGTAGATCCTGCTCCTTCCTCACTGTAAACATTGATAAAACCGTTGCTTTGCTTGACGATACCGTAAACCGTCGCCAAACCCAGGCCAGTACCTGTACCCAAGGGCTTGGTTGAAAAAAATGGTTCGAAAATATAGCCGAGGGTTTCCTGGTCCATACCACAACCATTGTCGCTGACGGCCAGAATCACGAAATCTCCTGGCATGAAACCCGTATGATCATGGCAATAGGCCTGATCCAGGCTCACCATATCGGTTTCGATCGTCAACCTTCCGACATCAGGGATTGCATCCCGGGCATTGACACACAGATTAGCCAGGATTTGGTCAAGTTGAGATGGATCAATCTCCACCGACCACAATTCACCTTTCGGCTGCCAGACAAGGTCGATGTTTTCACCGAGGAGTTGCCGTAACATTTTGAGGGTGATTTCTATTGCTTCATTCAAATTAACCACGCAGGGCATAATGTTCTGTTTGCGGGCAAAGGCCAGCAGTTTCTGGGTGATGTCTCGTGAACGCGTCGCGGCCTTCAGAATCTCCTCGAGATCCTCCTGGACAGGATCAGACGACGCCAATTTCATTTGAGCCAGTTCCGCATTGCCTATGATGACGCTCAGCATGTTGTTGTAATCATGAGCGACCCCACCTGCCAAACGGCCCACCGATTCGATTTTCTGGGTGTGTTGGAGCTGTTTCTCCAATCTCTCTTTTTCTTCTTCGGCCTGTTTACGATCGGTTATGTCCTGGACATAGCCGATGGCCTTGACGGCCTCGCCCTTTGCCCCGATCTCAAGGAAGGCCTTCTGTCTGACCCATTTGACCTGATCGCCGACCAGCAGGCGGTGCTCGATTTCGTGTGAATCGCCATCAAGCGAGGCTTGCCATTTCCTGATGACATGATTTCTATCTTCAGGATGGACCTTTTCCAGGAATGTCGCATAGTTGAGGTCACTGCCGACCGGCATGTCGAAAATTCGATAGATCTCGCTGGTCCAGAAGAGTTTGTCCTGCTTGAGGTCAAACTCCCACGTCCCGATATGACCAAGCTCCTGGGATTTTTCGAGCAGGTTCTTTTGATGCTGCAGTTCCTTTTCAGCCTGTTTTCTTCGAGTAATGTCATGAACAATACTCAGGACGGAGCCGCTCCTTCCACTTATTTCATCGGTCGTTGTCAGGGTGTGTTCGGTTTCGATGACGGCGCCATTTTTTGTCCGCATTTGTAATTCGGCATGGACGGTGACTTTATTTGAGCGGGCCGTTTGCAGGAATCCTGCGAATTGCGCGTCCTCTTTCTCAGTTCGGAAAAGGCTGCAGGTTTTCTGACCGGTCAGTTCTGCCTTTTCAAATTCGAATAAAAGTTCAGCGGCCCGGTTACACTGCAGGATCGATCGATTCTTCGGATCGATCACAATAACAGCCTCTCCCAGGCACATCAGGAAGTCTTCAACCATGCCGGGCCCCTCCCAAAAAGTTATCAGTTCCTGTCTCGGTCCCTTCAAGGCCCAGTGCACTGGGCCATAACCCTGGGGAGAATCCGACCACGAGCCCAAAAATGCGTATAAAAAAAGAGGAACGCGCAGAAAAGGCCTCTTTCTCAGAAAGCCCGATCAATACCATTTTGATCATCAATAAGCTAAGAGTGCTAGATATTGCCATGTTTGCCAGTCCCTGTTGCCCTGCACAGCCGCAGCAAGACCCTTATTGGCCCACAAAGATCCTGGACTTTCGTCAGAGTTTCCGCCGGACAGCTACCTACCGGGGAAACCAGGAACCCATGAACGCATTTATCGAAACCCCCGCTTATCCGGGCTTTTGCGCCATGTAAGACATGATTCGAGCAACATACTGCCGCGTTTCCTCATAAGGCACTTGGCCATTGAAGCGCTTGACGGTTC
The DNA here is from genome assembly GCA_035269105.1 of Desulfuromonadales bacterium. Classification (GTDB taxonomy): domain Bacteria; phylum Desulfobacterota; class Desulfuromonadia; order Desulfuromonadales; family BM103; genus JAQYVZ01. The sequence continues at coordinate 3,333 of DATFJP010000116.1, forward strand.
CCGGTCCTGCATTGTAGGCAGCCAGAGCTTTTTCGAGATTGTCGCCGAAAAGTCGCAGCATTTTCTTAAGATAGCGTGCCCCCCCTTCAATGTTCTGAAAAATATCGAAGGGTTTATCAACCCCCAATTCCCTCGCGGTTGCAGGCATGAGTTGCATCAGTCCCTGGGCCCCCGCCCTGGAAACGGCTTGAACATTAAAGTCGGATTCAGCACGGATGACGCTGAAAATCAGCTCCGGTGACAGGTCATACCGGCTTGCAGCCGAACTGACGGCTTGCTGAATCAGCTCTCGCTCTCGCTCGCGCTCTGCAGGGTGTCGGTCGGCGAGCGGGTTTTGTATTTTATTGCAGCTTTCCTGCGGCCTGACCTGGTGCGAGCGCTTTGGAGAGGGTTCCATTCCGGGACGGGTCTCCCAGAACAATTCCTGCGTGGCGGGATCGAGAAAAATTTCCGTTCCCTCGGGAATGCGTCGATAAGGCTTTTCGTCATTATGCTGTGAGTGAATGATTTGCCAGCATTCACGGCCATAATCAGCATGACCGACCAGAAGATGTGAGACGGTAGGCTGGTCCGTGGAAATCCTGCCCAAGCTGACAGGATTTTGCGGAGCGGAGGTAGGTTGGATACTGTTTTTCTGAATGACTGCACTTAATTGGGAGGCAAAATCCCGCCCTTGAAGCGACCTTTTCCCTCCTTCGGGGCCTTTTCCTGCCGTAATCGATCGATTTGTCGAATAAATCTGCATGCCGACCCATCTTGAAGTATTTTTTCCCACTAATGAATTTATCGGCAATTTTTATTAAAAGTTTAGCCTAGATTTTTTAACCATTAAAGCATGGAGGCAATTCGCTCATAAGATTTGGTCAAACGTTTCGAAGTCCTTAAAAAGATGTGTCTCAGAAGTTGAAGTCCGGGCAGAGGATACTTTTCAATCAGTTTTTCAAACCGGCTATCTTTCCCATAAGATATCGGCTGGCATAATCTGCTTTGGCTCACTATGTCCTAAGTACCCGCCGAAAAATGCGGTCGCCTGCCCTCCACCAAGCCGGTTTCCTCTTCCCGGGCCCAAACCACCCGATTGCGCCCCTGGGCTTTGGCGCGGTAGAGCCGGGCATCAGCGGTGATCAGCAGATTATCCATATCGGCAAAGCCATCCGCCTTGGCGCAGCCTATACTTGCTGTTACTCTCAGTTCGCCGACTGATGACAGTATTGGTTCCGCGCTCAGAGCTCTGTTCAGCCGCTTATAGATTATCCCTTCGTTCGAATCGGCATGCAGGGGGGTGATCACCAGAAACTCTTCGCCGCCCCATCTGCCAACGGCATCATCCGCGCGCGAATTATGCTCCAGCCTGCGGGAAAAAGCTTTGAGCACTTCGTCTCCGACCTGGTGACCGTAACGGTCATTCAGCTGCTTGAAATGATCGATGTCGATCATCCCGACGGCCAGCTTCCCCCCGTATCGCCTTAGGCGGCCCAATTCCTCACCCAGCCGATCGAGTATCGCCCGCCGGTTCATCAGGCTCGTCAATGGATCATGGCGCGCCTGATGCTCCAGAGTCTGCCGGCTGCACATCAATTCATTCTGAAGGCCGATCAACCGGCAGCCCACTCCGATGCGGGCCTTAAGCTCGCCGGCATCGAATGGTTTGGTTAAATAGTCATTGGCACCGGCTTCGAGTCCGGCAACGATATCGACCTTGGCTACACGACTGGTAAGGATCAGCAGGTAAGGAGGATTATCGGTCGGAACGGCGCGAACTTGCTGGCAAACCTCCGGACCGTCGAACACCGGCATCATCCAATCGAGGATCGCCAGTTTGGGAGAATCGTCCCGACGCATAACATCAAGGGCCTGTCTGCCATCGGCCGCCTCTATCGGATCGTGCCCGAATTTATTTAAAATTCTGGCGAGGCTTCTCCGCGAAAAAAGGTCGTCATCGGCAATCAGAATTTTCATCTTTCGATCAGCAGACTTTCAAAATTCGTTTTTGAAGAAGGGCGTTAAACAGAAGCAAGCGATTTCTCATCGCCGTCGGGAAAAAACATTCCATGTTCTCCGAACTCCTGGTTTTATCCCCTTTGACAGTGCACTTCCCTCTGAAATTTCTGGAAATTATCCTCCAGTTTGGGCAAAAATCTTTTGACGGCCTCCAGATCGGATCTTTGGGCCGCCTGCTCCATTTTCCAGGCGATTTGCCGGAGAACTTCTCCGCCCGCACCGGCGGCCGCGCCCTTGATAGA
>DATFJP010000117.1:0-3876 GCA_035269105.1 Desulfuromonadales bacterium
ACCGCGGCGACAGGATCGATCACCGCCTGGACAGGAAAGGCGATCGCCTTGAACGGCACTTCGACCGCCGGGCCGACCGGGCCGCCGAGCGTGGTCATTATCGCCAGGCCTATCACCTCAAAGAGAAGGGGCAATGGCTCAATCCGCGGTTTGACCGCAAAGGTGACCGTTTCGAAAGGCGCTATGAGCGCCGGTCCCATGATTACAGGCACCACAACAAGCATCGCAGCGGCGGTTACCTGGCCCATGACAGGCGGTACGGCGATCGCCTCCACCTGGGCGTCTTCGTGCCCGGTTTCTGGTTTTCCGGAATCTGGCACGACTGAACCCGCGCCTCACCTGCAGAGAACCAGCCGGTCGTCCATGCGGACGACCGGCTGGTTTCATTCATGATAGAAACTGTCCTGCCGCAAGAGATCCTGCAAACTGCGAGCACTTACCCGGGAACTAGTAAGACTTGCGGAATTGCGTCTTGTGACATTTCGGGCAAGGCGGGATCCGTGCCGTGGATTTCATGTGCATCTCGGCGCTGCAATCTTTGCAGGTCAAGGTCCCCGGGCTGGTGACCTCGCCGGTTTTGAATTCCAGGTTTTTTTCAGCTCTGCGCGCCAGATCGCCAAGGGCATCGGCGGTACTGGTCAGGATGCGGGAAAAAACACTCTGGACTCCGGCCGACATGCGGTGCGGATCGACGGTCTGCCTGACCGCATCGCTGGCTTTCCGGGCATTTTCCACCAGGTCCCGGCGCACATAAGAGGTCACCTTATCCATCTGTTCGCTGGAAAAATTGCCGGCCCGGTTGACCTCCTCCCTGGCCTTTTTCAAGGCCTCATCCAGCGTCTTTTTGCTTTCTTCCAGGAGTTCCGCCGTGCGACTGGCCAGCTTTTCGTAGAGGCCGACCTCATGATGATCCAGGCCTTCCTCCGGCGGTTGCTGCTCGATTTTTCCCTGGCCCTGTGCTTGCTGCTTTAAATTCTTTTCTTCGCTCATGGTGCTTGCTCCCTTCCCCGGAAAATTTCTGCAATACTCGGGATGACTGCCGATATCGGATCACGCCAAGCCCGGCTTCATTCATTAAATGCTACCATAAAAAGGCCTGATTTGCCGCAGCCTTTTGCCGTATGGTCAGGCCGGTCGTCCCTTTGCACTCAAGGACCGGCATACTGAACCCGGCAAATCATGCCGGCCTTGCCATCGCTGACATAAAGCGCACCGCCCATACCGATCGCCGGACTGCCCGCGCTTACCCGACCTTTTCCGGCAGCGGCCTGATCCGGTAAGTCGCGAGCAGGATGCCGGCGGCAATCATCAGCATGCCGACGGCGTGGAACCAGAGAAACGCTTCACCCAGGAACAGAATCGCCATGATGCTGCCGAAAACCGGCATCAGATGAATGAACAGGCCGGCCCGGTTGGCGCCGATCAGTTCCACACCACGATTGTAGCAGAGGTAGGACAGAATTGAAGGAAAGAGCGCGACATAGCCGATCGCCGCCAGACTGCGCAGATCCGGCTGCAGAGAGCGGATGGTCAGGGCCTCCCAGAGGTAGAAAGGCAGGATCATCAAGGCACCGCACCAGAAAGTGACGGCGATCAGGGAGAAAGCATGCACGCGCGGCCTTTTGCGCAGCATGACCGAATAGATCGCGTAACTGACGACGGCCAGGAAGACCAGCAGGTCGCCCTGGTTGAAGGACAATTGCGAGACGACGTGCCAGTCGCCCCGTGCAATGATGGTCACTGCCCCCAACAGGGAGATCAGGATGCCCAAGACCTGCCGGACCATAACCCGTTCGCGGAACAGAAAAAAAGAGAGCAGCACAATGAGGACCGGCATCAGCGACTGCAGGAGGAAAGCATTGACAGCCTGGGTATATTGCAGTCCGCTGTAGACCAGCGTGTTGAAGGTGGCGATGCCGGCCAGGGAGAGCAGCAGCAGGATTTTCCAGTTGGCCAGCAGGGCGGGCAGGTCCGGCCGCAGATGCCGCATGGCGGGAACAGTGATCAGGAGGGCCGCCCCGACCCAGCGCCAGAAGGCCAGTGCGACCGGCGGGATGTCGGCATGAAAGGCCCGCCCGACGATAAAATTGCCGGCCCAGAACAGCACGGCCAGAGTCAACAGCAGGTAGGGGCGATCCTGGATACGCATAGCCGCACCTCCCTTTATATCGACGGCATCGACTGCTCGCCCATCCGCGCAGCCCTGACTCAGAGCCGGTTGTAGCCGTTGAACGCCGCCACCCGGTAGGCCTCCGCCATGGTCGGATAGTTGAATGTGGTATTGAAGAAATAGGTGATCTTGTTGTGCGGAGCCGGCTGGGACATGATCGCCTGACCGATGTGCAGGATTTCCGTAGAATTGTAGCCGAAGCAGTGAACGGCGAGCAGTTCGAGGCTCTCGCTGTGAAACAGCAGTTTCAGCATGCCGGTCCGGCAGTCGATGATCTGGCCGCGGGCCAGGTTGCGGAAAAAGGCCCGGCCGACCTCGTAGGGCACGTGCTGTTCGGTCAGCTCCTGTTCGGTCGGCCCGACGCAGCTGATCTCCGGCGTCGTGTAGATGCCGGTGGGGATGTTGCTGACCAGGTGCTGATCGCACAGACCCTCGGTAATGTGGATGCCGGCAAACCGGCCCTGGTCGTAGGCGGCGCTGGCCAGATTGGGGAAGCCGATGATGTCGCCCACGGCATAGATGTGTGGATGGGCCAGCGTCTGGTAGGCTTCATTGACCGGAATGTGGCCGCGGTGATCGGGCTCGATACCCAAAGCCTCGAGTCCCATGCCGGCGGAATTGCCGGTGCGGCCGTTGGCCCAGAGCAGCATCTCGGATTTGATCTTCTTGCCGGTGGCCAGATGGAGGACGACTGCTTCGTCAGAGGTTTCGACCCGATCATAATCCTCATTGTGGCGGATCAGGATACCCTGTTCGTCGGCCATATGGTAGCTGAGGGCATTGCTGATTTCATCATCGAGATATTCCAGCAGGCGCCCCCGCGTGTTGACCAGATTGACTTTGACGCCGAGGTTGCGAAAGGCGGATGCATACTCGCTGCCGACCACGCCGGCTCCGAAAACGGTCAGGGTTTCGGGAATTTCCCGGAGCTGCAGAATCGTATCGCTGTCGGCGATCCGCGGATGATTGAAGTCGACGTCGGCGGGCCGATAGGGATGCGAACCGGTGGCGATCACGAATTGATCGGCCGTCAGGTGGCGCAGAACCCCGGATCCGTCATCCACTTCCAGAGTATGCGGATCAACGAAGCGGGCGAAGCCTTCGACCACCTCGATATTGTTGCGCACATAGAACCCTTCCCGCTCGCGAACCTGACGCGAGACCACATCCTCGACCATTTCCATCAGGTTGTCGGCGGAGATCTTCAGGTGGTGGATCATGCGGGCAAACAGGCGGCTGCGCCGGAATGACGAGTACTGGCGCACCACCTGGATCAGGGCCTTGCTCGGAATGGTCGCCCAGTGGGTGCAGCCGCCGCCGATCTGCCGGTAGCGTTCGACGACCGCGACCGATTTGCCGGCTTTGGCCAGCTTGATCGAGGCGCCTTCGCCGCCCGGTCCGCTGCCGATCACAATGACATCGAAGGAATTCTGCATACGTGAAAACCTCTTTGTGGTTCGCAGGGGAACCGCCCGAGACGCGAAGAAAAAAACCCGACGGTCTCACCTGCGCGGATTTCAGGAACCCTGAATGATGGCCAGTGCCTGCCGATGCAGTTGCGGATTAGCGGCCGCAACCACGAATCCGCCGTCGACGGCGGGGTTGCCCGCGGCATCGGAGACCACCCCGCCCGCGCCTTCGATGATCGGGATCAGCGGGGCGATATCATAGGCCTGCAGGGTGTCATCGATCACCAGGTCGACCAG
>DATFJP010000118.1:0-2639 GCA_035269105.1 Desulfuromonadales bacterium
GTCGCGGATCGTAATTTCGATGCCCAAGCCACCGAACTGTCCTCGGGTATCCACTTTCATCTCGGTATAGATTTCCGGCGGCATAAAACCGGAATGCGGGTCCAGCGACAGCAGCATGCCATCAATCGCACCATAAATCAGGTCCTTGAGTGGCACGTCTTCGACATAGCTGCGACGAACAATGGTCAGGACATCGGTGAACAGCTGCAACTCCTGATAGCTCGATGAGTTCTCCGCCGCTACGGCCAGCGGCAATCGGTGACCGGACAACCAGCCAAACACCAGGCCGCCGCCGAGCATAAGGCACAACACCAGAATTTTTCCCGTCTTCATGAAATACCTCCAAACGAGCCCGGGGCTCTGTCAAAAATAAAAAGGTTACTCTGTTCTTTCTCCGGATCAGCGGCATGCGTCCGTCTATCATACCAGAATCAACGGGATTTCAGCCATGGCAGAGGATCAAGCGGTTTGCCGCTGCGCCTGACTTCGAAATAAAGAAAATCCCGGCCTTCAAAACCGGTGCGAGCCACCGTTTCGCCGGGTGAGACCAGATCACCGGACTGTTTGCTGAATTCGGCCACCTGGGCATACAGCGAATAATATTTCTCGCCGTGATCAATAATCATCAGCTTCCCATAGCCCCGGAAAGGGCTGGCATACAGCACCTTGCCGCCCCAGACAGCTTTGACCGGAGTCCCCGCGGGAACTGCGATCTCCAGTCCGTTGTTTTCAATCAGGGTCCCCAACTCGGCATGACGAGAGGTGCCGAATCCAGCCCGCAAACGGCCATCCACCGGCCAGAGCAAGCGACCCTTCTGCTCTGAAAAAGGGGCCAGCGTCGTTGTATAGATTTGCTCTTCGTCGGTTTCCAGCTTATTGACCAGTTCCCCGAGGCGGGCCGCCTTGGCGCGCAATTCGGCGACATATTTATGCAAAGAAGTCTCATCTGCCTTGATCTCGCCAAGAAGAGCACGTTTCTGCCGGCCGGCACGAGCCAAAACCGCCTGTTCCCGGCGCCGCCGTTCGGTAACCTCTACCTGTTTCTTCCGGAGCTGCTCCAGCTCGAGCAGATTCTTTTCCAGATCGATAACCCGCTGCCGATAATCGTCCACCAGCTGCCGATCCTGACGAACCATGCGGCTCAGGTAGAAATGGTTCTCGGCGATCACGCGGGGAGACTCCGTGGCCCCCAGCAGAACCTTGGCCAGGCCAACCTCGCCGCTTTTATACAGAACGGCCAGACGCTGCCTGACCTTGTTCTGGAGCCTCAGGCGGGCAGCCTGCGATTCCTCGAGCTCCTGCTGCACTTTTGCAATCCGCGCCTCGATTTCCTGCAGTTCTTCGCGACTGCGGCGGGTTGCGTTTTCAAGTCGGCGCAGTTCATCGTCGAGACGTGCCAGTTCATCTGCCAGACTGCCTGCCGCCGAGCGCTTGGCACGCAGTTCGCGCAGGCTGTCTTCAATCTGCTTTTGAATTTCCGCGAGCCGCCGCTGACTGGCTTCCAGCTCGGCACTGGCGTCCGCAAAGGCGCCGGAGGCGAAGCCGGTCAGGCAGCAAATCAGCAGCAGGCAGACCGAAGGCAATTTTTTCATACCGGACCAATTCTGACGAACTTGCGCAGGGCGAACAGACTGCCAGCCAGACCGACCAGCCCGCCACCCAGAACGACAGCCCCCTGCCAGGCCGGCGGCAGAAAATGAATGGTGTCGATTCCGCTGATCATGAGCAGCTGAGCAAGCATATCCATCAGCATCAATCTGAATGACAGCCAGGTGATGACCAGGGCTGCAAGACCGCCGAACAGCCCCTGCAGGGCGCCCTCGACCAGGTAGGGCGCCTTGATGAACAGGGGGGTCGCACCGACCATGGTCATGGCCTCGAGTTCGTCCTGCCTGGCATACAGGGTCAGTTTGATGGTATTGGCGACAATCACCAACGCTGCAAAAACCAGGAAACTGCCAAGGGCTGCTCCGGCGACTCGCAGAAAAAGCAGGAAGGCTTCGAATTTATCGAGCCAATCACTGCCGTAATCGAGATCACTGAAGCGCGCATCGCGGCGCAGACGTTCGACCACCTGTTCCACGACCTCCCGCCGCCGCTGATCTTCCTGCAGCTGAATTTCCAGAGATGCCGGCAGGATTTCGGGTTCGAGTCCTTCCAGCAGGTCGGCCTCCTCACCGAGTCTTCTCTTAAAACGCTCATAGGCGTCCTGCTTGGAGATAAAGGTGACACCCACAACTTCGGGATAAGCTCTGATCTCGTCGATCCATGCCTGCAGAACTTTGTCTTCCGGAGGAGCGTCCAGATAGGCAACGATCGCCATTTCCTCCCCCCAGGCGGCCGTCAGCTGCTGAACGTTGAGCACCGCCAGGGTGAAAAATGCCAGCAGAGCCAGAGAAACCGCAACCGTGGCCACCGAGGCCAGACTGAGGACCGGGCTCTGCCGCATATTGCGAAGCGCTCTGCGCAGATGGTATCCGGATCGACCTAGCATAGAGAAACCTGATGATTAACGACAGGTGGCAAAGCAAGATGTATCATGAAGTATGATCGGAAAGCAGCCGCCCGGCCTCCAGAGTCAGCACACGCCGCGGAAACCGATTGATAAGGTGCCGGTCATGAGTTGCCATCACCACCGT
>DATFJP010000119.1:0-24713 GCA_035269105.1 Desulfuromonadales bacterium
CCGCCTTCCTGCAGCTCCTCGATCTCCCGGCCCACCTCTCGAACTGCGGACGGCATTGCCGCGGCTGCCTCCGACCTGCAGCGGCACTCAGCGTCGGTGTTCCCGGCTGGCTGACAGCCGCCGCGCAAGCCCCTGCGCCTGAGCAGAAGACCGGCACCCAGGCCGGCGAAAGCGATCAGGAAAAACAGGAAGACAATCAGCAGGGTCTTCATGGCCGGACCTCGTTCAGCAAGGAACCGAAGGCAGGGCTGGCTGCCGTCACCAGTGCCTCGTTTTCGTGAATAAAGAAATAGACGGGAATGCCGTGCTCGGTACTGAAGCGGCGCGCCCGCTCCTCGCCCATGACCATCAGGGCCGTGGCCAGGGCGTCGGCGCGGGCACAGGAAGGGTCCAGGACTGTGACCGAGGCCAGCCGGTCACGGATCGGCAGGCCGGTGGCCGGGTCCAGCGTATGGGCGTAACGCTCGCCATCTTCAATGAAAAAATTCCGGTAATTGCCAGAGGTGGCCAGGGCGGTGTCGGTCAAGGGGAAAACCTCCGCCACCTCCCTCCTGTCCTCGAGGGGCTTTTCGATGGCAATCCGCCATGGTGTGTCCGCATTGCGCAGGCCGGCCGCTTTCAGCTCGCCGCCGATTTCGACCAGATAGTTGTCGATGCCGCGGTTTTCGAGTTGTTCCGCCAGGACGTCCACCGCATAGCCTTTGGCAATCGCCGACAGGTCGATCTGTAACTGCGGCAATTCTTTGCGGATGGCGGGCGGATTGCTGCGCAGGTGCAGTTTCTGGTAGCCGACACCGGCGAGAACTTTGGCGACCTCAAAGGCCGAAGGGATTTTCGTCGGCCGGGGAGTGGCGCCGAAACCCCAGAGCTCCACCAGGGGACCGACACTGATATCAAATGTGCCGTCGGTCAACCGGCTGATGTCCTGGGCAAGACCGACAACCTCAGCGGTTTCCGGTGAAATTTCGAACCAGGTGGTTTCAGCCAGGGTGTTGAAACGCGAGATTTCCGAAGCCGGGTCATAGGTCGACATCAGGCCATTGATGCGGTCGAGGTGCCGCTGCAGGTCTTCTCGCAGGCGGGCTGCGCCGGCTGCGTCGGGAGCGGGCCGCACTGCCGCTGACCAGGTCGTGCCCATGGTCTCGCCGGACAAGCGGGCAATCTCGGAATCCGATTTGCGACTGCAGCCGCAAATCGCCAGGGTCAGGACGACAGCAAGGCACAGGAAAGGGGTAAAAGTTCGCATGTCAAAGGTCCGCCAGACCCTGGGCATGGCGGATCATCCGTTTCATGGCTTTTTCCTCCTGGGTTTTCAGGGTCGTAAAGAGGTGCACGCTTTCCCGGCCGCTGGCATGTTCGAGCAAGTGATTGAAATAGCCGATCAGTTCGTTTTTGTAGGCGACCGCTACCTTGACCAGTTGATCGAGGTCGTTGCAAGCGCTGTCATCCAGAAGGCCCGGCTGGGCAACCGGAAATTCCCGTTCCAGGCCTCTGAACCAGTGGTCCAGGACATGGCGGGAAGCCTCCCGGCAGAATTCACCGAGGGCGAGCGCCCGGTGCTGCTCGTGAGCGATCAGGTAGTCGAGCATCAGTTTGACCCGGGGCGAAATTCCCTCTTCTTCGGCGAACTCCTGATAATAATGGCTGACCGTGCGATGGTAGTTCGGTGCCAGGTGCTGCAGGATGTTGCGGGTCTGTTCATAGCGCATGATCGGCTCCTGGCGGCCTAGAGTCCGAAATCATCGAAAGCGATGTTTTCATATTCCACGCCGAGGTTGTAGAGCATTTCGGTGGCGGCCTGGTTCATCATCGGCGGGCCGCACATGTAGTATTCGCAGTCCTCCGGGGCCGGATGATCGGCCAGGTAAGCGTCGTACAGGTACTGATGCACGAAGCCGATGGCGCCCTGCCAGTCGTCCTCCGGCTGCGGGTCCGACAGCACCAGGTGCCACTCAAAATTGTCATGCTTGTCCTGCAGGTCGTCGAATTCCTCGACATAGAAGGCTTCACGCAGGCTGCGGGCGCCGTACCAGAAAGAAATTTTGCGTTTGGAGTGCAGGCGTTTGAGCTGGTCGAAGATGTGCGAGCGCATCGGTGCCATACCTGCCCCGCCGCCGATGAACACCATTTCCGCATCGGTGTCCTTGGCAAAGAATTCGCCGTAGGGCCCGGAGACGGTCACCTTGTCGCCCGGCTGCAGGGCGAAGATCCAGGACGACATCTGTCCGGGCGGCGCCTCGGGCGCCGAAGGCGGCGGCGGGCTGATGCGGACGTTGAGCATGATGATCCCTTTTTCTTCCGGATAGTTGGCCATGGAATAGGCGCGCATGACCGGTTCGTCGACCACCGAGCGGTACTGCCAGAGGTTGAACTTGTCCCAGTCCGGACGGAACCGTTCGGCGATCTCGATGTCCTTGTATGCCACCTCGTGGGGCGGCGCCTCGATCTGGATGTAGCCGCCGGCGCGAAAATCCAGGTTCTCGCCCTCCGGCAGTTCCAGCACCAGTTCCTTGATAAAAGTGGCGCAGCTCTCGTTGGACCGCACCAGGCATTCCCATTTGCTGATGGCGAAGATTTCCGGGGGCAGCTCGAGGTCCATGTCCTGCTTGACGCTGACCTGGCAGGACAGGCGGTAGCCCTGCCGTTCGTCCCGCTTGGTGATATGGGCGGTTTCGGTGGGCAGAATGCCGCCGCCGCCCTCGGAAATTTTGACCCGGCATTGACCGCAGGTGCCGCCCCCGCCGCAGGCGGAGGGGATGAAAATGTCGTTTTCGCCGAGCACATTCAGAAGTTTGCCGCCCGGAGGCACTTTAAGCTTCTTATCCTCGTCGTGATTGATGGTCAGGATCACGTCGCCGGCCGGAATCAGCCATGATCGGGCCACCAGAATCAGGATGACCAGGATCAACACGATGCCGGTGAATATCAACACTCCCAGACCAACTTCGATCATGATACTCCCGTTACAGCTGGATGCCGGAAAACGCCATGAAGGCCATGGCCATCAGGCCGACGATCATGAAGGTGAGGCCGAGGCCGCGCAGCCCAGGCGGCACGTCGGCATATTTCATCTTCTCGCGGATGCCGGCCAGCGCGGTCAGGGCCAAAGCCCAGCCGAGGCCGGTGCCGAAACCGAAGACGATGCTTTCCGGGAAATTGTAATCGCGCTCGACCATGAACAGTGAACCGCCGAGGATGGCGCAGTTGACGGTGATCAGCGGCAGGAAGATGCCCAGGGCGGTATACAGGGCGGGCACGTAGCGGTCGAGCACCATCTCCAGAATCTGCACCATGGCGGCAATCACGCCGATGTAGCAGATCAGGCCGATAAAGGTCAGATCGACATCGCCGAGACCCAGCCAGGACAAACCGCCTTCCTTGAGAAAGTAGCGGTAGATCAGATTGTTGGCGGGCACCGTAATGGTCTGCACCACGATCACCGCGACGCCGAGGCCGATGGCCGTGTCCACCTTCTTGGAGACCGCCAGGAAGGTGCACATGCCGAGGAAGAAGGCCAGGGCCATGTTCTCGATGAAGATCGAACGGATCAGGATGTCAAGGTAATGTTCCATGGAAGGTCCGTTGTCGGTTTCAGTTCTCTTCTTCGATCTGGTCGGTCTTCCAGGTGCGCAGGGCCCAGATCAGCAGGCCGATGATGAAAAACGCGCTCGGCGGCAGCAGCATCAGGCCGTTGGGCAGATACCAGCCGCCTTCGTTGGTGGTCGGCAGGATCGTATAGCCGAGCAGTTTGCCGGAGCCGAACAGTTCGCGGCAGAAGCCCACCAGCAGCAGAACCAGACTGTAGCCGAGGCCGTTGCCGATGCCATCGAGGAAGCTCAGGCCCGGCGGGTTTTTCATGGCGAAGGCTTCGGCGCGGCCGAGCACGATGCAGTTGGTGATGATCAGGCCGACGAAAATCGACAGCTGCTTGCTGATGCTGAAAGCGAAGGCCTGCAGGAACTGGTCGACGATAATCACCAGGGTGGCGATGATGGTGATCTCGACGATGATCCGGATATTGGCAGGGATCTGCCGGCGGATCAGGCTGACGGCCACGTTCGAGCCCGTGATGACGAAAATCACCGCCAGGCACATGGCTACCACCGTCGACATTTTCGAGGTGACGGCCAGCGCCGAGCAGATGCCGAGGATCTGCAGGCCGATGGGATTGCGGTTGAAGATGGGATCGAGTAAGACATCTTTCGGTTTGGCCATGCTCATACCCCTTGTGCTTGCAGCTTTTCCAGGAAGGGCCGATAGCCGTCCTGGCCCATCCAGTAGTGAAGCAGGTTTTCGACGCCGCGGGCGGTCAGGGTCGCCCCGGCCAGCCCGTCCACCCGGTAGACGGCGTCGGGTGCGTCCCGGTCCACCGTGCCCTTTAAGACATCGATGCGGATTTCACCCCCGGGTCCGTAGATCTTCTTGCCGGGCCACTGGCCTTTCCAGGCCGGGTTGTCGATTTCGCCGCCGAGGCCGGGGGTTTCGCCGTGTTCGTAGAAAGCGAAACCGTTGATCGTGGTGAAATCGTCGTCCAAGGCGAGAAAGCCGTACATGGTCGACCACAGGCCCTTGCCGTGGACCGGCAGGATCAGCTGCTGCAAGCTGCCGGTATCGTCCTTGACCAGGTAGACGACCTTGTAGCGGGAGCGGGTCTTGATGTCGGCCGGGTCCTCGTCGCCGGGAATCCGGTGGCTGGTCTGCGGGTCGCGGGCTGCAGACCGGCTGTCGAAGGTGGTCGGGTCGAATGCCTGGCTGAAGGCATCCTCCTGGAGGTCCACCAGGCGGGCCTCGATCTTCCGGAATTGCTCGTCGATGGGCTGGCCTGGCTGGTAAAGCCCGGCCGCCTGCAGGATGTTTTTCCGGCGCTCCTGGATCTTGTTCCGCTCCTGGATGCCGCTCAAGCCCACCGCCGCCGCCGAAACCAGGACCGAGCAGACCAGGCAGAGCAGAAAGGCGACGCTGAGGATTTTGGTGGTACTATCCCTCGACATGACGCAGCCTCCGCTTGATATGGTACTTGAGGACCATCTGGTCGATCAGCGGGGCGAACACGTTGCCGAACAGGATGGCCAGCATCATGCCTTCCGGAAAGGCCGGGTTGACCACCCGGATCATGATGCACATGGCGCCGATCAGCAAGCCGTAGATCCATTTGCCCTCTTCCGTCATCGCCCCGGAAACCGGATCGGTGGTCATGAAGACCAGGCCGAAGGCGAACCCGCCCAGGACCAGATGCCAGTGGGGTCCCAGGCCGAACATCGGGTTGGTGTCGCTGCCGATCAGGACGAACAGCAGCGACATGACGGCAGCGCCCAGCAGGCAGGAGGTCATGATACGCCAGGAGCCGATGCCGGTCATCACCAGAACGGCAGCACCGAACAGGCAGGCGAGGGTTGAGGTCTCGCCCAGCGAGCCGGGGATGGTGCCGATGAAGGCGGCCAACCAGTTGGTTGCCGTGGTGACCGCCTCGACGCCGCCTTCCGCCGCGCGGGCCAGCGGCGTTGCCCGGGTCACGCCGTCGGCCGCGATCCAGACCCGGTCCCCGGAAATCTGGGCCGGGTAGGCGAAGAACAGGAAGGCGCGGCCGGTCAGGGCCGGGTTCAGGAAGTTCTTGCCGGTGCCGCCGAAGATCTCCTTGCCGATCACCACGCCGAAGCTGATGCCCAGGGCCGCCTGCCAGAGCGGCAGGGTCGGCGGGCAGATCAGCGGGAACAGCGACCCGGTGACCAGGAAGCCTTCATTGATTTCGTGGCCGCGAATGCTGGCGAACAAAGCTTCCCAGAGGCCGCCGACGATGTTGCTGACCAGGTAGATGGGGACGAACCAGGCCGCGCCGAGCAGCAGGTTGTCGACCAGACTTCCTGGATTGCCGGTGAAGCCAAGCAGGGCAAGCAGGGCGCCCCGCCAGCCTTCCACGCTGCCGCCGGCGGCCTGCATGGCCAGGTTGGCCTGGTAGCCGGTGTTCCACATGGCCATGAAGAAACAGGGCAGCAGGGCGAACACCACGGTGATCATCACCCGCTTCAGGTCCATGGCGTCCCTGACGTGGGGTGCCGTGATCGTGACCTGGCCGGGCGTGTACAGGAAGCTGTCGGCCGCTTCGTAGAGAGGATAGAGCCGTTCCAGTCTGCCCCCTCTGGCAAAATGGGGATGCACCTTGTCGAGTATGTCGCGCAGCGCTTTCATCAGCCCTCTTCTTCGATCTTGTTCAGGGTTTGCCGCAGGTGCAGGCCGTAATCGATTTTGCCCGAACAGACAAAGCTGCACAGGGCGAGATCCTCCTCATCGAGTTCCAGGCAGCCAAGACCCTGGGCCAGGTCGGTATCCAGCGTGAGCAGCGACCGCAGCAGCCAGGTCGCCTTGGTGTTGAGCGGCATGACCTTCTCAAAGGCGCCGACCGGGACCATCGCTCGCAGGCTGCCGTGTCGGCTGGTGGTCATCGGCAGCCGGCGACGCGGCCGCAGGGACGAAGCAAACACATTCTTGACCGAGAACCGGTCGAACCCCGGTTTGGCCCAGCCTAGAAATTCCCGCTTGCTGTCTTCACCCAGGACGGAAACCTGATTGTGGTAGCGGCCAAGGAAGTCGTTGGCATCTGCGGCGCGGTGGCCGTTCAGCACCGAACCGGAAATGACCCGGTGCTCGCCGTCCGTGAGCTGGTCGGCGAGCAGCTCGGAAAGGCAGGCGCCGGAACGGGTGCGGAGCAGGCGCGGGTTGCGGACGGACGGCCCGCCCAGGGCAACGATTCTTTCGGTCAGCAGGTGACCGGTCAGGAACAGGTGCCCGATCGCGATCACGTCCTGGTAACCGACGTGCCAGATGCGACGCTGGTGGTTCACCCGTTCGAGGAAGTGAACGTGCGTGCCGACCAGGCCGGCCGGGTGGCACCCGGAAAAATCGCGGACGGTGATCCCTTCCGGGGCGGCGATCCGGGCCTCCGGGTGCTTGCACAGGTAGGTCTTGCCATCAGTCAGATGACGGAGAATTTTCAGGCCGGCCTCGAATTCGGCAGGCTTGTCTTCAATCGCCAATAACGGGTCCGCAGCCAGCGGATTGGTGTCGATGGCCGTGACGAACAGGGCCGCCGGACGACTGCCCGGTGCAGGGAGTTTGCTGTAGGGGCGGGTCCGGAAGGAAGTCCACAGCCCGGAGGCGAGCAGGTGTTTTTCAATGTCTGCCGCGGTCAGCCGTAGCAAGCTCTCGGCTGCCGCCGGGAAGGTGGTTTCCTGATCCCCGGCAATCTCGATGACCACGGACAAAAAAGCGCGGCGTTCGCCCCGGTTGACGGCAACAACCTTGCCAGCGGCCGGCGCCGTATAAAGAATCTTGGGATGTCTCTTGTCGGCAAACAGCGGCTGGCCGAGGCTGACATAATCGTCCTCGGCCACCAGCATGGTCGGCTTCATATCCTGGTAATCACTGCCCAGCAGGGCGACATGACGAACTGGCGCGGCTTCGTCGACCTGCATTCTGGGGCGGCCGCTGATGGGCAGGTCGAGTCCTTTTTTGATTTCAATCATGAATCCGCTTTCGACGGGTTCCCTGGTAACTCGGATATTTGTCGCTTCCCTTTTGGCGGCCGGCTACCGAATTCTTCGTGGAGCACGACGACCAGCCTCGACATGATCAAGATACTGTAAGAAACAGCGCAGATCAAGTTCAGGCACCTGCGATCGGCTCCGCCAGGCAGTGTTTATGGTCGGCCGTGGCCGGGGAAGCGGCCGGAACCTGTGCATTAATAAGCGCGGGCCAGTCGTTTCTCCAGTTGTCCGGCCAGCCAGGAGCAACTGGCCGTCAGGACGAAATAGAGCGCCGTAACGGTCAGCCAGACTTCGAACGTCAGGTAGGTCGCGGCCATCAGCTCCATGCCCTGAAAGGTCAGCTCCTGGACCGAAATGACCGAAACGATGGCGGAATCCTTGATGGTTGAGATCGTCTGGCCGGCCAGCGGGGGGATCATTCTCTGCAGCGCCTGGGGCAGGATAACGTGGCGCATCATCTGCCAGCGGCGCATGCCAAGAGCGCGCGACACCCGCCACTGTCCGGCATCGATGGAATTGATGCCGGCCCGGACGATTTCGGCGATATAGGCGGCTTCGAGCAGGGCGAGTGTAAAGACCGCGGCGACGAACGCCTCGATCTGGGCCGGGGGCGCAATCAGGAGGTTGACGAGTTGCCGTCCTCCCCGCGGCAGGGCTTCGATCAACTCCGGCAGATGCAGCAGGGGCAGCAGCTGGTCGCTGATGAAAAAATAAAAGATCAGGATCAGAACCAGCGGCGGCAGGTTGCGGAGCAGGGTGACGTAACTGCCGCCGGTCAGCCGGTTGAACAGGTGCAGGCTGGTGCGCAGCAGACCGATCGACAACCCCAGGGGCAGGGCCAGCAGCAGACTCCAGAAACTGAGGCGGATGGTGTTGAACAGGCCTTCCAACAGCAGGTTGGGGACCCATCGGGAGGTGGCGGTGTCATACCGCACCAGGTACTGAGGGATGGTTTCCCACTGCCACTGATATTCCAGGCCGGCTTCGACGCGGTAGCCCAGCCAGGCCAGCAAGCCGAGCAGAGCGAGCAGGAGCAGGGTGTCGAACCGCGACCATCGGGTATGAGGACGCCGCATGGATCCTGCCTATTCGATACGCGGCTTCCAGTCCTGGGTGGTGAACCAGTAATCGAAACGCTCCTGCAGCCAGCCGTCCGCCTGGCGCACCAGGATCCAGTTGTTCAGGAAATTCAGGAAGTCGGGATCGCCCTTGCGGATGGCAAAGCCGATCGGCTCCCTGGTAAAGGTGCGGCCGTCCAGGGGCAGATACAGTTTCTCGTTGTATTTGATACTCTGGAACTCCGGGAACGGCTGCGAAGCGACCATGGCCGCCGCCCGGTTGTTGAGGACCTCCTGCAGAGCCTGGCCCTCGTCGTCGAACAGCCGGATTTCCGCTTCCGGCAGAAATTTGCGGGCGGCAGCCGCTGCCGTCGTACCGATCCTGGCGACCACCGTCATACCCGAGGTGTTGAAACCTGCCAGGCCCTGTATGCCGCCGGCCAGCTTGCGGTTGGCGACAATCGACATGCCGGTAAATTCATAGGGGCTGGTGAAGTTGACCTTGAGGTTGCGTTCCGGCGTGATGCCCATGCCGCCGATGATGATATCGAACTTGCCGGTCAGCAGGGCCGGGATGATGCCCGACCATTTGGTGGGCACCAGCTGGACGTCGACACCTATGTCGGCAGCCAGGCGTTGCGCCACCTCGATCTCAAAGCCGGTAAAGTCACCCTGCTTGTCCTTCATCGCCCAGGGGACGAAGGTGGAAAAGCCGACCCGCAGCCGGTTTTTATCGATGATCTGCTCCAGCGTGCTCTGCCGGGTCAGGTCCTGACGGACCTCGCTGGCCGACAGCGGTACCATGGTCAGCATTAAAAACAGGATTAGAAGCAGGGTCAATCGGATTTTCATGGAAACCTCCGGTTCATACCCTCGGCAAGGGCCGCGGGAAAAGTTGATTTGAAAAGATTGAACGACCTGGAAATAACACAATGAACCTCGCATATCATAACACGGGGACACCCGCAGGGCGATGGCAGCCCCTGGCTGACGAAGCCAGGCTCAGCGCACTGACAGGAACTCCTGATCCTGGGTTTCGAGAGTTGACTCCAGGGCTTTTACCACCCCTGAAAGACCAATGGTCATAACCAGATAGATGGCCGCCACCGTAAACCAGACTTCGAAGGTCAGAAACGTCTGGGCGACAATCCGCTGGCCCTGCATGGTCAAATCATAGATGGCGATGGTCGAAACCAGGGCCGAGTCCTTGATCAGGGAGATGCCCTGGCTGGTCAGCGGTGGCATCATCTGCCGGAGAGCCTGTGGCAGAATGATGTACCGGTAGTTCTGATAAGTCGTCATGCCGAGGGAGGCGGACGCCTCCGATTGACCGGCCGGGATGGCCAGGATGCCGGCGCGGATGATCTCCGAAGCATAGGCTCCTTCGAAGAGGCTCAGGGCCAGAACCGCTGAGGTGAAACGGTCCAGGCCGAGAATCGGCGAGAACACGAAGTAAATGATAAAAATCTGAATCAGAAGAGGGGTGTTGCGGATCAATTCGAGGTAGCCTTTGGCCAGTGCCCAGCCCATCAGGGAGCCGGAGAGCCGCATCAAGGCCACCGTCAGGCCGATGACCATGGTCAGGAGCAGACTGACCACCGTAATGGCGACGGTCAGACCGAGTCCCTGCAGAAGAGGGCCGGCCTGCCAGCCAAGCTCCCCCTGATAAAGAAGATAGCGGGGGATGCGCGTCCAGTGCCAGTCATAGCCCAGGTTTTCGGCCCCGGTGATCAGAACCCAGACCAGACCGAAGGCCAGCAGCAAAAAAGCGCCCACCTGAAGCCAATCCAGGGGACCGATGCGTTTTCGGGATATTCCCGTCGGATATTTCTTGAGTTCAAGCATGGCAATCTTTGCCTGACAGAGGCGCGATGACCCGGGCGTCAGGCCTGCTGGTCCGACGGCTCCTCGTCGAAGCAGCGCTTGATGCCGTCCGCATAGTCGATCGGCTCCAGGTCGAAAGCGTCGGCCCAGGCTGCGGGATCGCAGACATTGCCTTCGAGCATCATGGTCAACTGGTCGCTGGTGATCGGAAAGGCGGCCACCCCTTCCAGCATCTTGATCACCGGCTTCATCATGAACAGCGGCTGATGCAGTTTCCGGACCGGCGCTTCACCGATCGCCTCGCCGGTCAGGTCGAGGATTTCTTCGTAGGTATGGGATTCGGCCCCTGCCAGGTGGTAGGTTTGACCAACGGTTTCCGGCATTTCGAGGGCTTTGACAAAGGTGGCGGCCACCTGTTCCCGCGCGACCGGCTGCATTCGGTAGCGACCTTTGCCGATCACCGGCACGACCGGCAACTTGCGAATCAACTCGGCCAGCATGTCGACGAATTCTCCGTTGGGGCCAAAAATAAGCGACGGTCGAAAAATCGTCCAGTCGAGGGACGAACCCCTGACCAGCTCTTCGGCTTGCCACTTGGTCTGGTGATAGACGGCGTCGGCATCGGGCCGTACACCATTGGCGCTCATGTGCAGGTAGCGACGCACATCATGGTCGCGAGCCGCCTGCAGGACGTTGCGCGTGGCTTCGACATGCAGCTTCTGAAAAGTCACCCCCTTGTCGGGAAACTCCCGGATGATACCGACCAGGTGAATCGCCGCATCGCAACCGGCAAGTGCCTTGCCGAAGCTGTCAAGATCGGCGACGTCGCCGATCTGAGTCTCGACGGCCACCGGCAGTTTCTCCTCGGAACCGCTCCGGACCAGCGCCCGGACCTGGTGTCCCGCCGCCGTTAACTGGCGAACCACTTCCCTGCCGACAAAACCGGTTCCGCCCGTAACAAATACTCGCATGACTCACTCCCTGTCCATCTTGACGATGAGATTGGCTGCGTGCCCCGCTTCCAGCCTCCAGCCTCCAGCCTCCAACTTCCAGCCTCCAGCCTCCAGCTTCCAGCTTCTTCACCCTTTGACAACGGCCATCGGTCGCAGCCTGGCCACTTTCAGGCCGATCCCGGCCTGCTGAACCACATCGACCACATCGGCCACATCCTTGTAGGCACCGGATATCTCTTCGGCCACCGTGGACCGCCCGGCCGCCCGGATCAGAATGCCCCGCGCCGCCAGCTCACCGACCACATCCTGGCCGCGCGCCTTTTTCTGGGCCGCGCGTCGGGAGAGCACCCGTCCGGCACCATGGCAGCAGGAGCCGAAGGTTTCGGCCATGCCTTCTGCCGTTCCAACCATAACATAAGAGTAGCGACCCATGTCGCCCGGAATCAAAACCGGCTGGCCGATCTGCCGGTACACCGACGGCGTTTCCGGATGTCCCGGCGGGAAGGCCCGGGTCGCTCCTTTACGGTGCACGCAGAGGCGGCGCTTGCGGCCCGCAATCAGGTGCTCCTCCCATTTGGCGATATTGTGGCAAACGTCGTAAATGACATTGAGGCGCAGATCGGAGGGGCTTTTCTGCAGGACCTGCCCGAATGTGTCGCGGACCCAGGCGGTGATCATCTGCCGGTTGGCAAAAGCGAAATTGGCGGCTCCGGCCATGGCGGCAAGGTAATCGCGGGCTTCCGGGCTGCTCAGCGGTGCACAGCAGAGCTGACGGTCAGGCAGGCTGATGCCGTATTTGCGGGCGGCCTTATGCATGACTTTCAGAAAGTCATCGCAGACCTGGTAACCGAGACCGCGGCTGCCGGTGTGAATGCTGATGGTGACCTGACCCGGGAAAAGACCCAAAACGCGGGCGGCCGGTTCATGGTAAACTTCCTCCACTTCCTGTACTTCCAGAAAATGGTTGCCAGAACCCAGTGTGCCCAACTGGGCACGACCCCGCTCCAGGGCCCGCTCCGAAACCCTTTCGGCATCGGCGCCGGGCAGGGCGCCGCCCGCTTCGATATGGTCGAGATCGCCCTCGCTGCCGAAGCCCTGCCGAACGGCCCAGGCCGCACCCTGTTCCAGGACCCGGCGCTCTTCGGCAAGGGTCAGTTTGAAATCGTGGCGATGGGAGCCGACTCCCGACGGGACGTTTTGAAACAGCCCGTCGACCAGCTTCTGCAGGCGGGGTCGCAGCTCTTCCGCCTCGAGTTCGCTGCGCAGCAGGCGGACGCCGCAGTTGATGTCGTAGCCCACTCCTCCGGGCGAGACGATGCCTTCATCGGCGTCAAAGGCGGCGACGCCGCCGATCGGGAAGCCGTAGCCCCAGTGGATGTCCGGCATGGCCATGGAAGGCCCGACAATGCCGGGCAGGGTCGCCACGTTGCGCACCTGCTCCAGGGACTGATCCTGGCGCAGAGACTGGATCATGGTCTCGCTGGCGAAGACCAGGCCTTCGGTCCGCATGTCCCCTTCCTGCGGGATCCGCCAGCGATATCGATCGATTTTCTGCAGTTTGATCGTCATGTCACCTCGCTACAAATCCAGATAGACCCGGGCGTGCCAGCCATCCCCAGTGTCTTCCATGAGCAGTTGATGATAAGTGGCCGCCTTGACCTCCCGTGCAACGCGGTGCCGGTTCGGGGCCAGCTGTTCACCCTCAATCTCGGCCTGCAGCCGGTGGTCGTCGAGGGCCCGGATGCGGAAGTGCGCGGGGAGCATTTCCAGGACCTCGGAGGCGTAAATGATTTCATTCAGCCAGGCCACGAGCAGCTCTCCGGCATCTTCCCCCTCTAGAGTCATGCTGCGGCTGTCCCGGCCCCGGACGGGACTGTTCCCGACTATGATCGACTTGAGGGCCAATGCGGCCTGAAGAAAAACCTGTGCAGGGTCGGCCCCCCAGGCTTCGAGACCGATGTCAGCGGTATGTTCAATCAGTCGGAAGCCTGCTTTTCGAGTCATTCCCTTCGATTCCGAATCAAAGTGGTTCTCAGCCTGTTCTCCCTCCGATGCTCGCCATGCCCCGAAGCCGACGGCGGCTCGGCTCGGTGCCTTGTTCCCTGATGCGTTTTGCGCTGTGGCGACCGGCGGGTCGTTATCGAAGTATACCAAGCAGAAGGGCCTTTGTGGATATTGCCGTCTGGGAAGGGCGATTTTCCCCGACAAGGTTCTGCGCCGAAAGGAATTGTGACCCGATCGTTTTGAAGTATACTGGGATCGAAATTAGAAAAAATCCTGCCCCGAAGCGAATTGTCTTGACGTTTTCTGGCAGAAATCTGATAACTGTGTTATATTTGTCTGCATTAATTTATTGTTCTAGTCGCCGTAATCCTTTGAAATCGTTTGTCATATCATCGTTTCTTCAAAGCAGACCTGCGGACATGCCAAAGGAGGATGCCCCATGAAGACCAATCAGCCATTGTCGCCGGCCGTCATCCCCGAACACGTCCTGGAGCGCGTCGAGGCACGCGGCATCAACCGGCGCGATTTCATCAAGCTGTGCACGGCGACCACGGCTGCTCTCGCTTTGCCGATCAGCTTCGTACCCAGAGTGGCCCAGGCTCTCGAAGACAACCGATTGCCGGTGATCTGGCTCGAATTCCAGAGCTGCAGCGGGGACTCCGAGGCGTTCCTGCGGGCCAACCAGCCGACGGCCGCCACGCTGATTCTCGATCTGATCTCGCTCGAATATGCCGAAGTGGTCATGGCGGCAGCCGGCCATCTGGCCGAGGAAGCCAAGCACCAGGCCATGGAGAAACACCGCGGTCAGTATCTGCTGGTCGTCGAGGGCTCCATCCCGACCAAAAACGACGGCGGTTACTGTACGGTTGCCGGGCAGAGCGCTCTCGAATCCGTTCGCCAGGCTGCAGATGGCGCTGCTGCCGTAATTGCCGTCGGCACCTGTGCCACGTTCGGCGGCATCCCGGCCGCAGCGCCCAACCCTTCCGGAGCCATTTCAGTCAAGGATGCCGTGCCGGGCGCCACCGTGGTCAACCTGCCGGGGTGTCCCTTGAATGCGGTCAACCTGACCTCGACCATCGTCCATTTTCTGACCTTCGGCGAACTGCCGGCTACCGACCGGCTCGGCCGGCCCCTGTTCGCCTATGGCAAGCGGATTCACGACAACTGCGAACGGCGCGGCCATTTCGATGCCGGTCAGTACGCGGAGAGCTTTGGAGACGCCGGTCACCGCGACGGCCACTGCCTTTATAAGCTCGGCTGCAAGGGGCCGGAGACTTTCCACAACTGCCCGACCGTCCGCTACAACGAGGGCGTTTCCTGGCCGGTGATGGCAGGGCACGGCTGTATCGGCTGTTCCGAGCCGAGCTTCTGGGATACCATGAGCCCCTTTTACCGGCGGCTGCCGAAAGTTCCCGGCTTCGGGATCGAGGATACGGCCGACAAGATCGGCATCGGTCTGGCCGCGGCCACGGCGGCGGCGTTCGCAGTGCACGGTGTTGCCAGTGCCTTCCGCAAGCATGATCCCAAGGAAGATTCCAAGGTCGTAAAGGAGGAATAACCGATGGCCAAGCGTATCGCTGTTGATCCGATTACCCGCATCGAGGGGCACCTGCGCATCGAGGCTGAAGTCGAAGGCGGCAAGATCACCAACGCCTGGAGTTCCTCCACGGCTTTCCGCGGCATCGAAACTATCCTGAAGGGGCGGGATCCGCGCGACGCCCATCATTTCACCCAGCGTTTCTGCGGGGTCTGTACCACGGTGCATTCCATGGCCAGCATCCGCGCGGTGGAAGATGCCCTGAACATCCAGATTCCCGACAATGCCCGGCTGATCCGCAACCTGATCATGGGCATGCAGGGGGTCCAGGACCATGTCATCCATTTCTACCATCTGCACGCCCTGGACTGGGTCGACATCACCAGTGCCCTGCAGGCGGACCCGGCCAAGACTTCGCAGATCGCCCAGTCGATCTCGGAGTGGCCCATGTCCAGCACCGATTATTTCCGGCAGATCCAGGCCCGGGTCAAAGCGTTCGCGGAGACCGGCAACCTGGGACCTTTTCAGAATGCCTACTGGGGACATTCCGCCTACAAGCTGACGCCCGAAGTCAACCTGATCGGCCTGGCCCATTACCTCGAGGCGCTCGAGATCCAGAAGGAAATCATCAAGGTCCACGCCATTCTCGGCTCCAAGAACCCGCATCCGCAGACCTTCCTGGTCGGTGGCATGGCGATTCCGATCGATCCGAACAGCCAGAACGCCATCAACGCTGATAAGATCGCCTATATCCGCAAGCTGTTGGGCAAGGCCCGCACCTTTGTCGAGCAGGTCTATATTCCGGACCTGCTGGCGGTGGCCCCGGCCTACCTGGACTGGGCCGGCATCGGCGGTGGTGTCGGCAATTACCTGTCCTACGGGGATTTCCCGATGGACAACTCGCCCGGTACCGGCAGCCTGTTCTTCCCGCGCGGCATCATCATGGGACGGGACCTGGCCAACCTTATGGAGATGGATGAAACCAAGATTACCGAGTATGTGACGCACTCCTGGTACAATTATTCCAAAGGCGATGACAAGGGACTCCACCCTTACCAGGGCGAAACCAATGACAATTACACCGGGCCCCGGCCGCCCTTTGAGTTCCTGAATACCGACGACAAGTATTCCTGGGTCAAGTCACCTCGCTATCTGGACCAGCCGATGGAGGTCGGGCCCCTCGCCCGGGTCCTGGTGGCCTATGCGGCCGGGGTACCGGAAGTCAAGGCCGCCGTCGACAAGGTTCTCAAGCAGCTCGACGCGCCCGCCTCGGCCCTGTTTTCGACCCTGGGGCGCACCGCCGCCCGCGGCATCGATGCCCTGCTGCTGGCGCAGAAGAACGATGTCTGGCTGGATCAGCTGATCGACAACATGGATCGCGGCATCCTCGACGTCCACAACGGCGAAAAATGGGACCCGGCCAGCTGGCCGAAGGAGGCCCGCGGCTTCGGCTACCATGAGGCGCCCCGAGGCGCGCTCGGCCATTGGATCCGCATCGAGGATCAGAAGATCGCCAACTATCAGGCCGTGGTGCCCTCGACCTGGAACGCCGGCCCCCGTGACGCACATGGCCAGATGGGGCCTTACGAGGCCAGTCTGATCGACACGCCGATTGCCGATCCGGAAAAACCGGTGGAGATCCTGCGGACGATTCACTCCTTCGATCCCTGCCTGGCCTGCGCGGTGCATGTTCTGGACGGCAAAGGCAGTGAAATCGTCAAAGTCAGGGTTCTCTAGCAGAAGGAGGTCGCCTCATGCTGGAAATACATTATGTCTGGGAATGGCCGGTGCGGATCGTCCACTGGATCAACGCCCTGTGCATCGTCTTGCTTTCGATCACCGGCATCTACATCGCCCATCCTTTCACGGTGGGCAGCGGAACCGGGTTTTATCTGATGGGCTGGATGCGCTTTATCCATTTTACCGCCGGCTATCTGTTTCTGCTGGCGGTCATCAGTCGATTTATCTGGATGCTGATCGGCAATCACCATGCTTCCTGGAAGGCGTTCTTCCCCTGGATCACGCCCAAAGGCCGCGAAAATTTCGTCAAGATGTTCCGCTACTATACGTTTACCGGCAGCAAAATTTCCCATGAATCCGGGCACAACCCGGTTGCGGCGACCGCCTACCTGGGGATCATCATGCTGTACGTACTCCAGGTCCTGTCCGGATTCGCCCTCTACGGCCAGGCCGCTCCGGGCGGTTTCTGGGACAGCACCCTGGGCTGGGTCTTTCTCTTGATCGACAACCAGAACCTGCGGCTGGGCCATCACCTGGTCATGTGGCTGCTGATCGGTTTCTTTATCAATCACATCTACAGTGCCTGGCTGATGGACGTCAAACAGCGGAACGGGACCATCAGCGGCATTTTCAGCGGTTTCCGCTACGTCGATCCGGACGAACAGTAATGCAGGTTCTGATCCTTGGCCTGGGCAATGCCCTGATGCGTGACGACGGCTTCGGCGTACAAGCCATTGCGGCGCTGACGTCCCGCTTCCGGTTTCCGGCGGAGATCAGACTCATCGATGGCGGCACCCTCGGTCTGGATCTTTTGCCCCACCTGGAAAATGTCGACAAACTGGTCATCGTCGACGCTCTCGACATGCGGGAGCCCCCCGGCCGGGTCTTCCGGCTCGAAGGCGATTCGGTTCCCCGCGCGTTTGCCAGCAAGCTCTCCGTCCACCAGATGGGCATCCAGGATCTGCTGGCCGTGGCTGAACTTCAAGGCCACCTGCCCGGTACCCTGGTCGTCTGGGGCGTGCAGCCGGAGAGCATCGAGATGGGAACCGAGCTGACTCCCGCGGTAGCGGCAGCACTGCCCGTCGTGCTGAACGGGGTTGCGGGAGAACTGCAGAGTTGGAACTGCCCGTGTGTGACGATTTAAGGAAACAGCGATGAAGAACCCGGTCTTTCTGGTTCTATTTTTCCTGCTGGTTGCCGGCCTTGGCGGCTGTGAAGGCGGCAAGCCCGAGTATCCGGAGCGGCAGCCGCCGCAGGGCCTGCTGAACGACCCCGAGCAAATCCAGCAGGGTCGCCAGCTGTTCATGGCCAAGTGCGCGGACTGTCACGGCAAGCCGGATGAAGGCCGGTCACAGCGCGCCGACTCATTCCAGCCGCCTGCTGCCGATTTTACCGAAGCAGAATATCGACGCGCAGAACCCGCCTATCTGTTCTGGAGGATTGCCGCCGGCAAGACGGTTGAGCCCTATCGCTCGCAAGGATCGGTCATGCCTGCCTGGGGACCGCATTTTTCCGACCGCGAGATCTGGCAGCTGATCGCTTATCTGCAAGAACGCGGCTCCTGAGGTTCGGGATCTTCGCCAAGCTCCTCTTCCTGGAAAACAGGCCATGAATTTCGGTCGACGCGGACTCTGCCGACTTCCTGAACGGTTGTTTTTAGTAAAATTTCTGCTTTTTTATTCTCACTAAATCTGTATAATATGCGAGGCTTATTTAATAAAAAGCTGTTTTGCCTGGTCAAATAAACCATTCGCAGTAAAATTGATACGATCCGAAATCCTTGAGTCCTATTGACTGGGTCTTTCCAGATTATTAACTGTCAACCCTCGTGCAGTCCTTAAATTTACAGGAGTTTCCGATGCAAGAACCCAGTAAGGAAGAAAGCCTTTCAGCAGAAGAGCTCGGCCTGAAGAGCATAGGCAGAGTACGCCGGAATCTTGGCTACGATGAACTGTTCGAACACGAACAGGCCAATCAGGAAGGCACGGTGGCCGAAAACGGCGCCATGATGATCGACACCGGCAAGTTCACCGGTCGCTCCCCCAAGGATAAATATTTCGTCCATGAAAGGCCCTCCTTTGAAAACATCGCCTGGGGCAAATCCAACCAGCCGGTTCCGCCGGAGGTGTTCGATAAACTCTACAGCAAAGTCATCGATTATCTGTCGGACAAGGACCTCTACGTGACCGACGGTTTCTGCGGGGCCAACCGGAAAACCCGGAAATCGGTCCGTTTCATCACCGAATTCGCCTGGCAGGCCCATTTCGTCAAAAACATGTTCATCCGCCCCGGCGAACCGGACCTGGCCGAATTTTCCCCCGACTTCACCGTCTACAATGCCAGCAACCTGGTGGACGAGGACTGGGAAGTCCACGGGCTGAATTCGGAAGTCTTCGTGGTGTTCAACATCGAAAAGAACGTGGCCATCATCGGCGGCACCTGGTATGGCGGTGAGATGAAAAAGGGCATCTTCACGATGATGAACTATTGGCTGCCGATGGAGGGGATTCTCTCCATGCACTGCAGCGCCAATGTCGGCAGCGAAGGCGATGTCTGCCTGTTCTTCGGCCTTTCCGGAACCGGCAAAACCACCCTGTCCACCGACGCCGCCCGCAAGCTGATCGGTGACGACGAGCACGGCTGGGACGATGACGGGATCTTCAATTTCGAGGGCGGCTGCTATGCCAAGTGCATCAACCTCAGCGGCGAGAGCGAACCGGAGATCTACAATGCCATCCGGCGCAATGCGCTGCTGGAGAACGTGGTCGCCGACGAGGACGGCGTTATCGACTACGGCAGCGATGCCAAGACCGAAAACACCCGGGTTTCCTATCCGATCGAGCACATCGACAATCACGAGCCGAGCCTGAAGGCCGGCCACCCGAAGAACATCATTTTTCTGACCTGCGACGCGTTCGGCGTGCTGCCCCCGGTCTCCAAGTTGAACAAGGAGCAGGCGATGTACTATTTCCTGAGCGGCTACACCGCCAAGGTGGCCGGGACAGAGCGTGGGGTGACCGAGCCTTCGGCGACTTTCTCGGCGTGTTTCGGCGAAGCCTTTTTGCCGCTGCCGCCGACCGTCTATGCCAAGCTGCTCGGCGAGAAGATCGAGAAGCACAACGTCAATGCCTATCTGGTCAACACCGGCTGGGCCGGCGGCGGCTACGGGGTCGGCGAGCGCATGAGCATCAAGGCGACCCGCGCCTGCGTCAATGCCATCCTCGACGGCAGTATCGAACAGGCGGAATTCGACCAGACCCGCTGGTTCCGGCTGCGAATCCCGAAGGAACTGCCCGGAGTCGACAGCCGCCTGCTCAACCCCCGCAATGCCTGGGCCGACAAGGAAGCTTTCGATGCCACGGCCAACAAGCTCGCCGGCATGTTCATCCTGAATTTCAAGAAGTACCTGACGGCTGGCGACGACTTCGATTATACGCAGGCCGGGCCGCGGGTTTAAACGGCTGGCGGCCGGTGAGTTGAGCCGGCCATCTTTTCGGTTTGCCTGCCGGAAAGGCAAGCGACAAACCGTCCCGCAGCCACTGCGGGACGGTTTGTCGTTTAAGGTCAAGACATTCTCTTGTAGATCCTGCGGCCCCGGGGGAGAAGCCTTTGCCTGATTCCGACAAATCCCGTTACGTGCCGGCCCTGGGTTTCCATTTCCTGACCCCGGTTTACGACGCGGTGGTCGCCCTGACCGGCCGCGAAGGCACGGTCAAGCAAGCGCTTATCCGTCAGGCCGGTCTAGAGCCTGGCCAGCGGGTTCTCGATCTCGCCTCCGGAACCGGCACCCTTGCCGTAATGATCAAGCAGCACCACCCCGGGGTTGAAGTGGTCGGCCTCGACGCGGACGCGAGAATTATCGGCCTGGCCCGTCGCAAGGCCGGTAAGGCGCAGGCCGATATCCGTTTCGACCAGGGTCTTTCCTATCGTCTGCCTTATGCCGCAGACGAGTTCGACGGGGTCTTTGCCAGCATGTTCCTGCATCATTTGCCCTGGCCGGACAAAGTCAGCACCGCCCGGGAAATTCTGCGCGTACTCAAACCGGGAGCCTGCGTATATGTCGCCGATTGGGGCACTCCCGCCAATATCCTGATGAGAGGACTGTTCCTGACCGTCCAGGTGCTCGACGGTTTCCAAAATACCCGGGATCATGCCGAAGGTCGGCTGCTGCCGCTGTTTGCGGAGAACGGCTTCGTCGAGGTGACCCGGCAGAATGCATTCAACACCATCTACGGCACGATCGTGCTTGCCAGCGCAAGCAAACCGGCCTGACCCGGCTCCGCCAGGCACTGCCTCTCCCCTTCTGGATATTTCTGCCGGTTGAGACTGCCCATACCGCGCTGAGTTGCAGGGCGGTGGCGTCTGTCATGAGGGTGGTGGCAGTTTCATTGTTTCCGGACCAACACCAGCTCCAGCAGACCCAAGTAGAAAAAGCGGGCCTGAATGATTTCAAAATCGCAATGCCTGAGAAGCCGGTGATAATCTTCAAGTGCCGGGAATTGCCGCAAACTATCGGCGATATAGGCATGAATGGCGGGATCGCCATGCAGGAGGACCCCCCAGAGGCCGCACCATCCTTTGAGCAGGCGGTACTGAAACCGCTGCAGGCCGGGGCGGTCTGACTTGGAAAAGTCCAGGAAGGCGGCATGCCCGCCGGGTTTCAGGATGCGATAAACTTCCTGCAGGACTTCGGCGAGATGCGGGGCATTGCGCAGGGCGTAACTGCCGGTGACGATGTCGACGGAAGCATCAGCGAAGCCGGTCTCGGTCATGTCCTGGCAGAGGAAATGAACATTGGCGGGCGGTCTGCGCCCCCTGGCCCTGGCAACCATGTCCTCCGTCAAGTCGATGCCGACCACCCGGGCTGCGGGGAACCGTGCCGCCAGCAGGAAGGCGATATCGCCGGTCCCGGAGGCCAGATCGACGCAGACCGGTTCGGCAATGGCGGGAAGAATGGCCACCAGGTCTTTTTTCCATGCCTGGTCCCGGCCCAATGACATGCCGCGGGTGGCAAGATCGTAGCGACCGGCAGCCGCGGTAAAATGCCGCCGGTTGAAAGCCCGCTTTTTCGCCGGGCTGTCGATCTGCCGGCCAATGGAGAGGACATGCCGCCAATTCCGCATCAGATTCTCCCGTCTCGTTCCGGATCTATAAGGAGCTGCTCTTCGCCGAAGACCCGCAGGGAGCGGTAGGGAATGGACAGCATGGTGAAATAGGCGGGCAGAGAGTCTGCGAAGAGCGGGCCGAGCAGAACCTTGAGCAGCAGCATGCGCAGTCCGGAGGCCATTATCCCCTGCCGAGTGCCCAGCCACATGCCCCGTGCGGCGCGGTCGGCGGCAACTTTGAAGGCCGTCCGCCGGTAGTGGTCATACCCGGCAAACAGTGGCTGATAATCCTTTTGGCAGCAGAAATGCTCGGCCAGAGCCTCGGCAAGAAATTCCGCATCGGCAAAGCCGGTGTTCATGCCCTGGCCGCCGATCGGGCTCATGACATGGGCTGCATCCCCGCAAAGCACCA
The DNA here is from genome assembly GCA_035269105.1 of Desulfuromonadales bacterium. Taxonomy (GTDB): domain Bacteria; phylum Desulfobacterota; class Desulfuromonadia; order Desulfuromonadales; family BM103; genus JAQYVZ01. Next base: position 22,175 of record DATFJP010000119.1, read on the forward strand.
CTCTTTCCCGGAAATATTTGCGGCATAAAAAGCGTTGCGGGGTGAAGGCGGTCGGCGGTAAACAAGGCCTTCCGGTGAGGTCGCAGCCGGTATGATGGGCAACCCGGCTGACCAGGAGATCGGCATCCGGTGGATGAGACGGGTTTTCGACCTGGGCGATCCAGCGCCGCCGGCGGCCGGGTAAAGGAAATGACTCGATCGACCCGCACGGGCTGAAATACAGATGAGCCGTGGCGCCGAGACCGGTATCGTCGGCGAAATCAGCCATCAGAAAGTGGACCGGGTACGCTTTCTTTTTGACCGGTTCGAGGCCGGCAAGTGACCTGACCAGGCTATGGTGTCCGTCGCACCCAGCCAGAAAGCTGGCGGTGATCTGCTCCGGATGCCGCCTGTCTGCCGGATGCAAAGTCGCCCTGACCATGCCTGAAGTTTGTTCCAAGGCGATCAGGCGGGTGCCGCGCCGGATCTCCGCTGTGCCGGTGTTTCTCAGCCGGCCTTCCAAAAGGCCAATGGTGTCCGCCTGCGGAAGGGCGAGCACGAAAGGATAGGGATTCTTCAGGGCTTGAAAATGAAGTTCACCGGCAGGTTTGCCGGCTTCATGGACTTTTGCGCATTCGACCGGGACCCCGCGGGCAATAAACTCCCGATCCAGGTCCAGTTGCCCAAGCAATTCGAGCGAAGGCGGAGTGATGCCGATCGCCATTGACGCTGCCGGCGGTGCTGGCGCCTGCTCGACCAGCAAGGTTTTGAGCCGCTTGCCGTCAAGCAGGTTGGCCAGCAGCAGACCGACCGGGCCGCCGCCGACGATCAGAACATCAACATCAGGTTTTGCCGTCATTCTCACCGCCTTCGATCTGCAGCAGTGCGGCCTCCACGGTCAGGCCGGGACCGAAGGCCATGGCGCAGATCTTTTCGGCCCCGGGGCTGCCGGTCGCGGCCAGCATCTCCTTGAGGACAAACAGGATGGTGGCACTGCTCATGTTGCCGAACTCGCGCAGAACGGTGCGTGAAGAGCTGACCTGCTCAGGGGCCAGATCCAGGCCTTTGGCGACCCTGTCGATAATCGATTTGCCGCCGGGATGGACCGCCCAGCGACTGATGTTCTCGCGGCTCATGCCATTCCTGGCCAGAAGCGGCTGGATCAGGTCGCTGATGCCGGAGCCGATAATTTTCGGGACGTAGCTCGACAGGGCGATGTCGAAACCGAAGTCGCCGATGCTCCAGGCCATTGCCTCGCGCCCGGCCGGGAGCAGCGCGGAATCGAAGTCCTGCACGCGATAGACAGTGCTACCCGGGCGAGGCGTTCGGGCACTGACCAGCAAGGCGGCGGCGCCATCCGCAAACAGGGAATTGGCCAGAATCGTATCCTCGTTGGCGTTGACTTGCAGATGCAGGCTGCAGAGTTCCAGGCACATCACCAGAACCACCGCATCCGGATTGGCCCGGCAGAACTGGACAGCCATGTTCAGGGCCGGAAAGGCGGCATAGCAGCCCATGAAACCGAGATGGAAGCGCTGCGTGTTGGCCGGCAGTCCCAGTTCGCGGCAGAGAAAGTAATCGATGCCGGGATTGAAGAAGCCGGTGCATGAGGCGGTCACGAGATGGGTGACCTCCCCGACCGCGAATCCGGGGCTGGCCGCCAGCAGCTTTTGACCGAGGCCAAGGGCCAGGCGGGTCGCTTCCCGGCTGTAGATGGCATTACGAGCCGCCGTGCCCGGCTGATGGAAACCTCCTTCACCGGTCGGGTTGAAAAAACCGGCGCCGGCGTCCGGAATGACACTGTGCCGGGTTTCGATCCCCGAATTCCGGTAGAGGGCCTTGACCATGCGTCGGTCTCGTTCCCCTGCCGTCCACTCCAGCATGCGCACGCCGATTTCGGCCTGGCTGTACCGGTTTTCGGGCACGGCGGTTTCGATGCGATGGATCCAGACGGCCATAGTTGTTTCCGCTGCTTTCGGTTGCCCGCGGGACCCAGGTCTTTACCGGGGCTTCAGAACGAAGGATGCGGTGACGTCGACTCGGTCGCCAACCCGGATGATGCCGAGAATGGAAGGCGGTTCCAGCTGGTACTCTGCCAGGGAGACGGTAAATTCCAGGTCGGCGGCAATGCGCCCCTCCTGGTCGAGATAATTCCCGACCCTGGCGACGATTTCCCGCTCGATGTCGCGGATCCTGAGCCTGATCGGGATGTCCGGAGTGCCAATCGTGCGGTTCGCCAAAGCCTGCCGAAGCACCGAAAGGGAGATGGCTCCGCTGTGACCGACGATCAGCGGAAACTTCTCCGCCTCGAACATCTCCCGCATCTGCCGGTCCCGTTTTATATTGCCCGTCTCCAGGCTGGCAACCGGTACGCTGACTTCGGGGATCTGCAGGACCCCGCCGGTTTCACTGGCGGTGAAGGGTTGACAGCGGCCCGTACCCTGAAAGTCATGCAGAGTGGCGCTGGCCCGAAAATCAATCGAGCACGCGGCCTGGTACTCTGCGGCCGGACCAAGGGCAGGCAGGGCAAACAGCAACAGCAAAGGCAGTAAAAGTTTCA
>DATFJP010000120.1:0-4781 GCA_035269105.1 Desulfuromonadales bacterium
TTTTTCTTGAGGAAGTCAGGAACCACCGAGGGACCGTTCTTCTCGGTATTGATAGCCAGCATGACGAAATCTTCGTCGGCCATTATTTTGTTGAGCTGCTCCATCGAAGGCATCTCTTCCTTGCAGGGCGGACACCAGGTCGCCCAGAAATTCACCATGACGACCTTGCCGCGCAATTCAGAGAGAGTCACCTGATTGCCCTTGGTGTCTTCGAGCTGAAAGTCAGGAGCAACGTCGCCAACGGCCACTGGCGACGTTGCCGGGGGCTTGCCAGTCAGGTAGACGCCGGCGCCTACGAGCACGAGTAAGATAATCAGAAACAGGGCGCGCATAATTAACCTTTCTGCTTGCTTTTCCCGCATGGGGAAACCTTCAGGGGGCCGGTCCAGGCCTCTTTGGTGGTTTTGATCTTCGGTATCGCCACGACAGGCGATGCCGAGGTTATCCAGCGATTCTATGGGAAGTGGCTTCAAGGCATTGGTTTTGCCAACCAATGGCGGAAAAGCTCTCTCACCTCGCAGCAGTTTCATCTGCTTTTAACGAGGGGGTGAGCGATGTGCTTTGCTGTCAGGGAAAAAACGTGGGTTGGCTTAATGGAGGAGCACGACCGTTCGCAGGGTCGTTAAAACCTGAGGCGTTGGCAACCGGGAGGCCGAGCTCACGTTGGTCAAACGTGCAGGCTCTGAACTGCAGGCGGGGTTGTAAGACGGGTAAAGCGCATCAGGATTCGCCGGCCCAGTTTTACTCAGCGGACTCGTCCGACTTGAGCGTGGAATGGTCGAAGAATACACGGGGGTATCCAAACAGTCCATGTCAAGGACGGACAGTAAGGATTCTGTGGTCGCCGTCTCTTCGCCATGCGGAAGGTTAGCGTCCACCCGGTTGCAGGACGTCCAGCATTGGCCGATAGAATTGAATTCCAGGCGCGAAAAGTTTTCCTCCTCATGGCACCAAAAAGAAGCATTGGCGGTGCTGAGACCAAGCAAGAGATAGATCAACACGAATAGACGCGTGAGCCATTTTTTATATATTGTGGTCAACATGACGGGGATCTCTTGCTCTATGGACGATCCATAAAAAGTTCGATAGCGAAAGTTATCAGCTTTTGCGGCCATAAGCGAGAGGAATATCCCGTTTTTTCAACTGCTCATTTACGCAGTCTCTATGGGCAAAAGATTGTCATGATTGACAGCTGCTTTCCCCAGCCAGCCTCAAGGCTCGCAGATGGCTGGACGCCCTGAGTTTTTGCAGGAGCGGGCCACTGATTTCGCAGCCGAAAGTTCTTTGGCACAGGGATGTTATACTGAATATCCTGTTTCTGGAGACAATTAGATGAAGGTTCCCGGTAAGCACCATCCTTGTCTGGTTCTGGGCCCCGACCGGGCCTCAATGCGCAACGTCGGATTTTCTCGGCAGGTCGGGGCAGCACCTGTGGACAATCAGGAATCAACCATCGGAAAGCGAATGAAATGCGCCGCTTGCAAATCACGCACCTGACCGAATATCAGTTTTCCAACACCGTCACGCTGCAGCCGCATCGGCTCCTGCTCCGTCCCCGCGAAGGGCCTGAGGTGCGCATCGAATCCTCGGCATTGACGATCTCTCCCGCGCATACCGTGAAGTGGCATCGCGATGTTCTCGACAATGCAGAAGCTGTGGTTGATTTTCTCGAACCTACGCAACGCCTGTCGATTACCAGTGAAGTGGTTATCCAGCACTACGTGGACAATCCTTTCGATTTTCTCTTTGAAAACTACGCCATCAACTACCCCTTCCCTTACGCGCCGACCGACAGAGTTGATCTGATCCCTTTTCTGCAGCCGGTCTATCCCGGGGATGAGGAAGCTATTCGCAACTGGCTGAACCTGATCGGTCTGGAACAGCCGGACATGCCGACTTATGCGCTGCTCGACCAGATCAATCAGGCCATCGCCTCCCGGTTTAACTACTTCGCCCGTGAAGAACCAGGGGTCCAGACACCGGGACAGACCTTGGCCTGGAGACAAGGCTCCTGTCGCGATTTCGCCGCCTTGTTCATTGAGACGTGCCGCCACCTGGGCCTGGGAAGTCGCTTCGTCAGCGGCTATGCGCACGCCCCGGCAACCGAGCACTGGTCGACAACGACCCATGCCTGGGCCGAGGTTTACCTGCCCGGCGCCGGCTGGAAAGGCTTTGATCCGACCAACGGCGAAATTGCAGGGAGCCGACATATCCCGGTGGCGGTGGCACGCCATCCTGAGGCCGTTCCCCCGGTGGCCGGGAGTTTTGTCGGGCTAACCGGAGCCTTCCCCAAGTTGATCGTCGATGTTCATGTCGTTGCCCTCGCTGACCGGTAAGGGTGTGCCGGCCGGCTGTCCAGAACCGGGGGCATAGCAAGGCGACGGAATGAATTCGGTGTTCATCTTGGCGAAGAACCCATTGCTTTGACAGGAGATCCGCCATGCCGAAATCCTATACGTTCACGACCAAAAACTACCCGACCAACGACCTGCTGGAGCTTGACCTGGAGAATCATATCAACCAGATGGCCGAAGCGGACTGGGAGCTTGTCTGCACCCAGCAGCTCATCAAAGAATACGGCGCCGCGAGTCCGCGGATGATCCTGTTCTGGGTCAGGGCCAAGTGAGCGCTGGCGGACTTCTCGGAGGTGCCCGGTTGCCTGGCTATAGGGGTCAGGTCTTTCCATGCCATATTTTTAATCCGCGCTGGGGCAGGACAAGACTAACCACTTGATAATATAAAGATTACCCTGAAAGTGCTCTTTTCGAACCTTTTAACGCGATTTTTGGGGGTCGAAAACAGCCCTATAACCGGTTAATCCGGACAGAGGATCCCATCTCTGCTGCGAGCGACGGATCGCTAAATCAAGTCAACCACCGAAGGTGAGACCATCGAACTTACGCCCGATGAGCGAGAAGTTGTACGATTATTGCTTTAAAGACAGGAAGGTCTTCCGTTGCAGTAAGCCAGACCGCATTGAGATCGACACCGAAGTACTGGTGGATCAGTTTGTCGCGCATTCCTGCGATGTCTTTCCATGGGACATCAGGCGCGCGCAGTCGAGTTTCTGCTGAGAGGTTCTTTGTCGCTTCACCAATAATCTCGGTTTGCCGGATGACGCCATCCTGGATCAGCCGGGTTGCCAAAAAAGAGGTAAGATCACAATCAGCAAGATACTCCTCGATCTGCTCAATAGCCTCAAGAATATGTTTGAGATAAAGGTTGTCGTTCCTGCTGGTCATTGGTAGATGATTTTCATCTGGGAGAGGATGCTCTCGCGTAAATGCGGACTTAGAGCGGCCTCTGTCAGTAGATCAACTTTCAGGCCGAGTTTCTCGGAAAGCTCCCGTTCGATGGCGACCATGGACAGGAGACTTTTTGCTTTCCCGAAGGATACCAGTACATCGAGATCACTTTCAGGGCGCTCTTCCCCGCGTACCCGTGAACCAAAAATTGCGATACGAGCCGCATCGTGCCTGGAGAGGATATCCACGAGAGTTTTTTCTATGTCTAAAGAGGCCATGGTTTTTCCATTTTCTGTTTGATTTTCATAACTTTAGCTTAAAATTTAACCAGCGACAATTATAAAATGGCTCGGTCGGCACCTCAGAGAGAAATCAGTCCTGCCAGCCGCGCGCTATCCGCGCATACCGCAAGCCCGGCTGATCGCCAGCCATCCATCACTGCACGACCAGCCAGGCCATCCACTGCCTTATTCTGCCGGACGCTCCACCTCCTCCACCCAGGCCTGCTGTAGCGACAGGTGGCGGAGGAATTCGGCGACATACAGGAACTTCTCCGACGGGACCGGCACGTTAATCTGCTCCTCGTCACGCTGCACCGAGAGCGCATAACCGCTTTTGTCGTTGCGGACCCAGCACTCGACCGTCAAACGTGTCTGGACCTCACCCTCCGGCCCGGCAAACGCGTGGGTGAGGCTCTCCCGGCCGCCGTCGCGGACAATCCTGCACATCTTGTCGTACAGGGCGAAGGCTTCCGCCGGTTCGACAATGAAGCGGATCGCGCTGCTGCCGCTCTCCAGGCGGAAGAAGCGCAGCACGATGCGGCCTTCGGCCGGCCGGGCCTCGCTGCGGCGCTCAAAGGGGGTGATGGCAACCCCGGCTTTTTTGGCATAAATAGTGATCTGTGGAATTTTCTGCATAAGTCCCTCCTGTTGAATGAATTAGCCGCAGTGCGGCGCAATGACATTAAAAAACCAGGTTTTTCGGCTGAATGTGGCCCCTCTCAGCGCAGCTTCCGGTCCAGCCCCCGGTACTGGATCGCCTCGGCCAGGTGCTCCTGGCGGATCTCCTCCTCTCCGGCCAGGTCGGCGATGGTCCGCGCCACCTTGAGGATGCGCGAGTAGGTGCGCGCCGACAGCCCCAGCCGTTCGGTGACCATTTCCAGCAGCTGCTCGCCGGCGGCATCGAGCGGGCAGAACTTGCGAATCTGGCGGGCGCCCATGCGGGCGTTGGCATACAGGCCGTAGGGGGCCAGCCGCTGGTTCTGCAAAGTGCGGGCGGACTCGACCCGGGCGCGGATGGTGGCGGACGATTCGGCATCGACCGGGTCGGCCAGTTCGCGGTGGGGCACCCGCGGCACCTCGATGTGCAGGTCGATGCGGTCGAGCAGCGGCCCGGACAGGCGGCGCCGGTAGCGTTCGACCATGGTCGGCGTGCACGAGCAGGAATCGTCGGCTTCGCCGAGTTTGCCGCAGAAACAGGGATGCGTGTATCTTTTCCTACTTTTCTGAAGCATCATAGCAAGTGCACAAAATCGAA
>DATFJP010000121.1:0-24201 GCA_035269105.1 Desulfuromonadales bacterium
CAAGACAACTACCGAATGATGCTCGGTTGTTCAACACGCAGGGAAGGGCGAGCTGTTGTAAGAAATGCAACAGCTCAAAATGAGGGAGAACTTTAGCCATGACTGACAAGGTCGTTATCTATCAATCCCAGGATGGCGAAGCTTCTCTTGAAGTTCGCCTGGAACAGGAGACCGTGTGGCTGACGCAGGCTCAACTTGTTGATTTGTTTGAGCGAAATCAGTCAGTGATCTCGCGCCATATCAACAATGTGTTTCAAGAAGGCGAGCTGGATGAAAAAAGCAATATGCAAAAAATGCATATTGCAAATTCAGACAAGCCAGTCGCTTTTTACAGTCTCGATGTCATCATTTCTGTCGGCTACCGAGTCAAATCCCAACGCGGTACCCAGTTCCGCCAATGGGCAACTCGTGTCCTGCGCGAGCATCTTGTGCAGGGCTACACCGTCAACCAGAAGCGCATGCAAGAGCAGGCCGAAAAGCTGGCCGAAATGCAGCAGGCTGTGGAATTGCTCTCCCGCACATTGGAGCAGCAGCAACTGGTCAGCGACCTGGGCAAGGATGTCCTGCAGGTCATCACCGATTACGCCTACGCTCTCAATGTGCTCGATCGCTACGACCATGGCACCCTGAAGATTGAACAGACCAGCGGCACGGCGGGTTTTGTTCTCGGCTATGAGACCGCCAATCATATCGTCCAGTCGATGAAAGGTGACTTCAACGGCCTGTTCGGCATCGAAAAGGACCAGGGCTTCAAGAGCGCCCTTGGCACCATCTACCAGACCTTCGATGGCAAGGAGCTTTACCCCAGCCCCGAGGAGAAGGCAGCCAACCTGCTTTACTTCATCGTCAAGAACCACGCGTTCAGCGACGGCAACAAGCGGATCGCCGCCGCCATTTTCATCTATTTTCTGAACGCCAACAGTATCCTGTACCGCGCCGACGGCAGCAAGCGCCTCGCCGATAACGCCTTGGTCGCCCTGACCCTGCTGATCGCCGAGAGCAAACCGGAAGAGAAAGAGACCATCGTCAAGGTCATCGTCAACTTGATTAATCGATGTAACGAGTAAGAGGGAAACAACAATAAAGGGCCTTGCATCTGATGTCGGTGGGGAAGGTCAGATACGCATGGTGTTCTTCATGGAGGAAGTTCCCCAGGAGTTGAAAGGCATAGTCGACTGCCTCAATAAGCAGGTGGAACGCTCGGAAATTCTGATTGTTGAAGCGAAGTAGTTTGTTGTAGGCAACACGGAGGACTATCTGACGTTCAATTACGGTTGGATCGAACCGGGGACGCTTCCGTGAAACCGTCCCCCGGAACTGTCCCGAGTTGAAGACCAAGCCGATGCGCATCGAGGAGTTCGCGCCCGAGAAGGCCTGGTGGGGTCATCGTGAAGAGAGTGAGCAGGCGTGGAAGGTGTCGGTCGAGCAGATCAAGGCCAACGGCTACAACCTCGATATCAAGAGCCCCAACACCGTCGCCGATGAACTCGGTGACCCCGAAGAGTTGTGCTGGCCGAATACAAAACGCTGCTTGCCAGTGTGGCCGAAACGCGCAAGGCGTTGAAAAAGGAACTGCTGGCGGCGCTCGGCGATACCAGGTGAAATGAGGTTGTGCACAAAATATGCACATTGCAATTTGAATGGAATGTAAATAGCAGGAGGGAAGCGGTGGCATATCATCCCGACATCCATCACCGGCGGTCGATTCGTCTGAAGGATTACGATTATTCACGGCCAGGCACGTATTTCGTGTCCATATGCGCCCAGGGGCGCGCATGCCTGTTCGGGGAGATCGTGGATGGCGTGATGCGGTTGAATGATGCGGGACGGATGGTGAACACGGTTTGGGATGAAATCCCCGCCCATTATCCGGGTATCAATGTCGACGCATTCATTGTCATGCCCAACCATATCCACGGCATTGTCGTCATCGTAGGGGCGGCCCCCCGTGGCCGCCCTGGTCCGGAACCATCGAACAATGGGCAACAACCTGGACCAGGGCAACCACAGGGGGTTGCCCCTACGGCAGGGCAACCACAGGGGGTTGCCCCTACGGCGGCGGGGTTGTCATTGCCGGCTGTGGTGAATCGATTCAAAACCATGACCACAAAACGGTATACCGATGGGGTGAAACAAAATGGTTGGCCTGCATTCCCTGGCAAATTATGGCAACGCAATTATTACGAACGGGTGATTCGCAACGACGATGAATTGTCCGCGATCCGCGAATACATCACACACAATCCACAACAATGGCCGATGGATACCAACAACCCAAACAACGCACCGTAGGGGCGGCCCCCCGTGGCCGCCCTGGTCCGGAACCATCGAACAACGGGCGAACACCTGGGGCAGGGCAACCACAGGGGGTTGCCCCTACGGCGGCTGTCCCGCGAAGATGTCCGCAAAGCCTTCCACGCAGGAAGGCTTTTTTCGTTCTGGCACCTTGATAACAGCCGACGGACAGGCCGGATCATGGGAAAGACGACATCTTCTGCAGCCGCAGCGGCAAATCGCCCGGCAGCCTGCCTGCCATATGGTAAACTTTGCAGTGTTCCGCAACCGCACACCGGCTTGCATGCCGCCATCCTGTCGGTGCCCGTCATGACAAGGTGATTCATGCTGAGAGATCCTGGGAAAAACCTGGTCCGTCTGATCGTTGTTCTGCTCTTGCTGGTCGTCTTCCTGCTTGGACAGTTTTCCGCCCTCCTGGTTGACTGGCTCTGGTTCAAAGAGCTTGGCTATCCCTCGGTGTTTCTGCGTATTCTGCTGCTCAAGCTGGCCTTGGGCTGCGCTGCGGGGCTGGCGGCCCTGCTGTTTCTGGGCTTCAATCTCAGGGTGGCGCTCCGCCGGGCGCTGGCCGGCGGGTTGCGCTCCGGCGAAGACGACAACCTGATTGAATTCTACCCGGGAGAAAAGGCCCGCATCCCGGCGCCCCTGCTGCAATGGGGAGCCTGGCTGCTGGCGGCCTTCATCGCCATACCTTTCGCGGCCCATTTTGCCGACCTCTGGGACCATGCTTTGCGCTTTTTCTGGAGCCAGCCGGTCGGGTCCAGCGACCCGATCTACGCACGCGATCTGGGCTTTTACCTGTTCGAATTGCCGTTTCTGGAGAGTCTGCAGAATGGTTTGACGTCCCTGGCTTTCCTGGCCTTCGCTGGGGTGCTCGGACTGGCTCTGCTGACCGGTTTTATCCGCCGGGGGGGCGAAGGGATCGCCAAGCCCAGGCATGCTACCCTCGGCCATTTGGCTCTGCTCGCCATCCTCTTTCTGGCCGGCTACGCCTGGGGCTACTTCCTGGAGCGCTATGAACTGCTTTTTTCCGGCACCGGCGTGGTCTACGGCGCCGGCTACACCGATCTCGTGGTGGTGCGGCTCAGCCTGTGGCTCATGGTGGCGGCCTCCGTTGTGTTTGCAGGGACCATCCTGGTTGCCTACCGGCGCGACCGCCTGCGCCTGGTCGCCTGGAGTGCCGTGGTCTACTTCGGCCTGATGGTCGTTTCGCTGCTGGCCGCCCCGCTGGCGGTCCAGAGTTTGATCGTCGAACCGAATGAACTTGAACTGGAAAGCCGGTTTATCGAATACGAAATCGCTTTTACCCGGCAAGCTTACGGCATCGACCGCATCGAGGAGCGCTCCTATGCCGCTCTCTCCGACCTGACACCGGAAAAGGTGGCCGCCAATCGGCAGACGCTCAGCAACATCCGACTCTGGGACTGGCGGCCTCTGCTCGAAACCTTTCGCCAGCTGCAGGAAATACGACTTTATTACCAGTTCTACGAAGTCGACGTCGATCGCTACCGTCTGAACGGCGATTACCGTCAGGTCATGCTGTCGGCGCGGGAGCTGGCGCCGGAACTGCCGGAACGGGCCGATACCTGGCTCAACCGGACCCTGCAGTTCACGCATGGCTACGGTCTGGTCATGAGCCTCGCCTCGCAGGAAGGAAAAGAGGGGACGCCCACTTTCCTGATTCAGGACCTTCCGCCCAAGACCCCCGAAGGGTTGGGGCTGGACCAGCCCGCCATTTTCTACGGCGAAAAGATGCCTGGCTACCGGATCGTCAATACCGGCGTCAAGGAACTCGATTATCCGAAAGGGGACGAAAACGTCTACACCCGGTATGCCGGGCGGGGCGGTCTGCCGATCGATGCTTTCTGGAAGAAATTGCTGTTCGCCTGGGAACTGGGAGATTTGAACATCCTGCTTTCCGATTACCTCAAGCCGGACAGCCGCCTGCAGCTGCGACGCCAGGTGCGGGAGCGCATCGGCACCCTTGCGCCATTTTTGAACCTCGATTCCGATCCCTACCTGGTCCTCAGCAACAAACAATTGTTCTGGATCCAGGACAGCTATACGACCTCTGACCGTTATCCTTATGCCGAACCCTACGAGGGGAGACTCAATTACATCCGTAATTCGGTCAAGACCGTGGTCGACGTTTATCACGGCGGCGTCGACTTCTATGTGATGCAACCCGACGAACCCGTACTCAAGGTCTACCGGAAGGCCTTTCCCGGGCTGTTTCGCCCGCTCGAAGAGATGTCCGAAGACCTCAGGCAGCATCTGCGCTATCCGGAGGACCTGTTCCGGATTCAGGTTGACAAATACAATCGCTATCACATGACGATTCCCCAGGTGTTCTACAACAACGAAGATCTCTGGACGCTGCCCCGGGAAAAATATGCCGGCGACCCGCTGGCCATGGACCCCTATTACATTCTCATGCGGCTGCCGGAAGAGGAGCGGCTGGAATTTCTGCTCATGCTGCCTTTGACCCCCCGCAACCGCGACAATATGATCGCCTGGGTGGCGGCCCGCTGCGACCAGCCTGATTACGGCCGGCTGCTGGTCTACAAGCTGCCCAAGGAAAAACTGATCCTGGGGCCGATGCAGATCGAGGCGATGATCGACCAGGACCCGGTCATCAGCCGGCAGTTGTCGCTCTGGGACCAGCGCGGTTCGCAGGTCATTCGCGGCAACCTGCTGGTGATTCCCCTCGACCATTCTTTTATTTACGTCGAGCCGGTTTACCTGATCGCCGAAGGCAACAACATTCCGCAATTGCGCCGGGTCATTGTTGCCTACAACGACCGGGTGACCATGGAGCCGACCCTGGAACAGGCGGTTGCCGCCATTTTCGGACAGGCCTCGTCAGGGGCCGGAAAGGCCCGACCGCAGACTGCGGAAACCCCGGTCCGAACAGGGTTGCTGGAAGGGGCTCGCAGGATTTTCGATCGGGCGCAGCAGGCCCTTCAGGAGGGAGACTGGCAGGCGTTCGGGCGGGCCATGGAGGATCTGCAGAAGACCTTGGGGGAAAATGCCGAGGAAAATTCCTCGCCGCCGCAATGAGGCCGTTGCCGGCGGAAGGTAATGGGTCTTGACCCTGCAGCGACAGGGGGGGTCCGATCAGTATTTTTCCAGGATAGCCTGCACCTCGTCGTCGCCGGTCTGGCGAAAGTCTTCATACCACATGCCGACAGCTCCGAAATTCGGCGGCTGCAGCGGGCAGACCAGTTCGTCCACCTCGCCGGCCAGTTCCCGGCAGGTGTCCGGCGCCGCAACCGGCACGGCGATGATCAGTTTGCCTGGCGCCGACTGGCGCAAAGCCTTGACTGCAACCCGCATGGTGGCACCGGTGGCAATGCCGTCGTCGACCAGGATGACGATCTTGCCGCTTGGGTCGGGTGCCTCCCGGCCGCCTCGGAAGGCCTGCTCCCGGGCCCCGAGGATGGCGGCTTCCGCATCGGCGGCCCTGGCAAACTTCTCGGCGGAGATGCCGAGCGACTGCATGATGCTCTCATTGACGACCTGCAGGCCGCCGGAGGCAATTGCGCCCATGGCCAGTTCCGCCTGCCCGGGCACGCCGACCTTGCGAACGATGAAAACGCTTAGGGGGACCTGCAGCGTCAGGGCGACCTGGTCGGCGACCGGCACGCCGCCGCGGGGCAGACCCAGAACCAGCACGTCGTCCCGCCCGCGGTAGGCATTCAATTCCTTGCCTAATCGCCTGCCTGCTTGTTGCCGGTTTTTGTAACGAGTCATGGATAGCTCCTAGGAGGCTGTCGGACTATACGGACTGAAGCGAAAATTCGAGGCTTCGAGAACAGATTTTAGCTCGTTTGCAGGCGCATAGCCATAGCTATGGGGCAAAAAGGAGCTGAAATATGGGCCGAAGAATCGGATTTGCAGCCAGTTCATGGATAGTCCGACAGCCTCCTAGAGTTGCAGGACCGCCCTGGCGATCAGGAAATAGACCAGCAGGCCGGTGGCATCGACCACCGTGGTGACAAAAGGGGCGCTCGCCACGGCCGGGTCAACGCCGAGGCTCCGGGCGAGCAGGGGCATCAAGGCCCCCACAGCGGAGGCCAGAGTGCAGATGGAGACCAAAGTCAGAGAGACCACCAGAGCCAGGGCAGGGTCGGCAAAAATCCAGACCGGCCCATAACTCAAGAGTCCCAGCATCAGACCCAGCAGCAGGCCGACCCGGGCTTCCCGCAGCAGCGTCCGCAGAAAATCCCGAGGGTGAACATCGCCGACCGCCATGCCGCGGACCAAAGTGGTCGCCGACTGGGCACCGGCATTGCCGCCGGTGCCGATCAGCAGAGGGATGAACATGGCCAGCGCCACGACCTGGTCCAGCGTCTGTTCGAAGGTCTTGAGAACCTGAACAGTCAGGGTGGCGGCGACAATCAGAACCAGCAGCCAGACAATCCGGCTGCGGGCCAGGCGCAGGTCGGAGACCGAAAAGTAAGGACGGCGCAGGGGTTCGGTCCCGCCGGCCCGGGAGATGTCCTCTTCCTCTTCCCGGGTCAGAACGTCCATGGCGTCGTCCACGGTCACCAGACCGAGCAGGCGTTCGCCGGCATCGACCACGGGTACGGCGAGCAGATCGGCTGCCTGCAGCAGCCGGGCCACGGTTTCCTGGTCGGTATCGGCCCGCACCGAGCGGAGTTCCTCCCTGATGATGCTCCGTATCGGGGTTTCCGGGGCGGCCAGAACCAGGTCGCTGAGTTCCAGCATGCCGACCAGGCGCTCGTCGCTGTCGATGACCGGCAGGGTATGGATGGTTTCCGCCGCGGCCGCCTGTTCCCTGATCTGCTGCAAAGCCTCTGCCGCCGTCAGGTCCGGCTGCAGACTGACATACTCCGGCGTCATGATCCGGCCGGCAGATTCCGCCGGGTAGTCAAGCAGCTGGATCGTCAGCCGCCGTTCCTGCGGACTCAGTCCGGCCAGCAGTTTCTCGGCATGATCTTTGGCAAGTTCCGTGAACAAGCGGGCCCGATCGTCGGGATCCAGTTCTTCCACCAGGGCGGCGGCCCTGGTTTCATCCAGGCTGCCGAGGATGGTCTCCTGATGAGCGGCATCCAGCAGGCAGAAGACTTCCCGGGCCCGATCTCCCTCGATCTGCCGGAACATCTCCGCTTGCCGCGACGGCTCCAGACGAGCCAGTTCGTCGGCAATCTTGACCGGGTCGAGTTCTCCGAGGCGCGCCCGGAGTTCATCCGGATCGTAATATCTGGCAGGCTTGTTGTGCTTCATGCGGACATTTCTTCAGATTGGAAAATAGGCATTTTATCTGGGTTCCCGGTGCTTCTTGTCGACCGCGACATCCTCGCCGGCGTGAACGTCGGTCTGCTCACGATGCTCCTCGGAGCGGTCAACCCGTTTCGGACGTCCCTCCTCGGCCAGGACTGAAAATGGCTGTTCGCTTTTACGCCTTTCTTCGGCCTCATCCGTAGCGGGTTCCTGCGCCTGAAGATGCCAGGCCCCGTCCTGTTCGCTGAAAAACAGGTGATAGAGGCGGCCGCATTGGGAGCAGACCACCTGATCCCGGGCGCGCGGTTCGGCCACCTCCATATTGGCGTCGCATTGCTGGCAGGTGAAGAGTTTTCTTGAATCCATATCCTGACTCCTTTGCGGTAACGAGGTTTCTGAAAGCGTCGTTTACCCTGTATCAGCATACCACGCTCCTCTATCCTTGCTACCCTGCGGCCAGCGAAAGGGGAAAGACCCGCGGCTGCCAATCCCCGGGATACAATCGGTCGGGATGACTTTATGAACCAGGCCGGTTTTGGACGGCAGGAACAAATGACAACTTTTTTTCCCCGGCGCAGAGAGCTCCTGAAGCAATCGTCAGCGTTTCTTTCGCCGGCGATTCCTGCTAATCTCGAACCGCAACCGACAGAGAAAGGTGGGAGTTTATGGCCGGGCAGAATGAAAAACTGATTTTTATCGACGTCGAAACCACGGGAACGCTGGCGGAAAGGCATGGCCTGATCCAGTTGTCCGGGTGTGTGCAGACAGCAGGCGAGGTCAGGGACTATTTCGATTATTTCCTGCGGCCTTATCCGGCGGATATTATCGAAGACGAAGCCCTGCGGGTGACCGGCATCGACCGCCGTCAGCTGCTGCCGGCGGGGGATCCGGATTTTCTGCAAGTCGCCGGGCAGGATTTTGCCGAGCCTTTCGACGTCTTTGCCGCATTCAAGCAGATGCTGGCCCGTTATGTCGATCCCTATGACAAGGCCGACAAGTTTCAGTTCGTCGGCTACAATGCCCACAGTTTCGATATGCCGTTCATGCGCCGCTTCTGGGAGAAAAACAACGATCGTTTCTTCGGCAGCTGGTTCTGGTATCCGTGCCTCGATGTCATGCTGGTCTGGGGACAGATTCTGCACCTGGAGCGGGCCGGTCTGCCGAACTTCCGCCTGGCGACCGTGGCCCGGCACTGCGGCATCGATGTGGACGAATCCCGGTTGCACGATTCCCGGTACGATATCGACCTGACCCGGCACCTCTGGCTGGCGGCAGAGGAAATCATTCAGCACGGCCGGCCCCGACCGCCCGCGGCGGTACAGGGCACCCTGTTCGATTTTTAGGGGATGGAGAGCGTAATCCTGATTTACGGGGTCTGATGTGGATTCGAAAACCGGAGAGGCCGGCAGGTCGCCATTCGATATTCCCAACGTTCGGCTGTTCATCGCCTTTCGGGTTTTTTTCAATGCCAGGTTCTACTACCCGGTTTTCACAATCCTTTTTCTGGACTTCGGGCTCAGCCTGTCACAGTTCGCGATCCTGAATGCCATCTGGGCGGCTGTCATCGTTTGCAGCGAGGTCCCTTCGGGGGCACTTGCCGACACCTTCGGCCGCCGTAACCTCCTGGTGTTCTCGGGCCTGCTGATGGTGGTCGAAATCGGCCTGCTGCTGCTGGTTCCGCGGGGCAATCCGGACCTGCTGTTCGGGGTGTTTATCATCAACCGGATCCTCAGCGGGCTTGCCGAAGCCGGCGCCAGCGGCGCCGATGAAGCGCTGGCCTATGATTCTCTCAAGCAGGCGGGGGACGTCGCCGACTGGAGCCGGGTCCTGGAGCGGCAGATCCAGGCGCAGTCCATCGGTTTCGTCTTCGCCATGGCCCTCGGCGGCGCCGTCTACGATCTGCAGCTGATGCAGTCCCTCGTTGATTTTTTCGGTCTGGAGCTGACCGTGACCCGGGCGATGACCCTGCGCATTCCGATCGCCCTGACCCTGATCATGGCCCTGCTGACCTTGATGACAACCCTGCGCATGCGGGAGGTGGCGGCCAGCGGTGATATGCAGGCCGGTCTTGAGGCGAAGACCATCCCGGAAGCTTTCCGGCTGGTCTTCCGGGCAGGGGGCTGGATACTGCGGACCCCCTTCGTGCTGATCGTGATTTTATTCGGCCTGCTGTTCGACAGCGTGATTCGCATGCTGCTGACCATGAACAGCCAGTACTACCGGCTGATCGGGCTGCCCGAAGCGGTGTTCGGCATCATCGGCTCGGGAGTGGCGCTGCTCGGTTTCGTGGTGCCGGTTTATGCGCGCTACCTGGCCGACCGGCATACTCCGGTCTACAATCTCGGCGTGGTCAGCCTGCTGGTTGGCGGCGGGCTGGTCGGCATGACCTTCTTCTGGCCCGTGTGGGGACTGCTGCCTGCGCTGCTGCTGTTCGCCACGATGTACTTCGTCGGTTTTTTCGTCAGCCATTACCTCAACCGGGCCACGGGTTCGGAGCAGCGGGCGACGGTGTTGAGTTTCAAAGGCTTGTTTTTCAACCTCGGCTACGGCCTGATCGGCCTGTTGTATTCGCTGCTGCTGGCTTTTTTGCGCCGCCAGGAGTCCTTTGTCCAGGCCGGGCTGAGCCCTGACCAGCTGCAGGATCGGCTGTTCATCGAATCACTGGCTTGGTTTCCGGGCTATTTCGTCTTCTGCCTGGCTCTGCTGCTGGGTTTTTCAGCCTGGAAACTGCGGAAGAGCGATGCCCACCTGCGGGTCTGAATTCAACTGCAGACCGTGCCCGGCTCGTGGCCTTGCCGGCCGGCTCTGATGAAAACGATTCTGTACCAAAAGAGGATTTGAATGCAGCAGACAGATGTCATTGTTGTCGGCGGTGGCCCGGCCGGCTTGTTTGCGGCGGGCTTTGCCGCCCTCGCGGGAGCGCGGGTCCTGCTGCTGGAAAAAAACCGGCGCTGCGGTGCGAAGTTGCTGATCACCGGCAAGGGACGCTGCAACATCACCACCAGCGAACCCGACCCGCGCCGGCTGGTCGAACACCTGGGCGCCGGGGGCAAGGCGTTGCTGACGGCTCTGTATGCGTTTGGTACCGCAGAAACAATCGATTTCTTCCAACAGCGGGGGCTTGGCCTCAAGGTCGAGCGCGGCGGCCGGGTTTTCCCGGCCCAAGGCGGCGCTGCGGATGTCCTTAAGGTCCTGGAAGACTTCCTGGCGGCGAGTGGCGCCCAGCTCGTCAGCGGCTGCGAGGTGCAGGGGCTGGGCTGTTCGCAAGGGCGGCTCGAGACGATCCGGACATCGGCGAACGAATATCGGGCAAGCAGCGTTATTCTGGCGACCGGCGGCCTTTCTTACCGTGATACCGGCTGCACCGGCGATGGTTATCGCTGGGCCAGGCAGACCGGCCATGCGGTCATCAAGCCGCAACCGGCCCTGGTGGCCCTCAAGTTGGCGGAAAGCTGGACCGGCAGCGTCTCCGAGCTCAATCTCAAAAATGTCCGGGTCGCGGTCCTTTTGGATGGGCAAACAATCGATGAGCGTTTCGGTGAGGCCTTTTTCACCCGCAGCGGCATCGGTGGACCGATCATTCTCGATATGAGCAGCAATATCCGGGATGCGCTGAAGCGTGGCAAGGTCACGCTGCAACTTGATCTCAAGCCGGCGCTCGATGCCGACACCTTCGACCGGCGCCTGCAGAGGGAGTTGGAAAAGCATAATAACCGGAATTTCGGCAACGCCCTGAGCGGTCTGCTGCCGAAAGACATGATTCCCCTGTTCATCCAGCTGTCGGGGATCGCCACCGACAAGAAATGCCATTCGATCACCCGTACCGAAAGGCGCCAACTGCTGGGACTTTTCAAGCAACTGCCGCTCACCGTGACCGCTTGCGGCGATTTCCGGCGAGCCATTGTCACCGCCGGCGGGGTTTCGCTTGAAGATATCGACATGCGCAGCATGCGGTCGAGACAGATCGAAAATCTCTATTTCGCCGGCGAAATGATCGACCTCGACGGACCGACCGGCGGCTTCAACCTGCAGATCTGCTGGTCGACCGGATATCTGGCGGGGGTCAGCGCGGCTCGGCAGGTTCTCGAAGAACGGCATGGGTCCTGATCTAGGAGGCTGTCGGACTATCCATGAACTGGCTGCAAATTCGATCCTTCGGCCCATATTTCAGCTCCTTTTTGGCCCATAGCTACGGCTATGAGCCTGCGAACGAGCTGAAATCTGTTCTCGAAGCCTCGAATTTTCGCTTCAGTCCGCATAGTCCGACAGACTCCTAGCCTGCCGCTTTCAGTGAAATTCAGTGGTCGCTCCTTTGGGGCAAAGCGCCGGTCAGCATCCCCCTTCGTCCCTCTCTGAATCCTTCCGGAACAATATTTCGGGCCTTTAAAGACCGCACTTCTGTTTTGCTCGCCGGGAATCCATCCGTGATATCACCGAGCGGCGTCTGTGCTTTCACTTGGCGGGCGCTTGCCCTGGAAAATATCGGAACGCCTTCAGGTAAAAATTCTTTTATTCGAAAATATTAAATAATGCACCGTTTGCTGATTGTTTCGAGGCGTGTTGACGGCTTGGGGTGTCGGTGCCTTTGCGGATGGCAGGAGTGGCATGTTTCATGCAAAATTCTGCATGTCAGTTAATTATGAAGTCCTTATATTTAAATGAGTAAATTTTTACGGCCGGAAATCATTGGAAAGGGGAGCATCGTGTCACGCCTTCTGAAAAGAAAATTGAGCCGTCGCCGTTTCCTGGGAGTCTCGTCCTGCGCCCTGGGGACCGTTGCCCTGGGCTCCCAGCTGAACGTGCTGAAAGCCCTCGCTGAACCGGGCAGCGGTGTCAAACTCTCCCTGGTCCCGGACCGGAGCGTTTTTACCTGTTGCGAAATGTGCGTCAATAAATGCGGCGTGATTGCCCGCATGCGCGAGGGCGTGATTCACAAGCTCGACCCCAATCCCTCCTTTCTGAGAAGCCGGGGGATGCTTTGCGCCCGCGGCAATGCGGGCCTGCAGACCGTTTACGATCCCGATCGCCTCAAGTATCCGCTGATCAGGACAGGGGCCCGCGGCGAGGGTAAGTGGCGCCGGGCCAGTTGGGATGAGGCCCTCGACCTGGTGGCCGGAAAAATGACGGCAGTTGCCGATCAATACAGCCGGGCCGGCATGATGTTCGTCTCGACGGAAGGCTTCCAGGAAGAGTTTTTCCTGCGTTTTGCCGAGTGCTTCGGCTCACCCAACACCCTGCGCCATCCCACGCTCTGCCTGGCCTCCAACCTGCAGGGCTTCGGCGCCACCTACGGCACCAATCCTTTTCCCGACGTTCGCAACGCCGACTATCTGATCATGAGCGGCGCCAATCGTGCCGAAGCACTGTTCACCCCGGACAGTATCGACATGATCGCCGGCGACGGGGGCAGACGCAAACTGGTTTACCTGGACCCGCGCTTTACCAGGACCGCGGCCAAGGCCGACGAATGGTATCCGATCCGGCCCGGCACCGACCTGGCTTTCGTCCTGGCCATGCTGCACGTGATCGTCGGTGAAAAGCGCTACGACCGTGAGTTCATCGACACCATGACCGTCGGTTTCGACGAGCTGGTGCCGCACCTGGAAACCTACTCTCCGGAGTGGGCAGCCGGTGAATGTGACATCCCGGCTGAGGACATCCGCCGCATCGCCCGCGAGTTTGCGGCCGCGGCACCCCGGGCCATCTACTATCAGGGCCGGCGGTCTTCTTTTTTTGACAACGACACCCAACTGCGGCGGGCCATGGCGATCCTCAACGTCGTCGTCGGCAACTGGGACGTCAAGGGCGGCATGTTGCCGGGGAAGAAAATTCATCTCGGTGAAAACTATTACCTGGCGCCCTGGTACGACGGTGTCCCGGAGCGTCTGGAGACCGGCGATGTGACTTATTTGTCGCTGAAGGACGGAGCCTGGAAACCCTTCCGGGATCGCGTGCTCGCCGCCGACCCCTACCCGGTCAAAGGGATGATGGTCTACAAGCAGAACCCGCTGCAATCGGTGCCCAACCGCAGCAAGACTCTGGCGATGATGGAACAGATGGATTTCATCTGCACCATCGATATCACCATGAGCGACACGGCCTGGTATTCGGACGTGGTGCTGCCCGAGGCCACTTATCTGGAGCGTCTCGATCCCATCCACGTTCTTTCCGGGCCGGTGCCCGAAGCGGTCATGCGCCAACCCTGCATCGAGCCGCTGTTCGAGACCAAGCCCAACCAGTGGATCATGCAGCAGCTGGCCCGGCGTTTCGGCGACGAAGTGGCGGAGTCCTTCAATTTCACCATGGAGGCGTTTATCGCCAACCAGGTCGAGGGGCATCCGGAAATACTCGAGGCGCTGCGCACCCGCGGCGTTTATCGCGAGAACGACGAACCGGTCTACGGCGCCAGCCACGGCAAGCGCATGAAGACCCGCAGCGGCAAGATTGAAATCTACTCGGCAAAATACGCCAAGGAAGGACAGGATCCGCTGCCGGTCTACCGGGCGCCGCAAACCCCCTCCAGGGGCCGCTACCGCCTGCTGCTCGGGCGGACCGCTTATTTCACCCACGGCACGACCCAGAACAACCCTTACCTGCACGAACTGATGGCGGAAAATTCCCTCTGGCTGCATCCCGACGAGGCCCGGCGCCTGGGGCTGCGCGACGGCAGCAGAGTCCGGGTCCGCAGCAGTGTCGGCGAGGAGAGCCTGCCCTTGCGGGTGACCGAGAAGATCCGTCCGGACTGCGTCTACATGGACCACGGCTTCGGGGTTCTCTCCAAAGGACTGAGCCGGATTCATGGCCGTGGCGCCAGCGACGCCGCCCTGATTGAAGACCGGATGGAGCCGATTTCGGGCAATGTCGCCATGCACCAGACTTTTGTGGAGATCCTTCCCGCCTGAGGGGAAGTCGCCTGAAAAGGAGCAGCAGAAATGAGCAAAAAACGCTATGCGATCGTGCTGGACACTCGCAAGTGCCTGGACTGCAAGGCCTGCACGGTGGCCTGCAAAGCCGAAAACCTGGTTCCCCTCGGCACGGAAAACTACCGGAACTGGGTCAGCGAGGGAAGGCTGCGCGGCAGCTATCCGCGGCTCGGCCAGGAATTCGTACCGGGTCAATGCATGCAGTGCGGCAACACGCCCTGCAAGCGGGTCTGCCCGACCCGGGCGACCGGGGTCGGTGCCGGCGGCATCGTGACCGTGGAAGACAAAAAATGTATCGGCTGCAAGTACTGCATGACCGCCTGCCCCTACAACGCCCGTTATTACAATGAAGAGCGCGGTGCTGTCGACAAGTGCACCTTCTGCGCGCACCGTATCGAGCAGGGCCGTCTGCCGGCCTGCGTGGAGACCTGCCCCACCAATGTCCGCACCTTCGGCGATTTGAATGATCCGGACAGCGAGGTCTCCCGACTGCTGGTAGAGCGCCCGTACCGGGTTGTCAAGCCGGAAATGGGCACCAAGCCTTTTCTTTTCTATTTGATTTAAGGAGTCTGTCCATGAGCGCTATTGCCACTGTCATCAGGCGGCCGGGGGAATGGGCCTGGTTCGGCGTCCTGGCCGTCGCCATGCTCGCCGGGGGGGCTGCTGTCGGTTATGTCTTCGTTGCCGGCCACGACCACGCCCTCAATGTCAGTCGGCAGATTCCCTGGGGCATTCTGATTTCCACGTATGTGTTTTTCGTCGTCTCTTCGACCGGGCTCTGCCTGGTATCCAGTCTGGGCGACGTCTGGGGCTTCAAGGCCTTCGAGGTGATCGGCAGGCGAGGGCATCTGCTCGCCATCCTGACCCTGCTGACCGGCTTCGGCGTGATGGCCATGGAACTGAATCATCCCTTCCGCATGGTCCTGTACGCCGTCATCAGCCCCAATTTCAGTTCGCCGATCTGGTGGATGGGCGCGCTCTACGGGCTCTACCTGGTCCTGCTCTGCGGCGAATTTACCGCACTGATGATCGGCAGCCGCCGGATGTCCTTCATTTTTGGCCTGGCGGGATTTGTCGCCGCGATCAGTGCCCACTCCAACCTCGGCGCGGTGTTCGGTTTGCTGGAAGCGCGGCATTACTGGTACGGTTCTTTTCTGCCCATCTATTTCATTCTCTCCGCCCTGGTCTCCGGCGGAGCGCTGACTGCACTGATCGTCTATTTCAATCACAAGGCGCGCGGCATTTCCCTGTCGCCGGACTACGAACGGTTCATGATCACCGTCGGCAAGCTGCAGGCCCTGTTCATTGGCATTCTGATGTTTTTCATCGTCTGGAAAATGATTCCCGGCCTGTACGGCAAGCCGCCGGAGAAGTACGAGGCGACCATGGTCCTGCTCGCCGGGCCGCTCGCCTTCAATTTCTGGTTTTTCGAGGTGCTGATCGGTATGTTGATTCCGTTTCTGCTGTTGATCAACCGCCGGACGCTCACTCCCTTCGGTGTGACCATCGCCGGTCTGCTCTGCACCATCGGTATCTTTTTCATGCGCTACGACCTGGTGATCGCCGGGCAGATGGTGCCGATGCGGGAAAGCGTCGCCGAAGGGCCCGCCCACCTCCTGGAGTACTTCCCGTCGCTGGCGGAATTCGCCATTGTTGCGGGGGCCATCGCTTTCTGTCTGTTCCTCTATAGCCTGGCGGAGAAATTTTTGCCCATGGAAGGGGGGCACAGGCACTGAGACTGAGGGTGGCTGAACAGAATCATGAGGCTAAAATGGCCGGCTCCTTCTGGGAAGCCGGCCATGTTTTTTGGTTTCATCCGGTATTTCTGGGGAGCAATGGAACTCCCCAACTGATCGTGCATCGGCTCTGCTGCTAAACCGGGGACTCGCCCCCGGACGGCGACCAGGGGGACCGCTCACCCTGGTCCCCCTGGACCCCCAAGGTGCCCGATGCCGATGCCCGCCATAGCCCAGCGTAGTCCGCCATAGCGCTTCGAGCGACGGCGGACTATGGCGGACGACGGCGGGTTCCCTCCGCCAGGCGCACCCCGGCCGGACCGATCAAAACTCGCTGGCGCTCAAACAGTTGATCGGTCTGTTTCGGCCAAGGCACGCCTGGCTCCGGCATCGGCAAACGGGAGGAAAGCCGGTAATCCCATTCGCGGTCTGAAGACCGCTCCGAAATCAATCTTCTTGTTTTGGTTTGTTTTGGTTGGGTTTTGACTGGGGCTTCCCGTGCAGAGCCACTGGAACGGAGTGGAGGTTTCGGGAAATAGCCGGACAAACTGTCTGAGCCGCAAGGCGAGTTTTTGTCCGGCCCCGAAACATCTGCGGAGTGGAGGGGACCCGCCGTCGGCGGGTGGTTCTGCAGGGCGCGTTTTGGTCCTACCTTTGCCGCGCAGCAAAGGTAGGGCGCCGTCCGGGGGCGCGTCCCCGGTTCGAAGGCTGGTCTGTTGCAGGTCGATAGACAAGGAGACTTGGGGCTACTCGCAATTCCCGTATGAACTATTTCCTTGGGTAAGAGCAGAGTCGGCCCAATGTCCGTCAACCGGCCGGGCCGGCACTCATCCCTGCTTGTTCCTGGCGGCTGAACTTCTCCAGCAGGCGGGCTCCCCAGCGGTAAAGCGGATGCGCCGTTTCATCTTCGGTGACCCGGCGGCAGAATTCGAAAATCCAGGGATGGAGATAGTCCCGGCAGAATTTGATCTGCTGCTCCCGGGTTTGCTCCAGCGCCGCCTGATCGCCTGCTGCGGCAGCCTGAACCTCTGCCTCCGTGAGGTGGGCCATGAAGGCCAGTTCCAGAACCAGGGCATCGGGCGGCTCCGCGGAATCTTCGGGTCTGATGCCCGCTTCGCGGTAGGCGGCGACTACGCCCTGGCTGCTTTTCCCCATCAGGCGCGGCTCGGTTTCCAGGTAAACTGCGCCGTAGGGATGAGCCCGGACCCCGCCGAGACGATTGACGAACAGCCCGGTGTAGGCTGTCTGCAACTCGTGAATATCGTCCACAGCCACCTGCGGCGGGTCATCGGTGCCAACCCGTGCGGCGACTTCCTGCAAAAGCTCCTGATCGAAAATCGGCGATTCCCGGAGAGCGGGATAGTGGAAAAAGTCGCTGAGCAAGCCGTACAGACCGTTGCGAAGTTCGGGGGAATGCATCTTCTGTCTCCCGGAGGGGCCGGTGGGTGTGTCAACCCGCTGCAAAATTTTCGCGCCTGATTCATGGAGGATTATTGGGCCGGACGCGTATGGCATCCGGCGCACGCCGTTGGCCCGCCCTGTTCCTGGTGGCAATTGCGGCAGACCTGATGGAAAAGATCTTTGCCCTGAGGCGCGGATTTGGAAATTTCGTGGCACTCCAGGCAAGCTCCTGTTTCGACGCCTTTGTGATGGCAGGTTTCGCAATCCGCCACCCGCTCCTGGTGCAGCTCATGCTGGAAGGAGACGGTGCCCATGGCCGGCGCAGGCAGGTCGAACTTTTCAGGACCTTCTGCGTTTGCGGTTGAGAACAGCCAGACCGACAGGAGCACACCGGCCAGCAGAGTCGATTTCAGGATGGGCGTCATTGTCTGCCTCCTTTCCCGGACAGGGCAAGGTTGGATACCATTCAGGTTTCTACTTATGAGAATAGTTGGAAACGTGAAAAAGGTCAAACGCCGTTTTATTTTTCAGGATTGTCTTTTAACCAGAGAGGCAATGGCCCGGCTTCTTCAGTTCGCCGGCTCCTTCAGTACAGCCTGCGAAACCAGGTCGATAACAGCCTCCTGAGACAGCAGCGAGCGTGTTTTGGCGACAAAGCCGTTGTAGTGCACGAAGCGAATCTCGGGATGATCGGCCAGGGCGCGAAAATCGACCATCTTGTTATCTCCCAGGCGCAACAGTTCCCAGCCGGGACCGCGAGCCGAGGGAGTAATGCTGATGGCGATCCGCGGATCGTCCAGAAATCGCAGGAAGCGGTCCATGGACAGCTTCGGGTGGTCACCGATGGTACTGAAGATGGCTTTCAGGTGCCTGACTTCGATAATTTGCACATGCTGTTTCAATTTTTCCAGCCGCTCCCGCTTCTTTTGCATGATTTTCAGGAGGTCGGCCCCCAGGTCGGCCATCAGCTCGTAAAGCATGTGGCTCTCGTCCATGAAGGACAGCCCGGAGAAGCGGGCCAGAATAAAACCGTCGATCGGCGAAGAGGCCGCGAACAGGACATTGGTATCGATGCCCAGGTTCTCAGCAGTCCGGTGCGGGCCGTTGATATCCATCGAATTCATGTGGCTGTACCATTCGAACATCTGCAATGCCGTCTCATGGTGGCCGAAATACTGCATGACCAGATGGAAGGAGCAGGGCAGGTTGGAATCCTGATGGTGGTCGAAATTGTGTTTTTCCGGCTCGTAGTGCATGCCGACATCCACCAGGTAGGTGTCGGGATCGACGATATCTTCCCGGGTGGCTTCCCGCCGGTGGATTTCCGCGTGGCCGAGAACAGAAAGCAGAACGCATACCGAAAGAAAATCGTCTTTGTGGGCGCTGCCGGGATGGGTCACGATTTTTACCATTACTTCGTTTGCTCCGCTTCTGAATGGTTTTACGAAAGGGTCATCGTTTCCTGCCAGGACACCGTGGTCAGCGCAGGTAGGCTTCGGTCACGTAGCGTCGCATCATGACGTGGGTATTGAAATAATAGGCGTTTTTACCGATGGCCGACTTCATGACCTGGATCCAGGCCTGCCGGTCCTGGTAATAGAGAGGAATGATGACCTTTTCCAGTTTGTGGTAAAGATCCTTGACATCTTCGTCGGAGACGCTGACCTCGGTAGACACTTCGGTCGGCGGAGGACCGATGGACCAGCCGGTGACGCCCTCGATATGCCCTTCGATCCACCAGCCGTCCAGAACACTGAAATTCGGCACCCCGTTCAGGGCTGCTTTCATGCCGCTGGTTCCGGACGCTTCCAATGGTCGCAGGGGGTTGTTCAGCCAGATATCGACGCCGGGGATCAGACGGCTGGCCACATCAATGTTGTAGTTCGGCAGATAGACGATTTTGAGGCGATCCCCGAAGTAGTCCTTCTGCGCCCGGATCTCCTGAATCATGCGTTTGCCCTGTTCATCGTTCGGGTGGGCTTTGCCGGCGTAAACCAGCTGGATTTTGCCGTCGCCCAGGGCCAGGAGGCGCTCCGGGTCGGTGAAGATCATATTGGCCCGCTTGTAGGCGGTCGCGCGACGGGCGAAACCGATGGTCAGAACATCGGGGTCCAGATCGACGCCGTCAGCGACCTCGCGGATATACTGAAACAGGTAGGCTTTCGCCCCGCAGTGCGCTTCCCAGATCTCCTGATCGGGGATCAGATCGATCCGTACCAGCAGTTCGGGTTCGTTCGCCCATCCGGGCAGGTATTTGTCGAACAGGGCGGTCATGTAGGGAGAGGTCCAGGTGAATGGATGCACGCCGTTGGTGATGGCGTGGATTTCAAAGCCGGGGAACAGAGCCTGGGAAACCTGGCCGTGTTTTTTGGCGACCCCGTTCACATAATGAGAGAGGTTCAGCGCCAGCATGGTCATGTTCAGTTCGGCGCTGCCGCCCAGTTCCCGCAGCAGGGAGTAGGGGATCACCGGGCCCATGATCTTTTCCACCAGGTCGTAGGGGAATTTGTCGTGACCCGCCTTCACCGGGGTGTGGGTGGTGAAAACGCATTTTTCCTGGACCTTGCGCGTGTCCCAGGAGTCCCGTTCGTCCCAGGTGTCTTCCACCGGCCGTCGGTGGCGGTTGAGCAGTTCGAGAGTCAGCAGGCTGGCATGTCCTTCGTTGAGATGGTACTTGCGGACCTGGAAGCCCAGCACCCGCAGCAGGCGGGCGCCGGCAATGCCGAGCACGATCTCCTGTTTGAGCCGGTAGGCCCGGTCGCCGCCGTACAGATGATCGGTGATTTTGCGGTCTTCGGGGAGGTTGCCCGGAATGTCCGTGTCCAGGAACAGGACGGGCAGTTCGCCCCCGGTCGGACTCTTGACCCGGTACAGCCAGGCCTGGACCTTGACGTCGCGCTGTTCGATGGTGACCAGGGTTTTGCCGGGCAGCAATTCCAGCAAATCCTCGGGCCGCCACTGTACGGGCTCTTCCAGCTGCCAGCCTTCCTTGGAGAAGGACTGCTGGAAGTAGCCCTTGCGGCTGAGCAGAGTCACCGCCACCAGGGGCAGCTTCATGTCGGCCGCGCTTTTTATAGTATCGCCGGCCAAAACGCCCAGGCCGCCGCTATAAGTTGGGATTTCAGTGGTCAGGCCGATTTCCATGGAAAAGTAAGCGATCCGGGTCTCGTCGGTAAAGTGTCTCCAGTTATTCATAATCCATTCCGGTTGTCTGATGTTGAGCGCAAAAAGCCGCTGGTAGCTGGTTCGTCGACTGCTGTTTCAACCCCTACATATAACATATTCTGACAATTTTCCTTGTGCAAACTTTTCACCGCTTGGGATGGCAAGGCTTGCAAAAAGTTGGCAACTGTGGAGAATGAAAAATGGCCGCAGAAGCCGCATCCCTAACCTTCCTCCAGGCTGTTGCCCATGTATGAAGCCTTTTTCGGACTCCGCGTCAGGCCGTTCAACCTGACGCCGAATCCGGATTTTCTCTACCTGAGCCAAACTCATCGGGAAGTCTATGCCCATCTGCTCTACGGCATGCAGAACCGGGCCGGATTCATCGAGGTCACCGGCGAAGTTGGAACCGGCAAAACCACCATTCTGCGAACCGTCCTCAATGATCTTGATCCCGACATTTTTCTGCCGGCTCTGATCTTCAACCCGAAGCTCACGGCGGTCGAATTGCTGCGGGCCGTCAACCGGGAGTTCGGGGTCCCGGCCGAGGGAGAATCCTCTGCCCGGCTGATCGAGGACCTCAACCACTTTTTGCTCAAAGAAAATCGTGCCGGGCGCGTTCCGGTTCTGGTGATCGACGAGGCACAAAACCTTTCCGGGGATGTTCTCGAACAGATCCGGCTGCTTTCCAACCTGGAGACCGAAACCGAGAAGCTGATTCAGATCGTCCTGGCCGGACAACCGGAACTGGGGCAGGTCTTGAGCCGGCCGGAATTGCGTCAACTCGACCAGCGCATCGCGGTGCGCTTTCATTTGACCCCACTGAGCGCACGTGAGACGCGGGATTATATCCGGCACCGGCTGAAAATCGCCGGCCGGCCGGATGGGGAGTTATTTGCGCCAAGCGCTCTGAAAAGGATTCATCGTCTTTCGGGCGGCGTCCCTCGACTGATCAACATCTTGTGCGACCGGACCCTGCTGGTCGGCTATGCCGAGGGGGTCGGTCGTATGACACGCCGGGAGGTCATGCAGGCCTCCCGGGAAACGACGCGGGCCATCCGCAAAACCGGCTGGCGACGCCGCTGGCTTTGTGCTGCGGCCGGCGCGGTCCTGCTGATCGCGCTCGGTTGGCTGTACCGCGTCGATCTGGCAGACCTCGATTTGCCTGTGCTGGACAGTGCCAGGCAGGAGGTGTCCGCCCTGGCCGATATCCTCGGAAACCTGACAGAAAAGGATGACCGGCAATGAGTTCCATACTCAAGGCGCTGAAAAAGCTGGAGGAGGAAAAAAAAGCGCCGATTGCTGCCGCAGATCGCGTTTCGCGCGATGACGAGAGTTTTCTTTCCGACGCTCGTCGATCGCAGAAAAACCTCTGGCTGCTGGGCATCGGGATTCTGGTCGGCCTGGCAGCCGCAGGCGGTTGGATGTACTGGGCGGGGGAATCTCCGGAAGAGGCGCCGACCGCACAGGGTCTGGTCAAGACTGATTCCGGTCCGCCCGCCGCCGACACCCTGCAGCAGCCGGCAGGCGCCGCAGCCATTGGCAGAGAAGAGCAGGGCGGAACCCCCGCTGCGGTGGTCGAGGTGCGGGTCCCTCAGGCAGAACCCGTCCAGGCATTGACTCCCGACCCCACGGCAGCGACTGATGACATAGTCCCCGCAGCTGATTCATCGCTCAGGTCTGATTCTCAACCCGATACCGCCGGGACCGAATCTTCACTCCCACCCCTCCCGGCAACGGTTTCCGCTTCGGCGGGTAGCACAGAAACCCCGGGATCTGGCTCCCCTGGGGCCGGGTCAAAAGCGACCGCGCCATCATCCGCACCTTTTCAGGTCATGGAAGTTTTCTACCAGGACGGGGAGGGCAGTATGGCCCTGGTGGACGATCTGCCGGTCATGGAAGGCACTGTCATCAACGGGGCCCTGGTCGAAAAAATTCTTCCGGACCGGGTGCGTTTCATCGTTGACGGGCGGCCTGTGGAGGTCTTTGCCGAACAGCCACAGCCCTGAAGTGATCGCCGCAGTGACGTTTATGACCCGTATGACCTGTCGATGGGAAAATCCCCAGCCTTTTCCCCCTAAGAGCCTGCTCCGGACATGAACAGCACCTGGTTTGATATGGTTTCCTTTCTGCTCGTCTTTACGATTGCGATCGTCACGCCGGGACCCAATTTCATCATGGTGGTCAATACCTCTCTGACGGCAACCCGGCGAACCGCACTCTTGACGGCACTCGGCGTTGCGGTGGGCAGCGGCATATTCGCCCTTGCCGGCATGCTCGGTCTGATCGTCATGCTCAAGACGTTGCCGCATTTCGATGCAATAGCGCCGCTGATCGGTGGCGGGTACCTGGTATGGCTGGGCCTGAGAATGGTGTCCTGCCGGGCCGGGATGCAGGGTGACACAGCGCCTGGCGAAAGGCCTGCAGCGGGGTCTTTGCGGGCCTTCCGGATCGGGCTTCTGACCAATCTGAGCAACCCCAAAGCCTGGGCCTTCTATCTGAGCCTGTTCACGCTGGTGCTTGCCCCGCAGACTTCCGGCGGGCTGCAGGTCCTGCTGGTTCTTATCATGTTTATGATCTCTTTGGGTTGGTACTCTGCAGTCGTATTGATCATAAGACGTAATCGGTTCCGGGTTCTTCTCGATAGATTCCAGCCACACATTCAGGGCCTGCTCGGCCTGCTGCTGTTCGGGTTCGGCCTGCGCCTTCTGCTCGGCCGCTGATGCCGATTTTTTTATTGTTACGGCAATCTTTACGAAGAAAGGATATTGACAATTATGAATATATGAATATTATATAGACAGTTAAAAATCCACAAGGAGGATGGGCCATGCTGAAAATTACCGAAACGGCTCGGGAGCAGTTCCAGGCTGTCCTGGAACAGAATCCGAACAAGGTCCTGCGGGTGGTCTTCGAAGGCTTCGGCTGAGGCGGGCCCCGCCTGGGGCTGGCTCTGGATGAGCCGAAAGAAGATCAGAAGCGTTACACCGTGAATCAGATCGACCTGCTGATTGCCGACGACGTCCTGCCCTTTGCCAAGGGCAACAAGATCGATTATATCGATACCTCTTACCGCCAGGGTTTCGTCATCGCTCCCGAAGGGGGCGGCTGCAACTGACCTTTATACTGTTCTGCTCCAAGACGCCGCCCCGCGAGATGAGGTGGCGTTTTTTTTTGTTCATCTACGAATTTCGGGGAGCCTTGTAAGCTGGTTACCCCTCCTGCATTTTTTCTGCTGCTAAACCGGGGTTTCGCCCCCGGACGGCGACCAGGGGGACCGCTCACCCCGGTCCCCCTGGACCCCCACGGTGCCCGATGCCGATGCCCGCCATAGCCCGCCGTCGCGCGTTGCGCTTTGGCGGACGACGGCGGGTCCCCTCCGCCAGCCGCGCCCCGGCCGGACCGCTCAAAACTCGCCTGCGGCTCAGTCAGTTGAGCGG
>DATFJP010000122.1:0-5609 GCA_035269105.1 Desulfuromonadales bacterium
GACCCGCTACCTGAAGGCCGAGAGCGTCGATTCGCGGGTCGTTCATTTCTATTCCGAGTATCTGAGCATGCAGGTCCGGGTGGTCCCCCAGTCGGAACAAGTCAAGATCGATATCGATGCCATGGAGCGCATCATGACCGAACTGGCTCGCCCCTGGGAAGGGCGGCTGCATCAGCAGATGCGCCGCAAATTCGGCAAGCAGCGGGCCGACCAGCTGCAGCCGCTCTATACGGAAGGTTTCGCAGCGGATTACAAGGCGCTGACCCACCCCCGCTTCGCCGTCCGCGACGTGGCGGCCATCGAAAGCATGATGAAGGACGAGGCCGACCATTTCGACCTCTGGGGACCCTTCCACAATCGGGATGATGGTCAGGACGAATTCTTCCGGCTGCAGTTTTACAGTCTCAAAGAAAGCTTTCTCAACGAGTTGATGCCGTTTCTGGAGAATCTCGGTCTGGTCGTGGCCAGTGAATTCGACGCCAGCATCGACATCCATGGCAAGACGGCCTACATCAAGAGCTTCAACGTCCGCACCAGCGGAGCCGAGGCCAAACCGATCTCGGAGATCCGGCAGCTCTTGCTGGACGTGCTGCATGCGCTGCGCAGGGGCACCGTGGAAAACGACTATTTGAACCAGCTGGTCATTCTGACCGGCCTGACCTGGAAGCAGGTCGACGTCTTTCGCGCCTATCGCAACTATTATTTCCAACTCGGCAACCCGTTCACCAAAAGCCGTGTCGCTTATGCATTGATCAACAATCCGCGAATTACCGAACTGCTGTTCAGCTATTTCGAAGCCCGCTTCCGGCCCAACGAGGCCTGGTCCGATCCGATGCGCCGGGAAGAAGAGGCCCTGATGCCGGTCCGCATGGAACTGGCCGAGGCGCTTAACGCCGTCAAGGACATCAACGAAGACCGGATTCTGCGCAGCCTGTTCAATTTGATCGATTCCTCGGTGCGGACCAACTTCTTTTTGCGCTGCAACGACGACGATTATTTTCTGTCTTTCAAAATCAGCGCTATCGGCATCATCGACATGCCTTTTCCACGACCCCTGTACGAAACCTATGTGCACTCCGCAACCATGGAGGGCATTCACCTGCGCGGCGGCAAGGTCGCCCGTGGCGGTATCCGCTGGTCGGACCGGCCGGATGATTTCCGCACCGAGGTCCTGGGGCTGATGAAAACCCAGATGACCAAAAACGCCGTGATCGTGCCGGTCGGCTCCAAAGGGGGCTTTATCGTCAAGACGCCCTTTGCAACCCGGGAGCAGGGCGCCGAGCTTTCCCGGGACGCCTATATCACCCTGATGCGCGGTCTGCTCGACCTGGTTGACAACCGTGTCGAGGGCGAGATCGTCCATCCGCAGGGGATTGTCGTTCACGACGATGACGATCCTTATCTGGTGGTCGCAGCCGACAAGGGCACGGCGCATTTGCCCGATACGGCCAACAGCGTCAGTGCCGATTACGGCTTCTGGCTGCACGACGCCTTTGCCAGCGGCGGCTCGCAGGGATACGACCACAAGAAGCTGGGAATCACGGCGCGCGGGGCCTGGGAATGTGTCAAGCGCCACTTCCGGGAGTTGAACAAAGACATCCAGAGCGAAGATTTCACAGTGGTCGGCATCGGCGACATGAGCGGCGACGTATTCGGTAACGGCATGCTGCTGTCCAAGCACATCCGGCTTCTGGCGGCTTTTGATCACCGGCACGTCTTTCTCGATCCCGACCCGGATGCGGGACGCTCCTGGAAGGAGCGCAAGCGGTTGTTCGATCTGCCACGTTCCACCTGGGCCGATTACAACCAGGAGCTGATTTCCGAGGGCGGAGGCATCTGGCCGCGCTCGCAGAAAGACATTCCCCTGTCTCCCCAGGTCAAGAAAATGCTCGGCTTGCGTTATAACTCGGTGGATGCCGAGACTCTGATCAGGGCGATCCTGGCGGCTGATGTGGAACTCCTCTGGAACGGCGGCATCGGCACTTACGTCAAGGCCGCGGCCGAAAGTCAGGAAGATGCCGGTGACAAGACCAACGATGCCGTCCGGGTCAACGCCGACCAGGTCCGCGCCAAAGTAGTCGGTGAAGGCGGCAACCTCGGCCTGACGCAACGGGGACGGATCGAATATGCTCTCGGCGGCGGCAGTATCAACACTGACGCGGTCGATAATTCGGCGGGGGTCGACATCTCCGACCACGAAGTGAACCTGAAAATCTTTATGCAGTTCCTGAAAGAGAAGGGCGTGGTCAAGACCGAGCGGACGCGGAACAAGGTCCTCAAGGAGATCGAAGAGGATGTCTGCGCCAAGGTCCTGGATAACAACTACACCCAGAGTCTTTGCCTTTCCCTTGACCATCTGCGCTGTCAAAGGGAAATCGATCCCTTTATCGATGTCGCCGACCGTCTGGTCAATGCCGGCCTGCTCGATCTGGAAGGCGAGTTTCTGCCCAACCGCAAAGAATTGACTGCCCGCGGCCAGGGATACGCCCGTCCGGAGCTTGCCATCCTGATGAGCTACAGC
Source organism: Desulfuromonadales bacterium (assembly GCA_035269105.1). Lineage (GTDB taxonomy): Bacteria > Desulfobacterota > Desulfuromonadia > Desulfuromonadales > BM103 > JAQYVZ01. The sequence goes on from DATFJP010000122.1 coordinate 2,522, forward strand.
AAGATGCACCTCTTCGATGCCATGCTTAAAACCGACCTGCCGGAACGGGACGCGGCCCAGCCGATCCTCAAAAACTACTTTCCCGAACAGATCAGCACCCGCTACGGGCGCCATGTCGATCAGCACCCGCTACGCCGGGAAATCATCGCCACCATGGTCACCAACTACGTGGTGGATCATGCCGGCTGTGCTTTTTTGAATCGCCTGACCCGGCAGACCGGAGCGACCATGGAGCAAGGGGTCAAGGCCTATCTGGTGTTCGATCAGGTGCTCGGCGTCGGCGCCTCCCGGAGCCGGCTGTTCGCCGCTGACAACAAGCTGTCCAGCGAGCGCCAATACGAGATTTTACTTGAACTGGAAGGTGCTCTGGCCGGCATGTGCGCCCAGGCCGTCGAGCTCAACCTGCCGATCGAACTCGAGCCCGACTGCGTGACCTTCTATCAGCAGAAGTACGCCCAGCACTGCGACCATCTCAAAGACCTGCTCAGTCCCGAGGACTGGCAGTTCTGCAAACAATCCGCGAAAAGCCTGAGAAGCGAAGGCTTCGATCGGGAGAGTTCCGAGCGCCTGGCAAATCTGCCCCATCTCGGCAATTTTCTGCCTGCCGTGCAGATCGCTGCCGAAACGGAATCCGAGCTTCTCCATGTGATCGATGTCCTCAATAGCCTGCAGGGAACCCTGCAGGTCCCCTACCTGCTCGAGATTCTTGACCAGGTCACGACCCGCGACCGCTGGCAGCGGCTGGCGCAAACCTCGCTGCGAGGGGCTTTGCGGCAGCAGGTGGTCATCCTCGCCAGGGCAATGATCGCCAACCAGCAGACCCCCGCCGCTTATTTTGCCGACCGGCGCCGGCGCTTCGATTACTACCGGGAAATGCTCAACGGCATCCGGTCCGCGGCCTCGCCCGGCATCAGCGCGTTTACGGTCCTGCTGCATGCCATGGAGGGTCTCGAGTAACAACCACTTCACTGGTCAAATTTCTGTGAAATCTATCCGGGGCAGCCGTTTTGGAGTCGTGCTGCCCCGGAGTTATCGATCCAGATTATTAACCAGCAAGGAGCAGATGTTTGATGAAGAAACAAGCGCTCGGTCCCTGTGTTACATTTTTCCCGCAACCGGCGACCCTGATTGCCACCCGCAACGCTGTTGGCCAATCGAACCTGATGATGGCTTCCTGGGCCGGAATCGTCAGCAAAACCCCGCCGACCATGGGCGTCTCCCTGCATGAATCCCGCCAGACCCTTGCCAATGTCCGTGAAACAGGCTGCTTCTCGGTGAATGTCGTCCCGGTCGGGCTGGTCGATGCAGCTGATTTCTGTGGAATTTTCTCCGGCAGTGACGTCGATAAACCGGCTGCGGCAGGTCTGCATGTCAACGACAGCGACAAGGGCGTCCCCCTCTTGACCGAGTCGCCCCTGGCCGTTGAATGCCGCTTCAGCCGGGAAATCGAGCTGGGCGACTATCGATTAATTCTCGGCGAAATCATTGACGTTTTGGCGGATGTAGCGGCATTCGGGCCGGACGGAGCGGGCAAAGCCCTGGCTTTTGATCCACTCGTCTACCTTGGCGGGCTCAAGGAATACTGGTCTCTCGGCAGCAAACAGGGGGATGCTTATCGCTGTGGTTTGAAATACAGGAAGTGAAACGTTGTTATTGACACATAAAGTTTCGTTAAATCGGGCTGGACAGGACAGTCCGACTGTGTTATAGACATACTGCTTTTAAGCCAGACGCCGTTTCGAGCCCGGAACTTGTGCCGGAGCTGAATCCGAAACGGCCCTTTCAACACATACCGCCTGGATCCGCCGGACCGGGACGGCATTCACGATGAGCGATTCCCTTCGTCCGTCCCCGTCTGCCTTCCGGTTCCCCGGAAGGTTTTTTTGTATGGAAACTTCGGGAGCCCCGCTTTGAGCGAGAAGAAGGTAAAGCGTCGTACCATCCTCGATCTGCAGCAGATGAAGGTCGATGGCGAAAAGATTTCGGTCCTGACCGCCTACGATTATCCTTTTGCACGGATTATGGACCAGGCCGGCATCGATGTGATCCTGGTCGGAGATTCGGCGGGATCCGTGGTCTCCGGTTACGACACGACCCTGCCGGTGACCATGGACGAAATGCTTTATCATACCCGCGCCGTGGCCAGGGCGACCCAGCAGGCCCTGATCGTCACCGACATGCCGTTTCTTTCCTACCAGGTGGATCTCGCGGAAGCAAGGCGCAATGCCGGCCGCCTGCTCAAGGAAGGCGGGGCGCAGGCCGTCAAGCTGGAAGGCGGAGTCCATGTCGCTGAAACCATTCGCGCCATCGTCAACATGGAGGTTCCCGTAGTCGGCCACATCGGGCTGACGCCGCAATCGGTGCACCGCATGGGCGGCTACCGGGTCCAGGGGCGCGCCAAGGCCCAGGCGGCGCAACTGATGATCGATGCCCGCGCGGTTGCCGATGCCGGCGCCTGTGCCGTGGTCCTGGAGGGTATTCCGGCCGACCTGGCCAGCGAGATCACCGAAGCCGTGCCGATTCCAACCATCGGTATCGGTGCCGGAGTCAACTGCAGCGGCCAGGTCCTGGTCATCCACGACATCCTCGGGCTCTGCGAAAAGTATTCTCCCAAATTCGTCAAGCGCTATGCCGATATTTCCGGAACCATCCGGGACGGCGTTTCGGCTTATATCCAGGACGTCAAGGCCGGTGCGTTTCCCGGTCGGGAACACAGCTTTTAACGTCCATAAAACGGAACCTGACCAGAAATTCATCAGGAGTTGATCATGCCGTTAGGATGCTCAGCCAGCAGCCAATACCAGGATTTCATAAAAATCGTCTCCGATGTCGACGAGATGCAGCGTTCTTGCCAGGCGCTGCGCGCAGCAGGCAAGCGGATCGCCTTCGTGCCGACCATGGGTTATCTGCATGAGGGACACCTTTCTTTGCTTCACGAAGGCCGCCGGCGCGGTGATGTCCTGGTCCTGTCGGTCTTCGTCAACCCGGCCCAGTTCGGCGCCGGCGAGGACCTCGATCGATATCCGAGAGACTTCGCCCGGGACGAGCAGTTGGCCCGCGAAGCGGGCGTCGACCTGATTTTCTGCCC
>DATFJP010000123.1:0-10499 GCA_035269105.1 Desulfuromonadales bacterium
CCCCTTGACCACCAGCGGGAAATAGATGGTCGGCGGGTGATAGCCGTAGTCGATCAGACGCTTGGCCAGGTCGATGGTATGACAGCCGCCTGCCAGCCTGCGGTCGGAAAAAACCACCTCGTGCAGGGACCGGCTTTTGAAAGGCAGATCGAAAGTGTCCTCGAGACAGGCGCGAATGTAGTTGGCGTTGAGCACCGCCATTTCGCTGGCCCGCTTGAGCCCGGCCGCCCCCATGGTGCGGATATAGGCGTAGGCGCGGACCATGATGCCGAAGTTGCCGTTGAAGGCCAGCAGACGACCGATCGACTGCGGCCGGTCGTCGTCGAGCCGGAAAGTGTCGCCCTGCTTGACCACCACCGGCTTCGGCAGGAAGGGAACCAGATGTTCGGCCACACCGACCGGCCCGGCCCCGGGTCCGCCGCCGCCATGAGGCGTGGAAAAGGTCTTGTGCAGATTGAAATGCATGACGTCGATCCCCATGTCGCCCGGTCGGGCGATGCCCATCAGGGCGTTGAGATTGGCGCCGTCGCAGTAGACCAGCCCGCCCCGTTCATGGACCACCCGGCAGATCTTTTCGATGTGGGTTTCGAACAGGCCGAGCGTGTTGGGATTGGTAACCATCAGGGCCGCGACGTCATCATCCATGTGCGCTTCGACCTCGGCCATGGAGAGGACGCCGTCGGAGGCGATCGGCACCACGTCATAGCCGGCCAGCGCCGCCGTCGCCGGATTGGTGCCGTGCGCCGTGTCGGGAATCAGCACCTTGCGGCGGCTGCTGTTTTGGGCTTCGTGCCAGGCCCGGATCATCAGCATGCCGGCCAGCTCGCCCTGGGCGCCGGCCGCCGGCTGCACCGTAACGGCGGCAAATCCGGAGATCTCCGCCAGGGCTTCCTGCAGGAGATACATGAGCCCCAGCGCCCCCTGCGCCAGGTGAGCGGGGGTTGCCGGGTGGAGGTCGGCGAGCCCCGGCAGCCGGGCCGCGGTCTCGTTGACCTTGGGATTGTACTTCATGGTGCAGCTGCCCAGCGGGTAGAATCCGGAATCGACGCCGTAGTTCCAGGTCGACAGGCGGGTGAAATGCCGAACCACGTCGACCTCGGACAATTCCGGAAATCCAGGAATTTCGTCACGACAGAGTTCCCGGGGCAGATCGCTGCTCGGAACATCCAACTCCGGCAGGCTGTAGCCCTTGCGGCCGGGATCGGAATGTTCGAACAACAGCTTTTCGTTCAGGACCAGTCCACTCGTTCCGACTCTCATGACGCAGCACCTCCTGCCAGCGCAGCCACCAGTTCATCGATCTCCTGCCTGGTGTTCTGTTCGGTCACGCACACCAGGAAACAGTCCTGCAATTCCGGGTATTCGCCGCCGAGCGGGATCCCGCCCAATATCTGCTGATCCTCCAGGGCGGCCAGAACACCGGCCGTGTCGCCGGATTCGACGCGCACGACAAATTCGTTGAATCCCGCTGCGGCAAATGGCAGGGAAAAACCAGGCAGCGCCTCGATTCCCTGTCGGGTATAAGCCGCCTTGGCATGGTTCTGCATCGCCAGCTCCCGCAGCCCCTGCTTGCCGAACAAAGACAGGAAAATCGTCGTCACCAGGGCGCACAGGCCCTGGTTGGAGCAAATATTTGAGGTCGCTTTCTCCCGCCGGATGTGCTGCTCGCGAGTCGCCAGCGTCAGAACGAAACCGCGCTTGCCGTCGAGGTCGGTGGTCTCCCCCACCAGGCGGCCCGGCATGGCCCGCAGGCTTTTCTGGCGGGCAGCGAAGAAACCGACGTAAGGCCCGCCGAAGGAAACCGGCAGGCCGAAGCTCTGGCCGTCGCCGACCACGATGTCCGCATCCAGCTCACCGGGGGATTTCAGCAGCCCGAGAGCGAGCGGCTCGGCTACCGCGGCAATCAGCTGAGCGCCCGCGGCATGGGCCGCTGCCGCAGCCTGGCCCAGGTCCTCGATACAACCGAAATAATTGGGATAGCCGATCACAAGACCCGCCGTATCTTCATCCAGCTTCGCCAACAGGTCGGCCGGATCGGTCCGGCCGTCGGCGGCGACAGCCACCTCTTCGAGCTGCATATCCAGGTAGCGGCAGTAAGCGGTTACCGTCGCCCGATAACCGGGGTGGAGGGCCCGGGAGATCAGGACCTTATGGCGCCGGGTCAATCTCACTGCCATCAGGACCGCTTCGGCGCAGGCCGAAGCGCCGTCGTACATCGAGGCGTTGGCCGCCTCCATTCCGGTCAGTTGGCAGATCAGGGTCTGGAATTCGAAAATGGCCTGCAGCGTCCCCTGGCTGATCTCCGGCTGATAAGGCGTGTAAGCCGTGTAGAACTCCCCCCGCGAGATCAGCTGATCGACCACGGCCGGCGCAAAATGGTTGTAGGCGCCACCTCCCAGGAAACTATGGAAGTCGGCGACGCCGGCGTTCATTCCAGCGAGCCGGCGCAGTTCCCGCAGCAGCTCGCTTTCGGCCAGCGGCGGCGGCAGATTCAGTGGTCTCTCCAGGCGGACCGCTGCCGGGATTTCGGCGAAAAGATCCTCCAGCGAATCGATGCCGATGCGGCCCAGCATGGCAGCAACATCTTCCTGGGTATGGGGCAGATAACGCATGCGGTCACTTCTCCTCGGCGATGTGCGCCTGGTAAGCCTCGCTGTCCATCAGGTCTTCCGCTTCACTGCTGTCGTTCATGCGCACCTTGATCATCCAGCCGTCTTCGTAAGGGGACGTATTGATCATTTCCGGAGTGTCGGGCAATTCCTCATTGACTTCCTCGACCACGCCGGAGACCGGGGAATAGATATCGGAAACCGCCTTGACCGATTCGACGACGCCGAATGCCTTGCCGGCGATCACTTCGGTTCCCTCTTCCGGCAACTCAACGAACACCACATCTCCCAGCGAATCCTGGGCGAAATCGGAAATGCCGACAGTCGCCAGGTCGTCTTCGATCAAAATCCATTCATGCTCTTCGGTGTACTTGAGTTCTTCTGGAAAGTCCATCATCTCCTCCTGTGATCTGGCCCGTCCCGCAAGGAGCAGGCGTCAAAAAATCAATCGACAAAGGGCGCCCGGACCAGCCGGGCCTGCAGACGGCGGCCGCGGATACCGACCTCAACCTCGGCATCGAGCTTTGCATAGGGGGTTTCCACCAGGGCCAGGCCGATGCCGACTTTGAGAGAGGGCGACATGGTGCCACTGGTCATCACGCCGACCTGACGCTCACCGGCATAGACCGGATATTCTTCGCGGGGGATGCCGCGGTCGATCATCTTCAGTCCGACCCCGCGGCGCGGCACGCCGTTGGCTTTCTGGGCGACCAGGGCTTCGCGGCCGACGAAATCTCCTTTGTCCAGTTTGACGATCCAGCCGAGGCCGGCTTCGAGCGGCGATATTTCAGGAGATAGTTCGTGGCCGTAAAGTGCAAGCCCTTTTTCGAGTCGGAGGGTATCGCGAGCCCCCAGACCGACCGGAACCAGGCCGTGGGATTCGCCCACCTCGTCCAGACGACGCCAGAGGTTTTCGGCAGAGGCCGGCGGCAGGTAAAGTTCGAAGCCGCCGGACCCCGTATAGCCGGTCCGTGAAATCAGCATGGGAATTCCGGCCACCTCACCCGGGGCGAAATGGTAATAGCGAATGCTGTCCAGGGGGAGATCGGTCAGGGCGGTCAATATCCGGTCGGCCTTCGGTCCCTGCAGCGCGATCTGGGCATAATCATCGCTGACATTGTTGAGGGTCACCTCGGCAAGGCCGCTCTCGACCAGAACCTTCTGCATCCACTCGAAATCTTTATCGGTGTTGGCGGCATTGACACAGAACATGAAATGGTCGGCGCTTCTGCGGTAGAGGGTCATATCGTCGACCACGCCGCCGTCCGGGTAGCAGAGTGCCGTATACTGAACCTGCCCGTCAACCAGGCGTCCGGCATTGTTGGTGGTCAGGTACTGCAAAAATGGCAGGGCCTCGGCGCCGCTCACTTCGATCTCGCCCATGTGGGAGACATCGAACAGACCGGCAGCTTCGCGGACGGCCAGGTGCTCCTCAATGACACCGGCATACTGCACCGGCATCTCCCAGCCCCCGAACTCGACCATGCGCGCCCCGAGTTCCTTGTGCAGTTGGTTCAGCGGGGTCTTTTTCATGCCTCTGCCTCCTGTGGTTGCGGGTGAATACATCGACGGCATCAGCTTGAGAGTATAGCAGGGATTCTGTCCTCATGGCCCAGGGTCATCAAATGAACGCCCTGGCAATGGCATCGGGCCCAGCTGACGACCTCCCGGGCAATGGCCACCCCTTCCGCCAGGGGGTCTCCGGCTTTCTCCAGGCGCGAGACAATCTGCTTCGGGACCTTGACGCCCGGTATGTTCGCGTTGACGAAGCGGGCCATGGCGGCGTTGCGCAGCAGCAGCACCCCGACCAGAACCGGCACGCCGAGCGGCTTTGCCTCGCTATTGAAACGTTCCAGGCCGGCCCGGTCGAAAACGGCCTGAGTCTGGAAAAAGCGGGCACCGCAGTCGACCTTCTTGCGGACTTTCTGAAACATCAGTTCGAAAGGTTCCGCCAGCGGATTGACGGCCGCCCCCGGGAAAAAATCGGGCACGCCCTGCAGAGGCTTGCCGGCCATATTGCGGCCATCCATGAGTTCGGTCACCATGTCGAGCAGTTGCACGGAATCCAGGTCGAACACAGACCGGGCATCGGGATGGTCGCCGAACCTGGCATGATCGCCGGAGAGCAGCAGCAGATTCCGAATGCCGAAAGCGGCGGCGCCGAGCAGATCCGACTGCAGGGCCATCCGGTTGCGATCACGGCAGGTCATCTGCAGAACCGTTTCCAGACCTTCCGCCTGCAGCATGGCCGCCAGAGCCAGGGCCGACAAGCGCATGTTCGCCCCCTGGTTGTCGGTCACATTGATCGCGGTCACCCCCTGCAGCCGCCGGGCCTGTTCCAGGACCCCGGCGACATCGGTGCCGCGGGGCGGAGCCACCTCTGCGGTCACGGTGAAATGTCCTGCAGAGAGCTGCTTTGCGAGTCGGGAGCCGACGACCGTCATAGCCGCAGCCTTAATGCTCGCCGGTCTTAAGTCGATGCCGGCCGGGGCGGCGGCGCCGGCCCCAGGCTTTGGCCGGGACCCGCCTGGCAAAGACCCCCGAGCGCTTTTGTCGCTGCAGACGTTCGTAAATGAGGCGCCAGGCGCATTCCAGATCGGGATCGACCTCGCAGGAGCCGTCCTGCATGCCGCCGCAGGGACCGTTTAGCAGGCCCTTCGGGCACCTTGTCACCGGGCAGATGCCCGCCGTCTCGTTCAGGAGGCAATCACCGCACAGGGAACATCTCTCCTCGTACTGGCCGAACCGCCGGACGTTGCCGAGGAAAAGCGAGTTCAGGCCGCCGATGACCCGTTGTTCCGTCTGCGAGGAAATCGACTGGACCCCGCCCCCGCAGGCCAGAACCAGCAGAACATCGGCTTCGTACACTGCGGCCTGGTGATGGCGCAGGTCGCGCCCGGCCCGCAGCAGATGGCAGGCTTCGTCGATGACCATGCTGCCGGTCACCTCTTTGTCCTGCTCCGTCAGCCATTCCTGGAGCAGGAAGACCTGCTCTTCACCGCCGGACTTGCAGACGGTGGCACAGGCTCCGCAGCCAATCAGAAAAAAGCGCTGGAAAGGCGCAACCATCTCCCCGAGTTCGGCAAGCGGCTTTTGTTCACTGATGATCATGGCCAACCTGGCGCAAAAGGCAAAACGGCCCGCCGCGGACAATCGTTCCGCGTCAGGCCGCCGGATGATGCTTATTCCGCCAGCCGGCGCCTGGCGCTTTCCACGGTGTTGTAGAGCAGCATGGTAATGGTCATGGGGCCGACGCCGCCGGGAACCGGGGTGATCGCCGCGGCCCGCTCCAGAGCAGGGGCATATTCGACATCGCCGACCAGTTTTTTTTCTCCTACCCGGTTGACGCCGACGTCGATGACGATCGCTCCCGGCTTGATCCAATCACCCTTGATCATTTCCGGCCGACCGACGGCGGCAATCACGACATCCGCCTGACCGACTTTGGCCGCCAGGTCGCGGGTGCGCGAATGACAGAGGGTCACCGTGGCATGCCGGGCCAGGCACATCAAGGCGACCGGCTTGCCGACAATATTCGACCGGCCGACCACCACGACTTCCTTGCCGGTCAGATCGACCTCCGTGCGCTCGAGCATTTTCATGACGCCGTAAGGCGTGCAGGGCTGGAACAGAGGATTGCCGGTCACCAGGCGACCGACATTATAGGGATGAAAACCATCGACGTCCTTGGCGGGAGAGATGGCTTCGAGCACTTTGTTCTCGTCGATATGGTCCGGCAGCGGCAGCTGCACCAGAATGCCGTCGATCTTTTCATTGCGGTTCAGATCGTCGATCAGGGCCAGCAGCTGTGCTTCGGTGGTTTCGGCGGGCAGCTTGTATTCATCGGAAAAGATCCCGGTCTGGTCGCAAGCCTTCTCCTTCATGGTGACGTAGACCCGACTGGCGGGATCCTCGCCGACCAGGACCACGGCCAGGCCCGGGATCACATTCCGCTGCTTGAGGCTGGCGACGTCAACAGCGATCTCTTTACGGATGTCCGCGGCAATGGCTTTGCCGTCAATGATGGTTCCCAATGGTACACCTCCGATGGAATGAAATCTGAATATACGAAACCGAAAAACGAATGTAAAGCGAAACTCCGGAACGGAAAATCAGCCTCTGGCCAATCTATGTCCGGAGTTGATCAGCTGTCGCCTTAACCTCCTGGCGCAGTTCATCACCCAGGTCTTCGTGCCCCAGCAGCCGGTCAATCTGCGCAGCAGCTTCGTTGTGCCAGCCGCGTGCCAGGTAGACTTGCGCGATGCGCAGAACCCAACGCGGGTTGCCGGGCTCCTGGCGAAGTGCAGCCTTGAAAGTTTCCAGGGATTTATCGAGATGCTGGCCGCGGCGCAGCCAGAATTCGGCAAGCAGCGGGTGAGCCCCGCCACCGCAGCCGCCGGTGGGAAGCTTAGCGAGCATGGCCTCCGCCTCGGCGAACCGCTCCTTGTCTTCCAGAATGCGGGCACAGAGCAGAACGGTGCCCTGCTCGGCCCGCCCGGCCGCAAGAGCCCTTAAAGCCAGATCAAGGGCTTGGTCATCCTCTCCACGCTGGGCATGCAGCTGAGCCAGGTTGGCCCAGCAATAACCTTGGAACCGTTCTTCAGCAAGCGTTTCGCGCAACAGCTGCTCAACCGTTTCCAGGTGGCCACCGGACGCCAGCAGCTCGATCAGGCCGCTCAAGGCCACGAACAGTTCCGGCTCGTCGTGCAAGGCCCTTGACAGGTCGGCACGCGCATCTTCAAATTCGCCGCACCGCCCTTTCAGGTTGCCCCGTTCGCTGTAGAACAAGGGATCCCTTTCACTCTCGGGAACTGCTTCAAACAATGCCAGCGCATGCTGGGGATCGTCACCCTGAGAAGCCAGCCAGGCCCGCCGGAAAGCCGGTCCGGTTTCAAAATAGCGCTCAGCCTGACTTTCCGGCAAGGTCGCCAGCAGAACTTCGAAACGGGATTCGTCGTCCAGGTCGTCATCCTGACCCCCTGCCGTGAAAGCTCCGCCAGGACTCCCGTCCGGTCCGCAGTCGGCACAACGGGCCGTTACCCCGCCACTCTCCTTTTCCAGTCGGGGGGACCCGCCTTGGTCCAACTGCACCATGCTGGCTTCCGCCCTCTGCTGCAGTTCCGGTGACCGGGCCTGCTGGCAAGCCAGCTGAAAATGTTCCCGCGCCCGGACCAGGCGACCGTTGCGGACCTCTCCCTCCCCTTCGAAAAGGTTCAGCTCCGCCAACCGGTCGCCCGCCTGAAGCTCGATGTCTGCAATTTCTGCCTGCTCCTCCGGTGACAGCTGACCGCGGTCCAGCAGGCAGACCGCATTAAAGGCCGCGGCCCAGTTCTGTTGGGAAAAATCTCTGCGCAACTGCGCAAGTGGGTCCCGCTTGCCAAACATTTTCTCGAAGATTCCCATGATGCATGCACCCAGATCGCTGAGGGGGATGGCAGGGAGATAACCTGACTTGTTTTTTCTTGATGATGGACACCGGCGGAACAGGAAATGCCCGGACCAGGTGTCCAGCCGCAGATTTTTTTATAGAATAGCAAACCGGGCGGGGCGAACCAACCAGAACCTTCGACAAAAAAGCCCCGGCTTAAGAAGCCGGGGCTTTTTTGTCGAAGCCGATTTGCGGGCCTATTCGTTGACGGCCTTGGGACAGGCGGCGCAAGCGTCGCTTTTGCCGGCAGTCTCGCAAGGTTTTGCAGGGGCGTCATGATAACCCTGCTCGTACCAGCCGCCGCCCTTGAGCGAAAAAGCGGTGCGGGAAATCAATTTCTGCACGGAGCCGCCGCACTGACCGCAGGCGGTCAGCAGCGGATCGGTAAATTTCTGACGCGCCTCGAAGACAACTCCACAATCCTCACACTGGTATTCGTACAGGGGCATGGCTCAACACCTTATCACTTGGCAGACGGCTGGCAGGACATCGGGAAATCATGGCCTGCGGCAGTCGTTCGTGGAAATAAATACGGCCTGAATCAAATCCGTCGGTAATTTAATGACTCCCGGCGGTAAAGTCAAGTCCCTCCGCGGTCAAAATTCGCACCACATGGTCAAGCCGGACGCCTTCAAGAAGAAAGCGCTTGTGCCGGGACGTCGCGCCGGCGACCAGCTGAACGGACCCTTTGGGTACGCCGACCAGCTTGGCGAGGAAGACTCCGCAGGCCTTGTTGGCGGCGCCATCGACCGGCGGCGCCGTCAAGGCAAGCTTCAAGGCGTCGCCCTGTACACCGACCAGCTTGCTGCGGCTCGCCCTGGGCTGGACCAGCAGCCGCAATTCCGTGCCGTCGGGGGTCTGACGCAGATAAGGAAGATTCATTCGCCGTCCTCAGGATCACTTCCGCCGCCGGTCCGGGCAAAACGGTTTTCCCGCGCTTCGAACGGCAGGGGTTCCTCGAGCAGACGTGCGTCCTGTTCCTGCTCTTCGATGGCCCTGGGGTGCAGATCCAGCATCCGGATGTGCTTTTCCAGCAGGCTGCGCAAACTGCTCTCGAAATCGATCTTCTGCCGCTTGATTTCCTGAATTTCCCCAATCAGTTCGGTCCGGCGCTCTTCGGCGTTGCGCAGAACCCGTTCCGCCTTCAGTTCGGCATCGCCCAGCAGGATCTCCACCTCGCGGTGGGCATTCGCCCGCAACTCGTCAGTGACCTTCTGGGTGGTGACCAGGGTCTCCTTCAGGGTGGCTTCCCGGTCGCGCATCTCCTGCAGGGCCGATTGGTTGACATCCAGTTCCTCGCGCAAATCGCCGATCTGCCGGCGCAGCCGTTCCATTTCATCGGCAACCAGCTCCAGAAAGCCGTCCACCGCTTCCTTGTCGTAACCCAAGAGTCGGGATCTGAACTCTTTTTTCTGAATATCGATCGGGCTGATGTGCATATCGTCAGAATCCGCGATGCAGCTGCGCGATCAGCTGCAGGATGATATTCTGCAGCAGGGCCAAGGCAATCAGCAGCACGATGGGAGTAAAATCGAAGCCTCCGAACTGCAAAGGAAGAATCCTGCGAATTCTCTGCAGAACCGGTTCGGTGGCGTTGTAGAGGAACCGGACGATTGGATTGTAGGGATCGGGATTGACCCAGGAGATAATCACGCGGCCCAGAACGATGAAAGTATATACCTGGAAGACCAGGTTGACCAGCTGATAGAGCGAAGACCAGAAAATCTGCATGGTATCCTCTGCGGTTTGATTAGGTTGGCGGCAGGGCCTGGCGGACCGTCCACGGCTCAATATATAACGTCGCCGGTGAAATGCAACCCCTTTATCCCCGTGGGGAAAAGGCTAGCTGGTTTCCGTCCGGAAACGGTTCTTTTCCGCCCCGGCAGCGTCAATCTGCGGACTTGCTTGTGCGGGTTACCGGTATACGCCTCCTCGCAAGCCTTTGATTTCCTTGCCATGACGAAAAACTCCTCGTTTCCGGCTCGAAAACTGCACCGAGTCCATCCGGAGTTTCCGGCTGGACTCTAGCTATTGATTTTCCGGCAGGTTTTCGTTAATAATGAGCGACTTCCCCCCAGGAGAATTGCCATGATAAGGACCAACAACCTGAATGTCAGCGGCCTGACGCCAATCATCGCCCCGGCCGATCTCAAGCAGGTCTTTCCGCTTGCCGAGTCCACAGCCGGGTTTGTCGCCGGCTCACGGCAGCAGATCAAGGATATCATCTGGTCGCGCGACCCTCGCCTGATGGCCGTGGTCGGCCCCTGCTCGATCCATGATCCCAGGGCGGCCCTAGAATACGCCGAACGCCTTGCTGCCTTGGGGCACGAACTGCAGGACCAGCTGTTCCTGGTCATGCGGGTCTATTTCGAGAAACCGCGCACCACCATCGGCTGGAAAGGCCTGATCAACGATCCTGACCTCAATGGCACCCACCAGATTTCGAAAGGTCTCGGCGTCGC
>DATFJP010000124.1:0-9562 GCA_035269105.1 Desulfuromonadales bacterium
GCGCGATTTCAAAAAATACGAGGGGAAGTGCGGGGAGTGCGAATTCATCAACGCTTGCGGGGGCTGCCGGGCACGGGCGGACGCCGTCTATGGCGACTACATGGCAGAAGAGCCTTTCTGCAATTACATCCCGCAGCGAACCCTGAAGCGGATGGAAAAGGAAGCGGCCGAAAACGCACCGAAATAATGTTGTGGGGCGCCCCCCTGTGTGCGCCCATCTTTCCGACCCATCCGTCATTGATGGGCAGACACAGGGGTCTGCCCCTACATTTAGAACCGGGAGATGAATAGATGTCGCAAGACTACACCTTTCTGAAAGCTTGTCGTGGCGAGGCCACCGAATTTACGCCTGTCTGGCTGATGCGCCAGGCCGGCCGCTACCTGCCGCAGTATATGGCGATCCGCAAGAATGTCTCCTTCCTCGAACTCTGCAAGACGCCGGAACTGGCCGCCGAGGTGACCATTCAGCCGATCGATTACCTTGGCGCGGACGCGGCGATCCTGTTCTCCGACATCCTGACACCGGTCGAGCCGATGGGCATGAAACTGGACTTCGTGCCGGGGCCGGTTTTCGAGAACCCGGTCCGGACCCAGGCCGATATCGATGCCCTCCGGATTCCCGAGATGGAAGCGGATGTTCCTTATGTTCTGGAGACCATCAAGATCCTGCGCCAGGCCTTCGAAGGTCGGGTTCCGCTGATCGGCTTTGGCGGCGCGCCTTTTACCCTGGCCTGCTACATGGTCGAAGGCAAGGGCAGTAAGGATTTCGCCCAGATCAAGCGAATGATGTATGGCGCTCCCGAGCTTTATGCTCAGCTCATGGACAAGGTGACAGAGATGGATCGGCTCTATCTCAACGCCCAGATCAAGGCCGGAGCACAGGCTATCCAGGTTTTCGATACCTGGGGCGGTATCGCCTCACCGCTGGATTATGAACGCTTCATTCTGCCCTATACCAAGAAGCTGATCGATGGTCTTGACCGGGAGAATGTGCCGATCATCCATTTCGTGAAAGGTTCGGGGACCATGCTCGACGTGGTCAGAAAAGCGGGCTCCGACGTGGTTGGCCTGGATTGGCACGTGCACCTCGGCGCGGCCCGGGATATCCTCGGTGCCGAGATTGCCGTGCAGGGCAACCTGGATCCGACCGTCCTCTACGCGCCCAAAGCGCATATCGAAGAAGAAGTCCAGCGGATTTTGGCAGAAAATGCCGGCCGACCGGGACATATCTTCAACCTGGGCCATGGCATTCTGCCGACCGTCGATCCCGAACATGCCAAATTCATGGTCGATTGCGTCCATCGTTTGAGTCGCAGCGCATAGACGCGATCTGCGGGCGGCATCCCCGGATGCCGGCCCCGGGCAAGGAAGTGGCCTGAATCATGCGTTTTGACAAGCCGACGGCATTGATCCTGCTGAACATGGGCGGACCGGATTCCCTGAACGCGGTCCGCCCGTTCCTCTATAACCTTTTTTCCGACCGGGACCTGATTCAACTGCCGGCCGGAGCCTTGCTGCAGAAACCCTTCGCCTGGATGATCAGCCGTTTGCGGGCGCCATCGGTCAAAGCCAATTACGCAGCGATCGGCGGCAGGACGCCTCTGCTGGATTGGACTGAGAAACAGGCAGCGGGAACGGCCCGACTGCTCGGTGACCAGGTCAAACCTTATGTGGTGATGCGCTACTGGCAGCCGCGGGCGGAAGAGGTCCTGCGGCAGATCAAAGCCGAAGGCATCGAGCAGGCCGTGGTGTTGTCCATGTACCCTCACTATACGGGCGCGACCACCGGCAGCAGCATTCGGGACTTTCAAAGTGCCGCCGCCAGGGTCCATCCGGACCTGCGGTACCAGTTGATCGAAGAATGGTATGACTGGCCGGGTTATCTGGACAGCCTGGCCAGGCGGGTTCGTGAGGGTCTCGAGAACTTCCATGAACTGGCCCGCGACGAAGTGCTCATTCTGTTTTCGGCGCATGCCCTGCCGCAGAAGTTCATTGATCGCGGGGACCCGTATCTTGACCACGTTCTGTGCACCGTACGCGGCGTCATGGAGCGTCTTGACGGCAACAACGCCTGGAAACTCGGCTTCCAGAGCCGCACCGGACCGGTGAAGTGGATGGAGCCGGACACTCTCGACCTGATCGATGAGGCTGGCCGGGAAAAGTTCCCGGGCGTTTTGGTCGTGCCGATATCATTCGTTTCCGATCACATCGAAACCCTGCAGGAGATCGATTTCGAGTTTCGACTGCATGCGGAAGAAGCCGGGGTGCCGTCATTCGAGCGCAGCCCCTCGCTGAATGATCATGAAGATTTCCTGCAGGCCCTGGCAGACCTGGTCAGGGAGAAGACGGCGCAGTCGACATGACGACCTGTCTGCACTGCAGTCAAAGCTTTGACGAGGAGACACTGAGGGGTTCAACCCCGGAAGTTCAGGTCGGCATTCTCCTGGCAAAAGAGAGATATGGGGACGAGGGTCGGGTTTGCGGTGAGTGTCTGGCAAGCCGGGGACGTTTGGCGATGATGTACGATGACCAGTTCAGGCGTTGAAAACCATTCGCATGCGAGCCGGGGCCTGCCAACTCCTGGCCGGAACACAAAAACCCCGCTGTTGAAAGCGGGGTTTCGTGTCGATCAGGCTGCCGGGTTCCATCGCCGGTCGACGGAAGCGGATTATCAACGGGACAAGATCAACGGCCGGCGCGTTTGGAGGCCTTGAGCGGATTGACCTTGATCTCTTCAGCTTTGACCTCCACCTTGCGGTGGGTGGCGAAATTGCACAGGCCGGAAAGCCATTTTTTTACGGGTGAGGGGGCTGCCGAGCAGACCGGGCCGATAGTGCCGTCCACAATACGGTCGCAGCCTTCGCATTCCTCAATCACGTTTTCACAACTGCCGCCTTCGTGGATGCACCCGTTTTTCGACCAGAAATTACATTCGGTCCCGGGAAGAACGGTTTGACACTTCATTGATGGCTCCTTTGATGCTTATGTGTGACTGATAATCACTGGTTGTTTAAAGCTCTCCTTTTTACTCTCTTTCATGGTTCGGTGTCAAGAGAGAAAGGATTTGTCTGTTTCCAGGCAGGGAAAATGGTTGTCTGATGCCAGAAATAAATAACGCTTCCGGTTCCGCACACAGGGAATGGGAAGACCTCTGCCGGCGCTGCGGCCGGTGCTGCTTCGAAAAAGTCGAGTTTCGCGGCCGCGTCTACTATACCCGGGACCCCTGTGAGTTTCTCGATCTGCAGACCCGGCAGTGCCGGGTCTATCCGGTACGCTCCAAGCGACGACCAGGCTGCATTGCCTTGACTCCTGAGGTGGCAGCCAGAGGCTATCTGCCTGCGGACTGCCCTTATGTTGCCCGAGTGGAGGATTATTCCGCGCCGGTTCTGGTCGATGAGCAGGACGACGAACAGGGATCTTGAAGCGATGGGCGAGAGACTTCCGTTTTGCGGTGAACGTGATAAGCTTCATTGGCAATAATGGAGCAGGGCGTTTTTCGAAAATCCCATTCTGGTGCTTTTCCTGAGGCTGGATACGGACCGCCGAACTCTTTGTCAATCCAGGGTCGAATGATGTCCACGGTCAGCCGGCTTCCTTGTCGAAGCCCCCTGATCGCAAGCGCGTTTTTTTGGGAGGGTAATCATGCAGTCAATTAAATTCGGGACTTCCGGCTGGCGAGGGATTCTCGCCGAAGACTTCACCCTGGAAAACATCCGGGTTGTTATCCAGGCGATCGCAGACCATCTGCAGGAGATCGGCGAGGCGGAAAAAGGCGTTCTGATCGGCCACGACAGCCGGTTTTTCGGGGAACGCTTTGCCCGGGAGGCGGCCCGGGTCCTGGCCGGTTCGGGCATCCGGGTTCTGCTCTGCGAAGATGATACGCCCACTCCGGTGATTGCCTTTGAACTGCTGCGGCGAGGCTTGGGTGGCGCAGTCAACTTCACGGCAAGCCACAACCCCTGCGAGTACAACGGCATCAAGTTTTCGCCATCCTGGGGCGGACCGGCCATGCCGGAAACCACGGCCGATATTGAAAAGCGGGCCAACGCCATGCTCGGCGAGGTCTGTTATCGGGACATGCCTCTCGATCAGGCCTTCCGGGCCGGGCTGGTTGAAGAAATCGACCCGAAAACCGAGTACCTCGAGAACCTCCGCGGCAAGGTCGACCTGGAGGCGATCGGGCGCTCGGGCAGAAACGTAATCGTCGATCCGATGTTTGGCGCCGGCCGCGATTATATCGACTCCATGCTGGTCGAAGCCGGTCTCATGGTGCAGACCATCAATGCGCAGAGGGATCCTTATTTCGGCGGGGTTTCGCCCGACCCTTCGGCTGCCCATCTAGGTGACCTGGCCGCGCGGGTCAAGGCCGATTCGCAGGTTGCGCTCGGCCTCGCCACTGACGGTGATGCCGATCGCTACGGCATCATTGATGCCGACGGCACCTTTATCGAGCCGAATTACATCCTGGCGCTGCTCTACGATTATCTCTTGCGGCGCGGCGACCAAGGCGACGCGGCCCGTTCCGTGGCCACCTCGCATTTTTTGGACGCGGTTGCGGCCCACCACGGTTTTGCGGTCAGGGAAACACCCGTCGGGTTCAAGTACATCGGTGAATTCATCCGCGATGGTGAAATCGTTATTGGCGGCGAAGAGAGTGCCGGCCTGAGCATGCGCAACCATGTTCCGGACAAGGACGGCATCCTCGCCTGCCTGCTGGTGGCGGAAATGGTCGCGGTGGAAGGCAAGTCGCTGCAGACCTTGATCACCGACCTCTATGCGCGGGTTGGTGAATATCACACCGGTCGGCAGAACCTGCGGCTTTCCGACCAACTCGCTGCATCGGTTGGCGGCAAGCTGGACAATCCGCCTGAAAGTCTGGCCGGCAAGCAGATCGACCAGGTCATTACCATCGATGGCGTCAAACTGCTGTTTGCCGACGGCACCTGGGTCCTGTTTCGCAAGTCGGGCACGGAGCCGGTGGTTCGCGTCTATGGCGAGGCACGCAGCGGCAGCGAACTCAAGCAGTTGATGGATGCGGCTGTGCAGTTCATCGAGAGCTGACCCGCAGGCTGGCTGCGGGTAGAAACCCGGAGAGCCCGTCTATAAAAACGAACTCTCTGTTTCGACAGGGAGGAACCGGACCGGTTCCGCAGTCACACAGCTCAACCGAACCCTGAACCGGCGGACCCGGCACAACCGCTTCCGGCGGTATCAGTGGCCCCGGCAAAGACCGAGACGCTGCGTTTCGCCGGCTTGCCGCAGCGGGGGCAAGCCGGCTGCTCGTCGGCCCGGCGCTGGAGCTTCTCAAACTTTTCCCGGCAGAAGGGACAATTATATTCGTAGATGGGCATGACAACCTCCGTAAGTTTGGCGATAATGTATTCAAAAAGCCGAATATAGTCAACCTTCATCTAAAACCTTCCTTTTCCGGTTAATTTTTGTTATCTATTTTAGCGGCCCTGGAGGAAAGGCCGGGTATTTCCCGACCCTGTCAGATAATGCCAGTCTCACAGATTTTTCAGGATGGTCCTCCGCTTCCCAATTCTCCGAAGGAGCATGCCAATGGCCAAGGTGGCCCTGATTACTGGAATAACCGGTCAGGACGGCGCCTACCTCGCTGAGTTCCTGCTCGGCAAAGGGTACATCGTCCACGGCATCAAGCGCAGAGCTTCACTGTTCAATACCGACAGGATCGATCATCTCTACCAGGACCCTCACCTTGAACATCGGAATTTCATTCTGCATTATGGGGATTTAACCGATGCGACCAATCTGATCCGCATCATCCAGGATGTCCAGCCGGACGAAATTTACAATCTGGCAGCGCAGAGCCATGTCATGGTGTCTTTCGAAACGCCGGAATATACCGCCAACTCAGATGCTCTCGGCACTTTGCGCATCCTCGAGGCGATCCGCATTCTCGGGCTTGAGCAGAAAACCCGTTTCTACCAGGCCTCCACCTCCGAATTGTTCGGCAAGGTCCAGGAAACGCCGCAGAAAGAAACGACCCCGTTTTATCCGCGTTCTCCTTACGGCGTTGCCAAGCTGTATGCATACTGGATTACGGTCAACTACCGTGAGTCCTACGGGTTTTATGCCTGCAACGGCATTCTGTTCAACCACGAGTCGCCGATTCGGGGCGAGACCTTCGTCACCCGCAAGATCACCCGGGCCGTGGCCCGCATAGCCCTGGGTCTGCAAAGCTGCTTTTTCCTCGGCAATCTCGAGGCACGGCGTGACTGGGGCCACGCCAGGGATTACGTGGAAGCTCAATGGCTGATGCTGCAGCAGGAGCAGCCGGAAGATTTCGTCATCGCCACCGGCAAACAATACTCGGTCCGGGAGATGGTTGAAACCGCCGCCGAGGAACTCGGCATCCGGCTGCGCTGGGAAGGGCAGGGGGTCGAAGAAGTCGGCATTGTTGGGGCGGTCGATGCTGCCCGGGTTGGCGGCAAATCGGTCCTGCAGCAGGGCGATACCGTGGTCCGCATCGACCCCAGGTATTTCCGACCCGCTGAAGTCGACACCCTGCTTGGCGACCCGCGCAAGGCAAAGCAGAAGCTCGGCTGGGAAGCCAGGACCAGCTTCAAAGAGATGGTTGAGGAAATGGTGCGCACCGACTTGGAGATCGCCAGGCGAGACGAGCTGGTCAGGCAGAGCGGCTTCCAGGTTTATGACTATAATGAATAAACCGTCCAGCCTTGTGAACAGAGACGGACAGGGTCTGGCGGGTGAGTCGATTTGGGCGGCCTTTCCGGCTGTTGCTATTGATGTGCCTTATCAAAGAGGGGTTTAATGCATAAAGAGGGCAAAATTTTTGTTGCCGGGGCAGGCGGTCTGGTCGGGTCGGCCCTGGTCCGCCGGCTGCGGGCCAAAGGGTACCGCAACCTGCTGACTCCAGGCCGCATCGACCTGGATCTGACCGACCAGGCCGCGGTTTCGGAATTCTTCCGGAAACAGCAGCCTGAATATGTCTTCCTGGCCGCGGCCAAGGTCGGCGGGATCCATGCCAACAACACGTACCCCGCGGATTTCATTTATCAGAATCTGGCGATCCAGACCAATCTGATTCATCAGGCATTTCTGGCCGGTGTCAAGCGCCTCTTGTTTCTCGGTTCATCCTGTATTTATCCGCAGCTGGCACCCCAGCCGATGAGGGAAGAATATCTTCTGACCGGGCCTCTGGAACCGACCAACGAACCTTACGCAATTGCCAAGATTTCCGGAATCAAGATGTGCGAGGCCTATAACCGCCAGTACGGAACGAAATTCCTCGCTGCCATGCCGACCAACCTCTACGGCCCGAACGACAATTTCCATCCCGAAAACTCCCACGTCCTGCCGGCCCTTATCCGGCGCTTTCATGAGGCGAAACGACAGCGGACTCGACATTCTCCCGTCACCCGGCAGGGTTCCGCTGCAGATGAAGTTGTCGTCTGGGGTTCAGGGCAGCCGCTGCGGGAGTTCCTGTTCGTTGACGACATGGCCGATGGCTGCGTTTTCCTCATGGAGCTGGAAGAGGCCACTTTGAGCGAACATCTGCTGAGCTATCCGGGTCCGTGTTTCGTAAATCTCGGTACCGGCAAGGATGTCACCATCCGGGAACTGGCGGAACGGGTCAGGCAGGTCGTCGGTTTCGAAGGGGATATGATTTTCGATGCGAGCCGGCCGGACGGTATGCCGCGGAAACTTCTGGACATCTCGCGCATGCAGGCGCTGGGCTGGCAGGCCGCAACCGGGTTGCATGAGGGGATTGAGGCCACCTATCGGTGGTTCCTGGAAAATATTGATCAGGTCCGGTTATGAAAATCCTTGTGGAATTATGGCAACCGACAATTGGTGAGCGGAAAACAGGGGAAGGTTCAAGAAATGATTGATTTCGTCATGATGGCAGGAGACGACTTGCTTTTCGCAAAGACGACCGGCCGGCCCTGCTGCGGACGGCTCAGGGACCGTCGTGCCGCTGTCTCCCATGGAGATGGTTTATGATTGTCCCGGTCATTTTATCCGGTGGGGCCGGAACGCGTTTATGGCCCTTGTCGCGCGAGCAGTATCCGAAGCAGCTCCTGCCGCTGATGGGGGAATTGACCATGCTGCAGGAAACCGTCCGGCGCCTTGACGGCCTGCCGGAGCTGGAAGATCCGCTGGTGGTCTGCAACGATGACCATCGGTTCATGGTCGCGGAACAAATGCGTCAGATCGATTGTCAGCCTTCTGCGATCATTCTCGAGCCGGTCGGCCGCAACACGGCTCCCGCCGTTGCGGTTGCCGCCTTGCAGGCCACCAAAGACGGCAAGGACCCCTATCTGCTGGTGCTGCCGGCGGATCATGTCATTGGCGATGCCGAGGCCCTTTGCCGGACCATTGCCGCGGCATTGCCTTACGCCTCCCAGGCGCTTCTGACCTTCGGCGTGGTGCCGACCGCAGCCGAAACCGGCTACGGCTATATCCGCGCCGGGGAGGAAATGGCTGCCGGGTCGGCTGGCGGAAAAATGAAAGGTCCGGCGGCCAGACGGGTGGTCGAATTTGTCGAAAAACCGGATCCGCCTACAGCGGAAGGATACCTGAAATCCGGCAACTATTTCTGGAACAGCGGCATGTTCATGTTCCGGGCCTCGACCTTCCTCGAAGAGCTGAACCGCTGGGCCCCCGATATGGCCGCCGCCTGCAGCCTGGCCTGGGAGAATCGTCGGAAAGACCTGGACTTCATCAGGCTCGATGCCGATCGGTTTGCCGCCTGTCCGGCCAATTCGATCGACTACGCCGTGATGGAAAAAACCGAGCGGGCGGGGGTGGTTCCTCTCGATGCGGGCTGGAGCGATGTGGGATCCTGGGCGGCCTTGTGGAGCGTCGGCCAGGGGGATGATCGCGGCAATGTCACCAAGGGGGATGTCCTGACCGTCGATACCCGCGATTCCTTTGTCTATGCCGGTTCCCGCCTGGTGGCCAGCCTCGGTCTCAACGACCTGGTGATCGTTGAGACCGCAGATGCCGTCCTCGTCGCCACCAGGGATCGAGTCCAGGAGGTCAAAAAAATCGTCGAATCGCTTAAGGCGGCTGACCGCGAGGAGCACCTTCTTCATCAGTGGGTCAATCGCCCCTGGGGGGCTTACGAAGGACTGGACCGGGGCGACGGCTATCTGGTCAAGCGGATAACCGTCAACCCGGGGGCCAGCCTCTCCCTGCAGCGTCATCAGTTTCGTTCGGAACACTGGGTTGTCGTCCGCGGCACCGCCCGGGTCACTCTGGAAAACATGACGTTCGAGCGAGAAGCCAACGAATCGATCTATATCCCGATCGGCGAGAAGCACCGCCTGGAAAATCCTGGCAAAGACCTGCTGGAAATCATCGAAGTACAGACCGGCGACCAGCTGATTGAGGAAGATATCGAGCGTTTCAGCGACGAGTATGGCCGGTGAGGCGAAAATGGGATTCGGAACGGGTTGTTATGAATATTAAATGCTTCAAGGCCTACGATATCCGCGGGCGGATTCCGGATGAATTGAACGAGGAGATCGCCTGGCGCATTGGCCGTGCTTATGCCGATTTCCTCCAGCCCCGA
>DATFJP010000125.1:0-4966 GCA_035269105.1 Desulfuromonadales bacterium
AGCCGAAGGCGAATAGCTTTAAGGACGGAGACAGGTTCTGGACCGGTCAAAGCTGCCACCAACCTCTTCCGGTGAACTCCAGACAGGACAGAGAAAGTGCTTATGCCGCAGAAAGTCATCCATAAGCGACTGACGATGAGCCTGCAGGCCATCCTTTTGGTTGGTGCAGGTCTGGCTTTCTGGGAACAGCAGTGGTTAACGGCCGGCACCACGCTCGCAGTCGTTGTTATAACTCTGGTTCCTTTCCTGCTGGGAAAACGTTTCCAGGTTTTTATCCCACCGGAATTCGAATGTCTTGCCACTCTGTTTGTCTTCGGTTCGCTGTTTCTCGGTGAAGTACGGGGGTACTACCTTCGGTTCTGGTGGTGGGATCTGGTCCTGCATACCGCTTCCGGGGTCTTGCTGGGAATCGTCGGCTTTCTTTTGGTGTATGTTCTGAATGAAAAGGAAGAAATCGATTTGCACATGGCCCCGGGCTTTGTTGCGCTCTTTGCTTTTCTGTTCGGGGTGGGAATTGGAGCTCTCTGGGAGATTTTCGAGTTTTCGATGGACCAATTTTGGGGGCTGAACATGCAAAAGCCGATGTGGGGGGATCCTTCCGGACTAACCGACACCATGTGGGACCTGATCGTAGATATTTTGGGGGCCATCGTTATTTCTGTCATGGGTTACGGCTACTTGAAAACAGCCGGCAAGAAGTCATTCCTTGAGCAATGGATTTTGTCTTTTATCGAAGCAAACCCCAAGTTTTTCCGGAAAAATCAGTAATGGATCGGCGAAATAAACTCTTCTTGAGGAGACAAGTGAGTTCGCTATGGTTTGGGATTATCTGACCCTTTTGCAGGACATCCGCTGGCAAGACTTGTTTGACATCGTGTTGGCTGCCGTTCTCATCTGGTTCGGCTTGCACGCCCTGCGGACGATGCGCACCAACAAGGTCGGCATCGGTTTGTTCGCCTTTCTTCTGCTGATGTTCCTTGCCAACCAGGCGGGTTTGAAGCTGACAGTTTGGATTTTGCAAGGAATTTCGGCAGTCATTATCCTAGTCGTTGTTGTGGTCTACCAGGGAGAAATCCGCCGAATCCTCGAGCGGCTTCCTGTGTCTCTGCCGGGTAAATCGAGACGGGTCGGGCCAGGATCTGCCGATCTGCGCGACATTCTCAAAAATGTGCTGGGACGTCTCGCCGGCTCTCAAACCGGGGCTTTAATTGTTCTGGCTGGAAACGAGCCTCTCACAGGCCTTGTTTCCGAGGGAACCCCCTTGGATGCGAAAATAAGTCCACCGCTTCTGCTGAGTATTTTCGACCCCAACTCGCCCGGTCATGATGGCGCCCTGATCATCCAGCATGGACGGGCCCACTCCTTCGGCTGCCGGCTTCCGCTCTCGGAACAGGAGGACCTCCTCCGCGAGAGGGGCACCCGCCACGCAGCCGCCTTGGGGCTTTCCGAAAGGACGGATGCTATCGTGTTGGTCGTTTCGGAAGAAACCGGACAGGTCTCCTTCGCCAGGGAGGGGCGGTTGTCGCCTCTTTCCGATCTCGAAGCCCTGATGGCTGAAGTTGACGGTTTTCTGGGGAATCGTTTCGGCTCTACCGCCGATTTTGCAATTCGGAAGAACTCTTATCGATGGGCTTTCCTGGAAGGAGTGGCAGGCATCCTGATTTCCGCTACGCTTTGGCTATTCATCGTTGCCGGGGCGGATCTGGAAACGGTTACCTACGAGATCCCGATTGAAGTGCAGAACATCCCGGATGAATACATTTTGAACGAGGTAACTCCGGAGCGTGTGGCGGTAAGCCTGAGCGGGAAAAAGCGGAATCTGTTCAAAGTCCGACCTCAGGAACTCGTCATCCGACTCGATGGAACTTTGACACGGTTCGGGCGGCAGACCTATCCTATTACCAGCGCCCACCTGCTTTTACCCCCGGAGATCGAGGTGGCGGATTTTGCGCCGGAGCAAGTCAGAATCTTGGTGAGAAAGCGGGAATGATAGCAGCAAGGAGAATACACCACCTGCCGGGGAAGAGCGGGAAAAAGCCTCAAGACAGAGGCAGCGATGATCTGGCATCGGCCAGTCATGCCCAGCAGAATCTCTGCGCGAGCAGACGGATTTTGACCTTTCGATAAAAAAATCGTAAAGTGCCGAAACGACTGAAGCTGGCCTCATCCCCAGGGAGCGGTTATTTTCGACATTCGAGCCATCTGCACCGTTGCAGGTGGCTTTTCTCTTGTCCCGCTATTTTTATGGTCAGGGGTCAGAAGTATTCTACGGGTCATATGTCTGCTTCACCCCGGCAGCCCTTCGAAGATCTGTGAGAGGCTGATAAATGCTGGCAATATCCTTTAAACTGGCTTTCAACCTGGCACGGGCACGACGTTCAAGCTCTACCTGCCGCGCTATGCGGGAAAGGACGTTCCGGAAAGCATACAGGCCGAAGAAGCTTTAGAAAAAGGGCAGAGAGAATTGATCCTCCTGGTCGAGGATGAACAATTGGTCTTGAATTTAACGGAGAGGATTTCGGAGAATCTTGGCTACCAGGTTCGGTCCGTTCCTAATTCCGCAGAGGCGTTGGCTCTCGCCGAGCAGCATGGCCAGGAGATTCGATTGCTGCTGACCGATGTGGTGATGCCGGAGATGAACGGCCGTGAACTGGCGGAGCGGCTGCAGGCTGCCAACTCCCAGCTTAAATGCCTTTACCTGTCGGGATATACGGCCAACGCCATCGCTCATCACGGAGTTCGGGACAAGGGCCTCCAGTTTATTCAAAAGCCTTTTTATAGGCACGGTCTCGGGGAAAAAACCCAAGAGGTTCTTCGGGGCGGAAATGAAAAATCGATGTAAATAACAAGGCCGGCGGCGTGTTAGAGTAGTTCTCAGATTGGAAGCATGAATACAAACTTTGAGGAAAATCCTGACTGTCTCTATAAAAACATGCTTGCATGTGGAAACAATGCTCGCCAATAGCTATTCTCAACTGTCAATGAAAGCGCCGTACCTCAGCGTGCAAAGGATTATCATGTGGCTGACCGCATCCTGTTCTCTTGAATTTCAAATCTCGGTTCCAACGCCCTTTTTGCTCATGCTGCGGCCCCGGAGTGGGTGGCAGCAGTGGATTGCCAGGGAAGAATACGTTTTGTCGCCAAGCGTGCCGGTTGTGGAATTTACAGACTCGTTCGGCAACCTGTGTCAGCGGCTGGTCGCACCAGCCGGACATTTCTCAGTGCGGACATCCGTAGATGTGGAAACCGCGGACGCCTCCGACACGGCCCCGGGGGCGCCGTTTGTCGAGGTACAGCAGCTGCCTGATGAGACATTGCCGTTCCTTCGCCCGAGCCGATATTGTGAATCGGACCGTTTCACGGAAATGGCCGCTTCGCTGGTGGCCGGTCAGAAAGCCGGTTACGACCAATGCGCGGCAATCGTTGATTACATCCGCAACAGAATACGCTACATGCCTGGTACCGGACAGCAGATCGTCAGTTCCACTGAGGTCAATCAGTTGGGAAGCGGAGTCTGCCGGGATTTGGCGCATTTAGGCATCGCTTGCTGCCGTGCGCTATCGATACCGGCCCGCATGGTGGTGGGCTATCTTGAGTCACTGGAACCGATGGATTTACATGCCTGGTTCGAGGCCTACGTAGGCAATCGATGGTACACTTTCGATCCAACCCAAGCCGATTTGCAGGGCGGCCGGGTTGCGACCGCTTTTGGTCGTGATGCCGCCGACGTCGCCATCTACACACAATTTGGCGACCCGGTTGCGCTGCTCAATATGAATGTCAAAGTTGAACGGCTGTCTGGGCCTGTCGACTGAAGGGTTGCCATTTTGAGATGACCTAGGAGGATTCGAAAGTATAGCCAAAACAAACACTCGCTAAATGAGCGGCACTCTCAGGAAAAGATAAAGATGCACAAGGAAAGCATCAGCAGTTCCGGAACCGAAAGAGCTTTATTGGCAAGCCAGCAGCGGTACGAGCGCATCGCGAATACCCTGCCGGTCATGCTCTATGATTCTGTCCTGGCGCCGAATGGCACCAGCCGTTTCCTCTATGTGGCCCCGGGACCGTGCCGCGAAATTCTGGAGCTCGACCCTGACGCCCTCCTGAAGGACATGAGCCTGGTCTGGGATATCGTTCACCCTGATGACGTGGCCCGCTTTCACCAGCAAGATGTGACCGCGAACCAAACCGGGCAAGAATTTCTGTCGGAGGTCCGGATTATCACACCCTCCGGACACCTGAAATGGCTCTTGGTCAACTCCAAACCCAATCCGGCCGAACCGGATGAACCTGTGGTTTGGAGTGGTTATCTCCAGGATATCACTTCACGCAAGCAGGCCGAGGAAAGGCTGCGGCAGGCAGAACAGAAGGTCCGGCTCATGGTCGATAACAGTACCAACCTTTTTTACATGCACACTGCAGATCATGTTCTCACCTACGTCAGCCCCCAGTCCCGGCAGTTTTTTGATTGCGACCCCGAAGAAGCCCTGGTGCGATGGACGGATTTTTTGACCGACAATCCGGTAAACAGGGACGGACTTCTGACGACCCAGCGGGCGATCGATACCGGCCAACGCCAGCCGCCTTACCAGGTTGAGTGCGTTGGCAAAAAGGGCCGAAAGCTATGGGTTGAGGTCCATGAGGCACCCATCCTCGAGAATGGCAGGACCGTGGCCATCTCCGGGACCCTGACAGACATCACCAGGCGCAAGCAGGCGCAATCGGAACGGCAACAATTTTTCAAATTTTTTCAGACGTCGACCGACCTGATGTGCATTGCCAATCCCCACGGCAGATTTCTAAAAACAAATCCTGCCTTCACAGCAACACTTGGCTATACGGCAGCAGAACTCATTTCGAAAGATATTATGGAATTTGTCCACCCGGAGGATAGACAGGCAACGCTTGACGAGATTGTCAAGCAGCAACAGCGAGGCTTCACCGACAATTTTGAAAACCGCTATAT
>DATFJP010000126.1:0-17434 GCA_035269105.1 Desulfuromonadales bacterium
TCATTTCGATCATTCTGCAATTTTGTGCTGCCGGTCTGGCCTTGAACCTGATCAGGAAGACCGGCCGGGTCTGGGCCTGGGTCTTCATTGCCACGGCCCTGTTCCTGATGGGGGTCCGCCGCCTGACGTCGTTCGTCCAGGGGGTTCTGACCGACGGCATTGCGATCGACCCCATCGCCGAGAGTGTGGCGCTGATGATTTCCTGCCTGATGCTGGTCGGCGTCTGGTTAATCGGCGATGTGTTCTCCCGTCTCGACAGGCTGCGGGTCAATGCCCAGGAGGAACTGCAGAAACGCAAAGAAGCGCAGAAAGATCTGCGACAGAGCGAACAAAGTTTCCGACAGCTTGCGGATGCTTTGCCCCAGTTGGTCTGGACAGCGGATTCCGAAGGGAATGTCGACTACTTAAATCAGCGCTATAAGGAATTTGAAGGTTTTTCGCAGCAGGCCGATGGCGGTTGGAACTGGGTTCCCGCGGTTCACCCCGAGGATAAAGAAGCAACCGTGGCTGCTTGGCAGGAAGCTTTTCGTAAAGGGGAAACTTACCAGATGGAGCATCGGATCCACTCTGCCAACGACTCGTTTCGCTGGCACTTGAGTCGGGCCATTCCGGTTCATGATGAAACCGGCCGCATCATCAAATGGTTCGGTACGGCAACGGATATTCATGATCTGAAGCAGGCCGAGCAGGAACTGAAGGTGGCCAGGGAAGCCGCCGAAGCAGCGACGCGTGCCAAGAGCGAATTTCTGGCCAACATGAGCCATGAGATCCGCACCCCCATGACCGTTTTCCTGGGGACGCTGGAGCATCTTCAGGAGGTCGACGAAAATCCCGAACATCGCAATCTACTCCAAATGGCGGAAAAGGCCGGCGAGACCTTGCTGGATTTGATTTCCGACATCCTGGATTTTTCCCGCGTCGAAGCCGGAAAAATTGAAATTAAAACAGAGCCTTTTGACGTGCGCAGCCGGGTGAACGAGGTGGTGGAGCTGTTCGCTCTGGCTGCGGCCAACAAGGGCCTGCAAATGGAAAAGGCGATTGCGAAGGAGGTCCCTGCGATCATTGTCGGAGATGAGACCCGTCTCGGCCAGGTACTGACGAACCTGGTGAGCAATGCCCTTAAGTTCACCAGACAAGGCAAGGTCAGGGTCTCGGTTAGGACCCGGGGGGATGACCTTGAATTTGCCGTCGCCGATACCGGCATCGGCATTCCGCAAGATAAGCAGCATCTTTTGTTCCAGAGCTTCAGTCAGATCAATTCCTCGGGGCAACGCCCTCACGGGGGCAGCGGCCTCGGACTGGCGATCTCCAAAAGGCTGGTGGAACTGATGGGTGGAGAGATTGCGGTTCGTAGCCAGCCGGGAGAGGGGAGTGTTTTTACTTTCACCACACCTCTGGAGGCCGCTGGAAACGCCAAACCTCCATCTTGAGCACGATATCTGCCCGTCTTGTCCAAACCATGGCCAAATAAAAGAAAACATTCCGTCCTGGCAAGGAGATCAAGGGCTTGCATGGAGGCGTACATCGGTACGCCGTACAGGCAAGCCTGCAGATTGACGCCGCCAGGGGGGAAAAGAACCGTTTCCGGATGGAAACGAATTAAGGGATGAAGCACCCGGATCTGCCTGCGAAAAGCGGTGACTGAGATCGTCTCCGGCGTCGGCGTGGGGGATAAATCTTTGGCCGCTGTTGACGGCCGGAATTATTTGTGGTAGAAACGTTCGTGTTCAAATTATTTCCACTGAAACGAAATTCGGATTGAATATGACCGAAACCGAATCGGAGCCCCTCCAGATGTTCGATCAACCAGGAGGTGCCGCCGAAGAAGAGATTCATACCGTTTATCCAGAGGTCGGCCTGGCCGGCTATGATCTGCGCATCCTGCACTCCCTGCGTCGCATCATCCGCGCTGTGGATCTGCACTCGCGCAAGCTTTCGATGCAGCATCACATTACCGGGCCCCAACTGGCCTGCCTGATGACGATCAGCAACCAGGGCCCCATGACCGCCTCGTCGCTGGCCAAGGAGGTTTGCCTCAGCCCGAGCACCCTTGTCGGCATACTGGACCGGTTGGAGCAGAAGGCACTGGTGGTCCGGACCCGCAGTCATCTGGACCGCCGCACGGTTTCCATCGAAACCAGCGCCAAGGGGCGGGACCTGGTCAGTTCGGCGCCGCCCTCGCTGCAGAAGAAACTGGCCGCGGTGCTGCAGGAGCTTCCTGACAGCGAGCAGGTGTCCATTGCGCTTTCTCTGGAGAAAATCGCGTTGTTGCTGGAAGCGGATTCCCTGAAAACGACAACTCTTGTGGAGACAGACCCTTTGCTGCACGGAGAGTTCGCAGAGAAAAAGAAAACATAGCCGGCCCAGAAGGGGTCGGAGGACTTCCGGCTGTTTCATGAGGTCAAGAAATACTCTTGGCCTTTTTTATTGTCATTTAGCTGCAGAGACTCGAGAGGAAAACCCATGCCTATATTTTCGAATGCACAGCAGGAGATCGCCGATCGCATGTCCGTCGGCAAAGTCGCACTTTCCAAATGGACCGATTGGAAGTGGCAGATGCGCAACTGCATCAAGTCCGTGGACCAGTTCGAAACACTGCTCGGCATCGAGCTGGAAGAAAAACAGCGCAAGAAAATCGAGTTGACGATTAAAAAGTTTCCGTTATCGATCACGCCTTATTATCTGTCGTTGATCAATGCCGAGGATTATCAGAACGACCCGACTTTTCTGCAGGCCTTTCCGGCCCCGGCGGAACTGGAAATCCACCAGAACGACATGGCCGACCCGCTGGCCGAAGACCAGGACAGCCCGGCCCCCGGCATCACCCACCGCTATCCGGACCGGGTTTTGTTTCACGTCAGTAATGTGTGCGCCATGTATTGCCGGCACTGTACCCGCAAGCGCAAGGTCGGTGATGTCGATTCACTGCCCGGCAAGTCCGAAATGAAAGCCGGTCTCGAGTATATTCGCAGCAATCCGGCGGTTCGCGATGTCCTTCTCTCGGGCGGTGATCCGCTCATGCTCTCCGACGAGGTCCTCGACTGGCTGCTGACCGAACTGGGGGAAATCCCCCACGTCGAGGTGGTACGGATCGGCAGCCGCATCCCGGTGGTTCTGCCTTACCGTATTACGGAGCAGCTGGTGACAATGCTGAAAAAACATAACCCGGTCTGGCTCAATACCCATTTTAACCATCCCCGGGAGGTGACCGCTTCCTCGCGGGAGGCCCTGGCGCGGTTGGCCGATGCCGGCATTCCGCTCGGCAACCAGACCGTGCTGCTGGCCGGCGTCAACGACTGCCCGCGGATCATGAAGTCTCTGGTCCATAAGCTGGTGCAGAACCGGGTGCGTCCCTATTACCTCTACCAGTGCGACCTTTCCGAAGGGTTGTCCCATTTTCGGACCCCGGTCGGCAAGGGCATCGAAATCATGGAAAGTCTGCGCGGCCATACCAGCGGCTTTGCCGTGCCGACCTATGTTGTCGATGCACCGGGCGGCGGCGGCAAGATCCCGCTGAATCCGAACTACTTGATCTCCCTGTCGACCAACAAGGTCGTGCTGCGCAACTACGAAGGCGTGATTACCACTTACCAGGAACCGGCCAGCTATGAACCGATTTTTTGCGACCGCAAGTGCAGCGAATGCGACCTGCAACTGTACCTCGAGGGAGCAGCCGAGTATCGTGCCACCGGCATCGAAAAACTGCTGGCGGACCACGATCAGACGATATCCCTTACCCCCGCAAGCAACGAACGAATGGAGCGAAGAGGAAAATGACTGACCAAATTGAAGCCTATGGGCAATCCCTGATTCAGCATGGCAGCAGCAATGATCGGGCCTACCTGATGAAAATCAACCGCCAGGACAGCCCCCATGTCGTTGACTACGCAATGGGGCTGGCTGCCGACAAAGGTTATTCCAAGATTTTTGCCAAGGCCCCTGCGTTCAGCCGCCAGGAGTTCCTGAAGCAGGGATTCTGCGAAGAAGCGAAAGTGCCGGGTTTATTCAACGGCGAGGAGGACGGCTTTTTCCTGAGTAAATATCTTGAGGCGGGCCGCCGGACCGAAAGGGAACCGGTCAAGGTCAGAAAAATACTCGCCGCAGCCGGCAAAAGACAGGTCGAGGATCTGGACGTCCCGGTCCCGGAGCCGGGCATGACCTGTCGGATCATGAGCAAGCAGGATGTGGATGCCATGGCGGATCTTTACCGGCAGGTCTTCGAGTCCTATCCTTTTCCGATCAATGATCCCGGCTACCTGGCCAAAACCATGGATGAAAATGTGGTTTATCACGGCATCCTGCGGAACGATGAGCTGATTGCGCTGGCTTCGGCGGAAATCGATGCCCCCGGCCAGAATGTCGAGATGACCGATTTTGCAACCCGCCCCGATTGTCGCGGGCAGGGCCTGGCCACCTATCTTCTGGACAGAATGGAGGTCGAGGTTCGCAGTAATGGCATCAAGACCGCCTATACCATAGCCAGGGCCTACTCCTGCGGCATGAACATCACCTTCGCCAAGCACGGCTACCAGTACGCTGGGACCTTGACCAACAACACCCAGATTTCCGGCAAGCTGGAGAGCATGAACGTCTGGTACAAAACACTCTGAACAAGAGAGAAAGGAATTTATGGAAATCCAGGTTCGCGACAACGACATCAACTATGCTGTCAAGAAATTGAAGCGCAAGCTGCAACAGGACGGCATGTTCCGGGAACTGCGCAATCGCCGGAGCTATGAAAAACCGAGCGAGCGCAAGCGGCGCAAGCAGAGAGAAGCTGAGCGCCGCCTGCGCAAGAAACTGCGCAAAATGAACGCCAACCGTTGAGCTTTGAGAGAATGAATTTTTTATCCCCCTGACCATTGATCTTGCTGCCGGAAACCCGGCCTGCTATGCTTGGTTCCTGTCCGCGACAGGCCCGGTGTGGCCGAAAATTCCGGCAGGAGAAAGCCGGAGAAGCTGGCGTGAAGGCGCCAGATTCTTCAGGCTGGTCAGGAGCGTCATTGGACCCCTTCGTCAAATCCTTTCTGCTGCTGTTCATGCTGCTCAACCCCTTCCTGTTGATCGTCTACCTGGTCGACCTGGTCCAGGAACTCGATTTTCGTCTTTTTTCCCGCATCTTGTATCGCGCGGCCTGGATCAGTTCCGGGGTCTTCGTCATCGTTGCCCTGCTGGGCGAGTTTATTTTCCAGAAGTTGCTGCAGGTGCAGTTCGCTTCATTCCAGATCTTTGGCGGTGTCGTTTTTCTGCTGATCGGCATTCAGTTCGTGTTCAAGGGCCCCGATGCTCTTAAAAATCTGCGCGGCAAGCCTGAACATATCGCCGGCGCCATCGCCATGCCGATCATGATCGGCCCGGCCACGGTCAGTGCGTCCATCCTCGCCGGGCAGCTCATGACGCCGTTACTGGCGATTTCCGCAATCCTGCTGGCGGTCGTTCTGGTGGTTCTCATCATGCTTGGCCTGAAATGGGTGCACGACATCGTCCGCACCCGCAATGAACCCCTGGTCGAACGTTATTTCGAGATCACCGGCCGGATCGTCGCCCTGATCGTGGGAACCTATTCGATTGAAATGATCATGCAGGGTCTGTCGAATTGGCTTGATATTCTTTCCTGAATCCATCCCTCCTGTCCGCAGCCCCCTTGCGCAGACCCTCAGCCGGGTGCTTAAAATGCGAACCGGCTTGTTTTTACGGCGACAGATTCCCTGCCGGGCAGCCCGTTTTTCAGGAATTCTGGTAGGATGGAACATATATTGAGCAAAGGACGGCAGGCCGGGAACCCATGTTTTGACAGGGTTTGAGTCCGGAGATAAGAGGGAGGCGAGCCATGACCGAAACCGTTCCGCGCATGATCTTCGACAAGGCTAAGGACTTTGCCGGAGGTCCCGCCTTGCGGCACAAGGTGGAGGGTCAATACCGGGACATCAGTTGGCAGGAAATGGTCGATCAGGCCAGGCGTTTCGGCCGCGCTCTCCTGGCAATGGGGCTGGGGCCGGGTGAGCGGGTGGCAATCATGGCGCCCAATGGTCCCAACTGGGTCTTCGCCGATCTCGGCACCATGGCTGCAGGCGGAGTGACGGTGCCCGTCTACCAGACGGAGACTCTCGCCAACCTGCTCGATATTCTGCAGGATTCAGGCAGTCGCTTCCTGTTTCTGCAGTCGCCGTTCAGCGACCGGGCTCTGGTCAAGAAGCTGGATCAGCTGCCGGACCTCGAGAAAGTGATCCTGTTCCACGGGCGCCGGGATGATTCGCACTTCATCCGCCTTGACGAGTTTCTGGAGGCGGAAAGCAGGGAGCAGGACGATCTTCTGGACCGGCGCCTGGCCGATGGAGAAGGAGACGGCACCGCAACCCTGGTCTATACCTCGGGAACGACCGGCCGGCACAAGGGCGTTATTCTGACCCACGACAATATCCTGGCCAGCATCACCGCGGCCGCCCAGGTTTTCGATATCGGCGAAGAAGACGTTTGTCTGTCATTCCTGCCCCTGTCCCACGTGTTCGAACGGGTGGACGGCTATTACCTGATGCTGCACCAGGGGGCGGTGATCGCCTATGCCGAGAGCATCGACAGCGTGCCGCAGAACTTGCGCGAAGTCCGGCCGACCCTGGCCATCAGCGTCCCCCGGCTCTACGAAAAGATGTACCAGCGCATCATGGAGCAGGTGCGGGCCAGTTCCCGCCTCAAGCAGCAGATCTTTTTCGGCGCCCTGGAGATCGGCCAGGCCTACACGACAGCGGTTATGGCCGGCCGCCGGCCGAGCGTCTTCCTGCGGGCGGCGAACGCGCTGGCCAGTCCGCTCGCCTTCACCAGGCTGCACAGGCGTCTGGGGGGACGGGTCCGTTACTTCATCTCCGGGGGAGCGCCCCTGTTGCGAGACGTTGCCGAGTTCTTCTTTGCGGCCGACGTGCCGGTCTACGAAGGCTATGGCCTGACCGAGAGCGCCTCGGGCATCGCCGCCAACAATCCGGACCATTTCCGGCTGGGGACGGTCGGCAAAGCTTTCCCCGGCACGGAAATCCGCATCGCCGATGACGGCGAAATCCTGTTGGCGGGGCCGGCGATCAGTCCCGGCTATTGGAATCTTGCCGAGGAGACGGAACAGACTTTTCGCGATGGCTGGCTGAAAACCGGCGATGTCGGCGAACTCGACAAGGACGGCTTCCTGACCATCACCGACCGGAAAAAGGATTTGATCGTCACTGCCGGCGGCGAGAATATCGCTCCGCAAGTGCTGGAGAAACGCTTCAAAGGTGACCGCTACCTGGCGAATGCCATCATCTTCGGCGACCGCAAACCCTTCCTGACCGCCCTGCTGGTGCCCAATTTCGAGAACCTGGAGAAATACGCCAGCAAGCACCAGGTCGATTTCCTCAATCACTGCGACCTGGTCAACCATCCGCAGGTCCTGGAACTGATCCGCCAGCAGATCGACCGCCTGCAGCACGATCTGCCGTCCTTCAACCAGGTCAAGCGCTTCACCTTGCTGTCCCGCGACTTCTCCAGCGACCGGGGCGAGATGACCCCGACCCTCAAACTCAAACGACGGGTTGTTGCCCGCAACTTCGAAGAAGTTCTGGAGAACATGTACCTCGACCGCGACCACGGCATTCATGACACCGGGTTTTGCATGATGGAAGACAATGAGAAGGTGGGGGCATAGGCTTTGGCCACCAAGGCACCAAGACACCAAGAAAAAACGGAATTTGACGCCCTGATCCCGAAAAAGGGCGATCTTCTAAGCATCACAGGGTTTATTGACTCAAAAGTCTTTGCTTTTTTTAAAGAACCAGATTTCTTGGCGCCTTGGTGTCTTGGTGGTTCAAACAGCCAGATTTTTCTTTTCCCTAACGGGTCGGAATACGGGTTGCAGACCCTGCCCCGACGTTCTATGATGCAGGCCCCTTTTTCCTCCACGATTTGCTGATATCATGACCTTTGGGCTCAAAAACAGAACGTTCCTGCGCGCCTTTCGCCGGCTGACCGGGAACCTGCAGGATTACCTGCATATCAGTGAAAATACCTTTCTGATCATTCTGGCCGTGTTGATTGGCCTGCTCGGCGGTCTCGGCAATTACGCTTTCCGCAAGACCATCGAATTCATTCACTGGGGAGTTTTCACCCAAACTGAGCATCTGCTCGACTTCTCGCTGGAGGAGTGGAGTTTCAAGCGTCTGGTCGTCATCCTGTTCCCGATGATCGGCGGTCTGCTGATCTTCCCCCTGCTGCGCTGGTTCGGCGATGATCTCAAGGGCGGCTTCTCGGCCTTTCTGGAGCGGGTCAACCTGCGGGGTGCGAAACTGCGCTTGCGGCCGATCTTCACCCGGGGCTTCGGCGCGGCCATCACCCTCGGCACCGGCGGCTCTGCCGGACAGGAGGGGCCGATTGCCATGATCGGCGGGGCGATCGGCTCGCAGTTCGGCCAGCTGTTCAAGATGAGCGGCGACCGTCTCAAGGTATTGGTGGCCTGCGGCGCTGCTGCCGGAGTGGCGGCAACCTTCAATGCGCCGATCGCCGGTGTCTTTTTCGCCCAGGAAATTGTGCTGCTGGCCGCTTTCGAACTCTCGAGCTTCACCTCGATCGTCATTGCCAGCGGCATGGCCACGGTCGTCTCCCGGGCCCTGCTCGGCAACACCTCGGAACTGTATGCGCCGACTTATGTGGTCAACAGTTCCTGGGAACTGGTGCTCTACGTGCTGCTCGGTTTGCTGATCGGCGCCTTGGCGGCCATGTTCATCGACGTACATTTTCGCATCAAGGACCGGCTGGCTGCCCTGGAAATGCCGCGCCTGGCCAAGCCGATTTTCGGCGGCTTGCTGGTCGGCCTGATCGGCTGCATTTTCCCGCAGATTTTTGGCAACGGCTACGAGTTCATCAACGATGTCCTGCTCGGCAGCCAGACCTGGTATCTGCTGGCGGCGCTGGTCCTGACCAAGGCGGTGGCGACCTCGATCACCCTTGGGTCGGGTCTGCCGGGGGGACTCTTCGCGCCGTGCCTTTACCTTGGCGCGGTGGCCGGCGGGTCCTTCGGACATCTCGCCGTCAAGTTCCTGCCGGGGATGCAGATTGCACCGGGGGCTTATGCCCTGGTCGGCATGGGGGCCTTTCTGGCGGCTGCCACGCATGCGCCGATGACCGCCATTTTCCTGCTGTTCGAAATCACCGACAGCTACGAAGTCATCATCCCGATCATGCTGAGCTGCGTAATCGGCACGGCGGTCGCCCGCCATTTCAAGCAGGACAGCCTGGAAACCGTGGAACTCTCGCGGCTCGGCATCGATCTCGAGGCCGGCAAGGAACGCAATATCATGAAGTCCCTGTCGGTTGCCGAAGTGATGGTCCGTGAAGTGGAGGCCATCCCGGAGTACATGACCCTGCGGCAGTTCACCCGCTTCATCGAAACGACTCAGCACACCAATTTCCCCCTGGTGAACAGCGACGGGGAATTGACCGGCATCATTTCGGTGCAGGACTTCATGGGGGTGGTGTTCGAACCGGCCCTGATGGACCTGGTGGTCGTCAAGGAACTGGCAACCACCGACGTCATCACTGTCCACCAGGACGAAAATCTCGACCAGGCCATGCGCAAGATCGGCTATCGCAACATCGAACAGCTGCCGGTGGTCGATCGCGAAACCCATCGCCAGTTGGTCGGTATTATTTCCCGCCGGGACATGGTGTCGGCCTACAATCGGGCTCTGATGTCGAAAACCCTTGAGGAGTCGGACCGTGACTGACCTGCTGGCGCAACTCAACCCGATGCAGCAGCAGGCGGTCCGGCATGGCTCCGGGCCGCTGTTGCTGCTGGCCGGGGCCGGGTCGGGAAAGACCCGCGCCCTGACGCACCGGATCGCCTGGCTGGTCCGGGAGCAAGGGGTTAGGCCCTGGAATATCCTGGCCGTCACCTTCACCAACAAGGCGGCCGGCGAGATGAAGGAGCGGCTCGAGGAACTGCTCGGCAGCGACGAAGGGGTCTGGGTCAGCACCTTTCATGCCGGCTGCGTCAGGATCCTGCGCCAGGAGATCGAGGCCCTCGGCTTCAACCGCCATTTTACGATCTATGACGACCAGGACCAGGAGCGTCTGCTGAAAAACCTGCTCAAGGAAGCGGGCATCGAGGAGAAGACGCTCAAGCCGCGGGCTCTGGCGGCCGCCATCGATCGGGCCAAGAACCAGGCAATCCGGCCCGATGACTACCCGACCGACGATTATGCTTCGGAGCAGATTGCCAGGCTGTATGCGCTGTATCAGGAGCGACTGCAGCAGGCCAATGCTCTCGATTTCGGCGATCTGCTGTTGATGACCGTCAAACTGTTCGAGGGACATCCGGAGGTCCTCGGCAAGTACCAGCGCCGCTTCGAACATATCCTGGTGGATGAATTCCAGGACACCAACCAGGTCCAGTACAAGTTGATTCACATGCTGGCCGGCGGCCATGGCAACCTTTGCGTGGTCGGCGACGATGACCAGTCGATCTACCGTTGGCGGGGTGCGGAGATTGGCAACATCCTGAACTTCGAGCGGGACTATCCCGGCTGCACCACCATCCGTCTGGAGCAGAACTACCGCTCGACCAGTACGATCCTCGACGCCGCCGGGGCGGTGGTCGCCCGCAATCTCGGCCGCAAGGAGAAAAGCCTCTGGACGGACAATCCGGCGGGGGAGCGGTTAACCCTGGAGACATTGCCCGACGACCGCGACGAGGCGGCGTTTGTCGCCAGTGAAATCGGCAAGCTGAAGCGCAAGGGCCACCGGCTGCGGGATATCGCCGTGTTCTACCGGACCAATGCCCAGTCCAGGGGGCTGGAGGAAGCCCTGCGCAACGAGCGCATCCCCTACGCCATGTTCGGCGGGCTCAAGTTCTACATGCGCATGGAGGTCAAGGACATCCTGGCTTACCTGCGGCTGCTCGCCAATCCGGCGGATTCCGTATCCGCCCGGCGGATCATCAACGTTCCGGCCCGCGGTATCGGTGCGGTGACGGTGGCCAAAATCGCCGAATATGAAGGCGACGCCGGCGGTTTCCTGCCGGCCTGCCGCCTGGCGCTCGAGCAGGGCGCCCTCAAGGGAGCCGCCGCCGGCAAGGTCGCGGCGTTCGTGGAACTGATCGACGCTTTCCGGAAGCGGGTGGAGGACACGCCTTATCCGCAACTGACCGCCGATTTGATCGAGGAAACCGACTATGGTCCGCAGCTGCGCCAGGAGCGGACCGAAGAAGCGCGCAGCCGCATCGAGAACCTCGAACAGCTGCTGGCCGGCATGGAGGAGCACTACGGCCGGGAAGGCACCCTCGACGACTACCTGGAACAGGTGGCCCTGATCACCGATGTCGATTCCTACGACCCCAGCCTGGACCGTGTCTCCCTGATGACGCTGCATGCCGCCAAGGGCCTTGAGTTCCCGGTGGTGTTCATGGTCGGCATGGAAGAGGGCCTCTTCCCGCACAGCCGGACCGCCAGCGCTGACGAGGACGTCGAGGAAGAACGGCGGCTCTGCTATGTCGGCATGACCCGGGCGATGGAAAAGCTCTATCTGACTCATGCCCGCCGTCGTCGGATCTATGGTGACTACCAGTTCAATCCCCCCAGCTGCTTCCTCAAGGAAATTCCCCCCGAGTTCCTCGACCAGGCCAAAGCTGTCGGCCTTAAGCGG
Organism: Desulfuromonadales bacterium; assembly: GCA_035269105.1. Lineage (GTDB taxonomy): Bacteria > Desulfobacterota > Desulfuromonadia > Desulfuromonadales > BM103 > JAQYVZ01. The sequence continues at coordinate 11,659 of DATFJP010000126.1, forward strand.
CCGGCCAGCCACAACCTGGCCTCGCTGTTCGACCAGCCGGAAGCGACCCTTGCACAGGAGGAGGCAGGCCCCGACGAGGATGATTTGCGCATGGTGCCGGATGCCGAGAATGGTCTGCAAATCGGCATGCAGGTGCGCCATGTGAAGTTCGGGGTTGGGACCGTCCGCCGGGTGGAAGGACAGGGCGAAAATCAGAAGGTGATCGTCTATTTCCACCGCTTCGGGCCGAAGAAGCTGCTGGTCAAATTCGCCGGGCTGGAACCTGCCTGAGTTCTCTTTCCCGGGTTTCTGTTAAAATCAAAAGCAAACAGCAGTTCAAGGCCGTTTAACGCAGAGACGCAAAGACGCTGAGCGGACTATAAATGAAAAAGCAAAAAAAAGCAGTTTTCTTCAAACCCAGCAAACCACTGCAAACCAAGAATGTCTGCTTAAGCGTTCGTTTTCTCAGCGACTTTGCGTCTCTGCGTTAATAAGAAGCGGTTTTTTTTTGCCGGGAGAATTGAAAATGAAAAAACAAATATTGATTCTTTCTGTGGTTGCTTGTCAGGTTTTACTCAACTTGAAAGCTCGGGCTGAAGAAACCGTCAGTACCCTGGACGATCAGCAGGAGGTGGCGGTCACCATCTACAACGAAGACCTGGCCCTGGTGCGCGATCTGCGGCAGGTGACGTTGCCCAAAGGCCATGTTTCCCTGGCCCTGCGCGAAGTGAGCGCCAAAATCCGCCCGGAAACCGCCTTGCTGAGAAGTCTGAACGCCGGGAACCGGCTGACCATTCTGGAGCAGAACTTCGATTTCGACCTGCTGACCCCCGGTAAACTGCTGGAAAAATATGTCGGTCGCGAGGTGCAGCTGGTGCGCACCCATCCGGAAACCGGCGAAGACCGCTTTGAGACGGCCCGGGTTCTGGCCGCCAGCAATGGCGTGGTTTTGCAGGTGGGCGACCGGATCGAGACCGGTGTTCCCGGGCGGCTGGTGTTCCCTTCCGTTCCCGAAAATCTGCGCGATCGGCCGACCCTGGTCATCGACCTGGAGAACCGGGGTGCCGGCCATCAGGAACTGGAATTGAGCTACCTGACCGGAGGTTTATCCTGGCGGGCCGATTACGTCGCCGAACTCAGCCCGGACGACAGCAGCATCGACCTGTCCGGCTGGGTGACCCTGACCAACCAGAGCGGCACCACCTATCCCGATGCCCTGCTGCAGCTGGTGGCCGGCGACGTCAACCGGGTGCGGGACCAGATGAGGATGCGGCGGGATGTGATGCTGGAGAAGTCCATGGTCCAGGCCGCGGCGCCGCAGATGCAGGAAGAAAGCCTGTTGGAATACCATCTCTACACCCTGCAGCGACCGACCACCATCCGCGACAACCAGACCAAGCAGGTCAGCCTGCTGAACGCCGCCGAAGTGCCGGTCGCCAAGGAGTTCCGGCTGCAGGGCAGTCCGCAGTATTATCGCAGCCAATACGGTGATCTTGGGCAGAAGCTCAAGGTCGGTGTGTTCGTCGAGTTCGAAAACCGCAAACAGGCTCGGCTCGGCATGCCTTTGCCGAAAGGGGTGGTGCGGGTTTACAAGCAGGACAGCGACGGACGGCCCCAGTTCGTCGGCGAGGACCGCATCGACCACACCCCGGAGAATGAAAGTGTGCGACTGAAACTGGGCGACGCTTTCGACGTGACCGCCAGCCGCAAGCAGACCGATTTCCGCAAGCTGGGCGGCGACAGCCGCTATAACTACCGGTTCGAGAGCGCCTACGAGATTGTTCTCAAGAACGCCAAGCAGGAAGCGGTGACCGTGACGGTGGCCGAGCCGGTCCCCGGCGACTGGCGGATACTGCAGGAAAGTCATCCCCATGAAAAGGCTGCCGCCGATACAGCATTGTGGAAGATCGAGGTGCCGGCCAAGGGGATGACGGTGCTGGACTACCGGGTGGAGGTCAAATATTAAAATTGCTTCCCCCGATTGTCGCGGCCGGTCACCTTGCTTGCTTCATCGATGCAGGCAGCAATGCCGACCATGTTCCCCTGGGGTTCAACTCTGAGCACGTGCGCTTCGCAATCCAGACGAATGGAACGTCCCGGGATGGCATATTTAAATTCGATGCTGAAGCGAAATGGCATGCCCTCCGTGAAACCCTGTTCGGTCACAAAATAAATGCCGTAAAGGCTGATATCCCGGGAAACTCCCGAGCCCTGTTCGAGATGCACCGGAACCTCGACTTCGAATCGGTTGGCAGTTCTTTTTTCCATGACGCTGCTTCCTTTCATTCATTTGGTAACAGTCTAGTGGTTGGTTTCCTGAGCGGCAATCTAGCCAAAAGTTGACTTTTCTATAACTTTAGGCATACTGAGGCCGTGATTTCAATCATCTACGGAGTTTTTCCATGGTGATCAAGATCGTGGCCGCTGATGCCCAACCGGTTTTTCTGCTTGGCCTGAAGCAGCTTTTTTCGACGGTCAACCAGATTGACCTGGCGGTATGTTGCCAGACTGCGCAGGCGGCACGTCAGGCGATCGACGAGCACGACCCCGATATCCTGCTGGTCGATATTCGGCTGCAGGATTACGATGGTCTTCGTTTGATAAGTGACCTTTCGAATGAACATGCTTTGCTGAAAACCGTTATTTTGACGGATTCGTTGAATGATCAGCAAACAATCGAGGCCTTGCGCCTGGGCGTGCAGGGAATGGTCCTCAAGACGATGCCGGTTTCTCTTCTGCTGCAATGCCTTCAAAAGGTGGCCGCTGGCGGCCAGTGGCTGGAAAAGAAATCGATTGGCAAGGCTTTCGAGCTTATGCTGAGAAAGGAAGCTGGGGCAAGGCGGGTGGCGACCATCCTGACCGAGAGAGAAACGGAAATTATGTGCCTGGTTGCTACCGGGCTCAGCAATCTGCAGATTGCTGAGAAACTGGTTTTATCCCTAGGGACGGTGAAGATTCATATCCATAATATTTACAGCAAGCTGGGGGTGAAAAACCGGGTCGATCTCACCCTTTATGCGCAGAAAAAAGGCCTGGTCTAAAAAAGGGTCACCGAAACATCGGCGGCCCCTTGATTATTTATGGCTTCTTGAAGGCGCTTCGGGGAATTAATCTTCGGCTTTAACCCTATAGACCTCTTTATTGATTCCCAGGCCTGCGTTCAATTTGCCGGCCAGGGCGAGAAGACGTGCTTTGGCAATGGCCTCATTGGTCCTTGCCGTCACCGGCAGACCGGAGGTCTGGAACAATTCGTTGCGGGCATCAGGAACATCGGGCAGGGTTCGCTGGCCGACATTGAATTGCTTCATGTATGAATCCAGGGTCTGACGGTTGTAGGTGACCGCATCGTCCAGAACCGTGACCTGGCGACGCGCCGATTCCATTCCGCCCAGCTGATGCGGGCTTCTTCGACGACGATATCACGCTGGTCCTCCCGCTGGGATACAGCCTCCAGCCCGGGCCGGTTTTGCAGGGCACCTCCCTGGCAACAATTGATGATAAGCCAGACGAGACACTTGAAAAGGCCCAGAGCCGCCTGGCTGACATCTTCGCCGCCCGATTGGCTGAATATCTGTTGGCTGAAATGGCATCCTGGCAATCGTCCTGATCTCCTGCCACTGTTTTCCGCCCGAATTAAAAAAAATCTGTCAAAGGCCTTGACAAAATAGAGTGGCTGATTATATTTATGCCTGCCTTTAGCACTCGAGCAGAGAGAGTGCTAAAAGGTGCGGCTTGTTTCGTGCCTGTCTGCGCCTGCGCATTAGAGGGTGGCGACTCAGGCTGCCGCAATTTCTGCAGTCGACAATGCAGCAACCATATAACCCCAGCACTAAGTTGTGGAGGAAAGGAGAAGAGTTCATGAATATCAGACCATTGCATGACCGGATCATCGTCGAGCGTCTTGAAGAGGAGACCAAGACTGCCGCAGGTATCATTATCCCGGATACCGCCAAAGAAAAGCCCCAGCAGGGCAAAGTCGTTGCCGTCGGCAAGGGCAAGGTCACCGAAGATGGCAAAGTCCTGGCGCTTGATGTCAAGGAAGGCGATAAGGTCCTGTTCGGCAAGTACGCCGGTACCGAGATCAAAATCGAAGGCAATGAATACCTGATGATGCGCGAGGATGACATTCTCGGCATCGTCGAATAAGCTCGCCCGGAACAGTCAAACGTCTATCTCAAGGAGGACAGAATAATATGTCTGCCAAGGAAATCAAATTCGGGCAAGATGCCCGTTCCAAAATTCTGGAAGGTGTCAACAAGCTGGCCAATGCCGTCAAGGTCACTCTTGGCCCTAAAGGCCGCAACGTAGTGATGGAAAAGAGCTTCGGCGCCCCCCTGATCACCAAGGACGGCGTGACCGTCGCCAAGGAAATTGAACTGGAAGGCAAATTCGAAAACATGGGCGCCCAGCTGGTCAAGGAAGTCGCCTCGAAGACATCCGACGTTGCCGGCGACGGCACCACCACAGCGACCGTTCTGGCCCAGGCAATCTACCGTGAAGGCGTCAAGCTGGTCACGGCCGGCCACAACCCCATGGAAATCAAGCGTGGCATCGACAAGGCTGTGGAAGTCGCAGTCCAGTCGTTGAAAGAACTGTCCAAGCCGGTCAAGGATCACACCGAAATCGCCCAGGTCGGTACCATCTCCGCGAACAGCGATGCGACCATTGGCAACATCATCGCCGAAGCCATGGAAAAAGTCGGCAAGGAAGGCGTCATCACGGTCGAGGAAGCCAAGTCGATGGAAACCTCACTGGAAACCGTCGAAGGCATGCAGTTCGATCGCGGCTATATCTCTCCCTATTTCGTGACCGATCCGGAGCGTATGGAAACGGTCATGGAAGATGCCCTGATCCTGATTCACGACAAGAAGATCAGCAACATGCGTGACCTGCTGCCGGTCCTCGAGCCGGTGGCCAAGCAGGGTCGTCCGCTGTTCATCGTCGCTGAAGACATCGAAGGCGAAGCCCTGGCCACCCTGGTGGTCAACAAGCTGCGCGGCACCCTCAACATCGCTGCCGTCAAGGCGCCCGGTTTCGGTGACCGCCGCAAGGCCATGCTGGAAGACCTTGCCGTGCTGACCGGCGGCCGGGTGATTTCCGAGGAAGTCGGTTTCAAGCTCGAAAACGCCACCCTGGATATGCTGGGCACTGCCAAGCGGATCGTGGTCGATAAAGATAATACCACCATCATCGACGGCGCTGGGTCCGAGGCCGACATCCAGGCCCGCGTCAAGCAGATCCGCGCCCAGGTCGAAGAGACCAGCAGCGACTACGACCGTGAAAAGCTCCAGGAGCGGCTGGCCAAGCTGGTCGGCGGAGTTGCCGTGGTCAAGGTCGGGGCTGCCACCGAAACCGAGATGAAGGAAAAGAAAGCCCGCGTCGAAGACGCCCTGCACGCCACTCGCGCTGCCGTGGAAGAGGGCATTGTTCCCGGCGGCGGCATCGCTCTGATCCGGGCCATCGAAGCGGTCGGCAAGACCGAAGTCACCGGCGAGCAGGTGTTCGGCGTCAACATCGTCAAGCGCGCTCTCGAAGAGCCCCTGCGCCAGATTGCGGCAAACGCGGGCCAGGAAGGCTCGATCGTGATCAACGAGGTCCGGGGCAAGGACGGCGCTTACGGTTTCAACGCCGCCACCGATGAATACGGCGACCTGGTCAAGGCCGGCATCATCGACCCCACCAAAGTGGTGCGCAGCGCGCTGCAGAATGCCGCTTCCGTTTCCGGTCTGATGCTGACCACCGAGGCCTGCATCGCCGAGAAACCCCAGGAAGAAGGTGCTGCTCCCGCGATGCCCGA
>DATFJP010000127.1:0-5082 GCA_035269105.1 Desulfuromonadales bacterium
CACCAGCTTTCACTCCACCCTGCTGCACCATGGCATGGTGATCGTCGGCGTCCCCTATGCCGAACAACGCCTGATGAATATGGATGAGATTACCGGCGGCACTCCCTATGGCGCATCGACGCTGGCCGGTCCCGATGGCAGCCGGCAGCCCAGTGAAAATGAATTGGTCATTGCCCGTTTCCAGGGACGCCATGTCGCGCAGATCGCCGCCAGGCTAAAAACCTGATTAGAAGCGCGATTCATCTGCCACAGGTTGATCACGCCAAGATTCATCGCAGGCCATCGAGGCCCTACAGGTAATCGCTGCCGAATTGCACGATTCTCAACCCCACCAGAGCCACCATCAGGTTCCTGGGCCTGCACCGGTACGGCGTGCCACCGGTGATCTTACACACCAGCAGGCGACTCTTGTTCCGCCAACTCCCTGGTCAGCAAGCTCCCCGCGGCCATCAGACATCCCAGAGCAATAAACGCCAGCTGGAACAAGCCGGCATCGCCGAGCATGCCAAGGACGAGTGGTGTCACACCGGCCCCCAGCAGAAAACCGAAGGGAACCGTGTAGGCAACGGCTTGATTTCTCAACTCTGCCGGAACCGACAAGGCGATGGCCTTGAACACCGCGGGGAAAAAACAGACGGCAAACAGCGGTTGCAGAAAAACCGGCACAAACAGCCAATACCCTTGCAGGACGCCGATGAAGAGAGTCAGGACCCCTCCTGTGTTGAGGATAATCATCAGGGAGCGGCGCACGCCAATCCGGTCGGTCAGCCAGCCACCGATAAGCACGACGGGAATGCTCAGCGTCCGCGATGCCGACAGCATGCTGTTGCCCAGCTCTCGTTCAATGCCCTGATCGATAAAATAGACCGGCAGCATCGAGTAGATCCCGAGCGTGCTGCCTACCCCCAAACCAAAGAGCAGAACCAGCTTCCAGAAATTCTTCTGCCGGGTAAAGTCCCGCAGGGTGCTCAGTTTTGGTGGAACGCCCCGGCTTCCGCCCTGGCCGGCATAAAAACGATAGGCGGCAACAATTCCCAGGGCCAGCAATCCCTGGAACAGCAAGACCTGGTGCCAGTCAAAAAAGCGCAGCAGAATTTCCGCCTGCAGCGGGACCAGGAACAGGGCGAAATTCGGACCCAGTTCGTGAACGGCCAGCCCCAACCCCCAATGAGCCGAGGGAATCAGCTCGGTCAGTTTGGCCATGCCCGCCGGCAGGTAGAGCCCCGCCATGAAGCCCAACAGGGTAAAGAGAACCCCGATCTGCCAATAGTCGCGGCTGAAGGCAATGCAGACCAGGCAGAGGCCGAAGCCGGAGACGGAGAGCTGGATCGTCTGGGTAAAGGTCCAGCGGGAGGAGATCACCCCGGAAGCAAACAGGCCGAAGAAATAGCCCAGCGAGGTCATCAGGAAGAGGCTTCCGGTGCCGGCATGGGAATATCCAAGTTCCGTCTCCATCACCGGCGCCAGAGGCGCCAATACAATCCGGGCGACAAAGTTCAGGTAGAACAGAACGGTGATAAAGAGGAGGGGAACCAGCCAGGGGTGTTTGCGCGACATTGCTATCTCCGGTCGGTGAGGGCCCTATCATAACCCCAAACAAATCGCGATAGCATACGGTTTTTATTGTGGTGAGACAACGCCTTCGGCGTGACAGGGCGAAGAGTGGTTCTGAACCGTCTTCAGACAGAGTAGCTTACGGCCTCGGCCAGCGGGCAATAACCTGGCCCGCCTGTTCGATAGAACCCGTTTGCACAATTGTCTTTCCTGCACAGAACCGATATTCTGTGCTCTGGAGAAGCAACCATGACAGTCCTTTACGTCCTCGATCTTATCGGCACGGCCGCCTTTGCCGCTTCGGGGGCCTGGGTCGCCGTCCGCTGCCGCATGGATCTCTTCGGCGTGCTGGTGCTCGGCCTGGTGACGGCCGTCGGCGGCGGCACCTTGCGTGATCTGCTGGTGGGAGACCTGCCGCCATTCTCTCTGCAGGATGAAACCTACCTGTACATTTCGATTGCAGCGGCCCTGGCCGTGTTCGCCTGCCGCAATCGCTTCCAGGCGGTAGAGCGTCAACTCTTGATCCTCGACGCGGTGGGGCTGGGGACTTTTGTGGTTATCGGCACGACCAAGGCCCTTGATTTTCAGCTGGGCTTTCTCGGCGCGGCCCTGATGGGGGTGATGACCGGTACCGCCGGCGGGGTGGTGCGCGACGTTCTCGCCAACCAGGTGCCGTTGATTCTGCGCAAGGAGGTTTATGCCTCGGCATGTCTTGCGGGCAGCGTTCTGCTGGTGGCTCTGGAATATTTGGGCGCTTCGCGGCCGACCGCCGCCCTGCTCGCCGCCGCCACCGTCATTATCCTGCGCCTGCTGGCAATCCAATACAACTGGTCGCTGCCGAGATCCTGAATGTTGCCCGACATCTCCCCAGAACGAGGGCGTTCGTGCCCTATCGATTTATGATCCCTGGTTTCGCACTCTGCTTGTCCGGGGTCATTTTATCAAGAGTGTCGCTTTTTGGTTACTTCCCGCGGAAGAGAAAAAAAACCAGCGCAAAGACTGCAACCAGGACAACTAAGACTCCAATGATATCGTCCATGTAAGAACCTCCATTGATTAAAAACAGGGGACCCGCAGTTGTACGGATGGTCTGTGGTTATGGTTCATATTCCTGCTAAAGGCTCATTCGCCAGGTCATCGACACATCCGATAATTTACAGCAAACAGGCGGAAACTTCAAAACTCGGGCTGTCCTGAAATAGGCTCGCAGATAAGGAAGCTGACGATCATCTTGGCGTTGCCAACCGCCGCGCAGGCTTTAATGCAACCTGTGTTTGCTGCCTTGATCCGAACGAAAGAGTGCAGGCTTACCGCCCTTGCGCATCCGGATTCAGGGGAAAACTCTTGCCTCAGGATAAAATTTCGAAATGTCCGCTGGCCGGGGAATACCCGGAAAGAGTTCCGGCCTGGAGGTCGAAGTACCAACCGTGAAGAGCCAGTTGGCCGTCTTCGACGCGCCGCTCGATCCATGGGAAGGTCATCAGATTCTGCAGAGAAAGCAGAATCGAAGCTCGTTCACAGGCCTGAATCTGCATCTCCTCAGGCTTGCCGGGGAATTCCTGCAACACCCTCTCCTTCGCCTTTTGGGCGATTCCGACCCAGTTGGCGATGAACGAGTGCTCCGAGCATTCACAGATGCCCTCCATAAGCCCCTTGATGCCGCCGCACTGCGAGTGGCCCATGACGATGATATGCTCGACCTCGAGGTGGCAGACCGCATATTCGAGGGCGGCGCTGACGCCGTGGAGGCCGGAGTCCTGTTCGCACGGTGGAACCAGGTTGGCGACATTGCGCACGACGAACAGGTCTCCGGGCGCGCAATCCGAGAGAATGGCAGGGTCGACGCGCGAGTCGCTGCAACCGATCAGGATCGCTTTGGGGCTTTGCCCCTGGCGCAGGCTGTCGAACAGTGTCTGGTCCGAGCCGAGCCAGTTTTTCTGAAAGCGTTTGAACCCTGCGATGAAGGCTTCAATGTCGGGCATCGTTCATCCTCCTTGGAAGACTGTTTCCTTTGAGCTTGCCCGGCCGTCACGGCCGAGCTGGAAAGCGAGCAGGTTTTCCTGCAGGAATTGCTGCGGAACCTTCTCGGTAATCACATCGCGCCAGAGGGCCGTCGGCATATCCAAAGCCGCCGACAAGGCACCGAGCAGCACGATGTTGACGGTGCGGGAAAGGCCGGACTGGTGTGCCAGGCTCAGCCCATCGATGAAGTCCGTGTCGGGGCAGGCGCTGCGCAGCTTTTCCTCGAGCCCCTGAGGGTAATCGGCCGCGCCGACCGCCACCGGCGCCGGCAGGATACGCTGCGTGTTGACTAAAACGGTTCCGCCAAGGCGCAGCATCGGCAGATAGCGGTAGGTTTCCAGCAGCTCGAAGCCGAACAGGATGTCCGCCTGCCCTTCGTGGATCAGCGGAGACAGCACTTTGCTGCCGTAACGGACATGGGATGTGACGCTGCCGCCGCGCTGCGACATGCCGTGGATTTCGCTCTTCTTGACATCGTAACCGGCCAGCAGCAGGGCTTCGGCAAGCAGCTCGCTGGCCAGCAGGGTGCCTTGGCCGCCAACTCCGGCGAGCAGGATATTCCGCACCTTATCTTTCATGGTGAACCCCAATCGCATCGTGTGGGCACAGTTGACGGCACAGTCCGCAGCCGCTGCACAGCTGGCTGTCGATATGGGCTTTCGTAGGCGTGCCGTCCTGCTGCCAGGAGAGAGCAGGGCAGCCGATCTTTAGGCAGACTTTGCAGCCGCCGCATAGGTCGTCGATAACCGCCAGGGCCGGGGTCGGCTGCGGACCGAGACGTCGGTCGAGCATGCAGGGGCGTCTGGCGATGACGACCGACAATTCATCCCGTTCCATCTCCCGGCGCAGGATCTGTTCGGTCTGCGCCAGATCGTAAGGGTCGATCACCTCGACATGCTTGACGCCGAGCACCCGGCAGAGCGCCTGCAGGTCGATTGGCGGACTCTCCACACCGGCCAGAGTGTAGCCCGAGCCGGGGTTCTCCTGTCGCCCGGTCATGGCGGTGACCCGGTTGTCGAGCAGCACCACGGTGCCGAGTCCGCCGTTGTAGGCCATGTCGATCAGGCTGTTGATGCCGGTGTGCAGAAAGGTCGAGTCGCCCATCACCCCAACCACCTGGTTGCGCTCCTGCGGCGGCAGCGCCTTGATCATGCCCGTGGCGTTACTGATGCCCGCGCCCATGCAGACGCAGGTGTCCATGGCCGACAGCGGCGGCAGGAAACCGAGGGTGTAACAACCGATGTCGCCGGTGACGAAAGCGCCCAGGCGTTTCAGTGTGAAGAAGACGCCTCGATGCGAGCAGCCGGCGCACATGTTGGGCGGTCTGCCCGGCAGTGTTTCATCGTGTGTGAAGGCGGCTTCTGTCCGGCTGCCGCGCAAGGCTTGCTCGAGGCGTCCAGGAGTCAGTTCGCCACAGGTGGGGATCCGTTCTTTGCCGATCACCTGGATGCCCATCGCTTTGACCTGTTCCTCGATAAAGGGGTCGAGTTCTTCGATAACGTAGAC
>DATFJP010000128.1:0-24268 GCA_035269105.1 Desulfuromonadales bacterium
GCCGTGACCCCGCAGGTCAGCGGCGAGGTGGTCGACGTCTCCCCGGCGATGGTCGTTGGCGGTTTCCTGCGCGAGGGGGACCTGATGTTCGCCATCGAGGACACCGATTACCGCCTGGCTCTGGAAACTGCTCGGGCCGGACTTGCCCAGACCGAACTGGAACTGGCCAGGATCGCCGGGCAGGCCGAGGTGGCACGACTGGAATGGCAGCGACTGGCTGCCGACGCGCAGGAAAAGCCCAATCCGCTGGTGCTTTTCGAACCTCAGCTGCACAGTGCCGAGGCTGGCCTGGCCGCGGCCGAAGCTGCCGTGGAGCAGGCGCGGCTCGATCTGCGACGCACCAGGCTGCGGGCGCCTTTCAATGCCTACGTCCGGTCGGAAAACCTCGAAGTTGGGCAGTATGTCCGAACTGCCAACAGTGTTGCGGTCCTGGCCGGTACCGACGAAGTCGAGATCATGGTGCCCTTGCCCCTGGAGGAAATCGACTGGTTCCGTCTTCCCGACAGCAGCGGCCAAGGGACCGGGGCTGCCGCTGAAATCGGTCTGCAACTGGGCGATGACATGCACACCTGGCAGGGTCGCGTCGAGCGGCTGCTGGGAGACGTCGATCCGCAAAACCGCATGGCGTCGGTCGTGGTGTCGGTGACCGATCCTTTCGGCCTCAAAGCCGGCAGTCGGAGGGCTGGCCGACCGCTTGCTCCGGGAACCTTCGTACAGGTGGCGATCGAAGGTCGATCCCTGGACCAGGTTTTGGTTGTTCCCCGGCTGGCGGTGCATGATGACGAAACCGTCTGGGTGGTCGATAGTGACCGCAGATTGCAGCTGCGGCCGGTGGAGGTTCTGCGCCGCGAACGGGATGAGGTGCTGATCGGCGCCGGTCTGGAAGACGGCGAGCAGGTGGTGTTGACCAATCTCTCCGGCGCCGCCGACGGCATGCTGGTACGCCCGCAGCCGACGGAGGCAAAGCCATGAACCAGGCCATCCGCTGGATGACCCGCAATCATGTGGCGGCCAATCTGCTGATGCTGGTGCTGATCGTCGGTGGCCTGATCATGGGCACCCGGGTCAAGCAGGAGGTCTTTCCCGAGGTCAACCTCGACCGGGTCACCGTCAATGTCGCTTACCCCGGTGCCGGACCGGAAGAGGTGGAAGAGGGAGTGATACTCAAGATCGAGGAGAGCCTGACGGGCCTCGACGGCATCAAGCAGCTGACCTCGCAGGCCGCGGAAGGCTTCGGGCTGGTGATTGCCGAACTCGAAACCGGTGCCGACGCCGATGCCGTCCTGCAGGACGTCAAGAGCGAAGTCGACCGGATCACGACCTTCCCGCTGAACGCCGAGGAACCGGTGATCAGCAAGATGCTGAACCGCCGCGAAGTGATCTCGGTGGTGGTTTACGGCGAAGTGCCGGAGCGCAGCCTGCGCGAGCAGGCCGAACAGATCCGCGACGACCTGCTGCTGATGCCGAGCATCACCCAGGTCGATCTGAGCGGTGTCCGGCCCTATGAGATCGCCATCGAAATTTCCGAGCAGCAGCTGCGCCGTTACGGTCTCACCCTCGGCGAGGTTGCCGAGCGGGTCCGGCGGGCTTCTCTCGATTTGCCGGGCGGCACCATCAAGACTCCCGGCGGCGAAATCCTGATCCGGACCAAGGAGCGCCGTTATACCGGGCAGGAGTATGGCGAAGTGGTGGTCCTGACCACCGCCGCCGGCAGCGAAGTGCGCCTCGGCGATATCGCGGCCATCCGGGACGGCTTCGAGGAAACCGACCAGTACGCCCGTTTCGACAACCTGCCGGCGGCCATGGTCAAGGTCTACCGGGTCGGCGACCAGAAACCGACCGAGATTGCCGAAACGGTCAAGGCCTTTGTGGCCGAGAAGCGTTCCGACCTGCCGACCTCGATCCGCGTCGACACCCTGAACGACAACTCCGAACTGTTCAAGAGCCGCAAGGACCTGCTGGTGAAAAACGCCCTGATCGGGCTGATACTGGTTTTCCTGGTGCTGGGACTGTTCCTGGAGATTCGCCTGGCCCTGTGGGTGATGCTCGGCATCCCCATCTCCTTCTGCGGCTCCCTGCTGTTCATGCCGGCCATGGATGTCTCGATCAACATGCTCTCGCTGTTCGCATTCATCATGGCCCTCGGCATCGTCGTCGACGACGCTATCGTGGTCGGTGAAAATATCTATGAGCAGCGGCAGACCGGACAGTCTTTCCCGGATGCCGCCATGAACGGAGCGATCGAAGTGGCGCAGCCGGTCATCTTCGCGATTCTGACCTCGGTGGCGGCTTTCATGCCCCTGTTGTTCGTCAGCGGCATCATGGGCAAATTCATCATGGTGATCCCGGCCATCGTCATTGCCATCCTGCTGGTTTCCCTGGTCGAATGTCTGTTTATCCTGCCGGCTCACCTGGCGCTTGGGCGGCCGCGGCCGGCGGCGAGGGGACTGCTGGGCGGGATTGACCGATTGCGGCGCGGCTTCGGCGCGGGTCTGGATAAATTTGTCCAGGGACCCTACAGTGGTCTGCTCAATCGCTGTCTGCGCTACCGGTATGCTACCGTCGCCGCGGCTGTCGGGGTCCTGCTGATCGCCGGCCTCGGCCTGGTCGGCGGCGGTATCGTCAAAACCCGGTTCATGCCGGTGGTCGACGGCGACGACATCCGGGTGGCCCTGGAACTGGCCCCGGGGACTCCCGTTGCCGAAACGTCCCGGATCCAGGAACGCATCGTGCGGACCGGTCTGAAGGTCGCCGGCGAATACGACGGCCAACTGTCGGCCGACCGCTCGGTCATGCGGAATATCTATGCGGTCGTCGGGGCCTCCACCCTTGACCGGGGTCCGGGGGGAACCGCATCCTCTTCCGGGAGCAACCTGGCCAGCGTGGTCATGTTCCTGACCCCCAGCGAAGACCGGAACATCACCGCTTCAGAGATTTCCGAGCGCTGGCGCAGCGAAATCGGCGAACTCCCGGGAGTGGAAACCCTGACCTTCACCTCCAACCTGATCCACCTCGGGGCCAACATCAATATCCGCCTGGCCCATGAAAATTTCGCCGTGCTCGACCGCGCATCCGAGCGTTTGAAGAAGGTCATCGCCACCTATCCGGGAACCCACGACATCACCGACAACTACTCGCTGGGCAAGCGTGAACTCAAGATCCGGCTTAAACCGGAAGCGCGCACGCTCGGCATCACTGAAGAAGAACTCGGTCGCCAGCTGCGCGCCGCTTTCTTCGGCGCCGAGGCCCTACGGCTGCAGCGAGGCCGCAACGAAGTGAAAGTCAAAGTCCGCTACCCCGAGGAACACCGCCAGCGGCTTTGGGATCTGGAAAAACTCAGAATCCGGGCCCCCGGCGGCGGTGAGATTCCCCTCAATCGGGCCGCGGAGATCACTGAGAGCCGCGGGTTCAGTACCATCAACCGCAGCGACCGCAAGCGTGTGATCAGCGTCGAGGCCTATGTCGACAGCCATGTCGCCAATGCCGAGGAAGTCCTCGAGGAACTGCGGCGGACCGATTTGCCGGCCCTGATTGCCGATTATCCCGGCCTGTCCTACGACACCGAAGGTGAGGACAAGAATCGCCGGGAATCGATGGAGAGCATGCAGACCGGTTTCCTGCTGGCGCTGCTCGGCATTTTCGCCCTGATGGCGATCCCTTTCCGCAGCTATTCGCAGCCGCTATTGATCATGGCGGCGATTCCCTTCGGCGTTGTCGGCGCGGTTCTCGGCCATTTCATCATGGGCTTTGATCTCAGCATCCTCAGCATTTTCGGGATTGTGGCGCTCTCCGGCGTGGTGGTCAACGATTCCCTGCTGCTGATCGATCACGTCAATCGTCGGCGACGCCGCGGCACCACTTTGTTCGCCGCTCTCATGGCGGCCGGGCAGCGTCGGTTCAGACCGATTCTGCTGACTTCCCTGACGACTTTCTTCGGTTTGATGCCGATGATCCTGGAAACCAGCGTCCAGGCCCAGTTCCTGATCCCCATGGCGATCAGCCTGGCCTTCGGCATCATGTTCGCCACCGGCATTACCCTGCTGTTGATTCCGTCCCTGTATCTGGTTCTCGAGGACATTCGCAGCTGGTTCGGTTTGAAGGCCCTGCACAGCGAACCACTGGATCACGAATGAGCCTTCCTGTATAGTCTTTGGCAGATTGTTTTTTTCCAGCGACTCGGCGGGCAGAGGCTGTATCACGGGTGGCTGGATACCGTTTTTTCGGAGATGTTAGTGCTGAACTACGCTCTGGCGAACTGGGAGTCTGTTTCCTGGTTTCGGCCATGAACCGGGAAAGGCTTGCGAATAGGATCCGCCGACGGGTCGGGCGGGCTATCGGCGATTTCGGCTTGATCGAAAACGGCGACCGGATCGCTGTCGCCGTCTCCGGCGGCAAGGACTCCTACACCCTCCTGCACGCTCTTGAAGCCTTGCGACGCAAGGCACCGATTGCCTATGAACTGATCGCCGTCAACATCGATCCGGGGTTTCCCGGCTACCGGCAGGATCTGCTCAGGGAACACCTTGACCGCCACGGCTTTACCTATCATCTGGAAAAAGCCGACTTCCAGACCATCATCGACGAGAAACTGCGGCCGGGCAGCTCCTACTGTGCTTTCTGCGCACGCTTGCGACGAGGGGTTCTGTATACCCTGGCGGACCGGCTCGGCTGCAACAAGATCGCCCTGGGGCATCATCTGGATGATGCGATTGAAACCCTGCTGCTCAACCAGTTCTACGTCGGCCGGCTGGCCGCAATGAGCCCACGGCTGCTGGCTGACAGCGGGCGACATCAAGTGATCCGGCCGTTGGTTTATGTGGAAGAAAAGGATATAATCGACTGGTCTGACCTCTGCGGGTATCCCATTGTCTGCTGCAGCTGCCCGGTCTGTGGCCAGGCCGATCAGCAGCGGCAGGCCATGAAGCGCCTGGTGGCGACATTGAGCAGGGACATCCCCGGTATTCGCCAGAGCCTTCTCAGGGCAATGGGCAATGTGCAGCCCCGTCATCTGCTCGATGCGGAATTAATGGCAGGGAATGTCGGCGATTGCCGGGAGGCTGGGCAATGACCGAATTCGGCAACCGGATCGAGGCGCTCTGCCTGGAACAGGCCTGCCGCCGGGCCGGGATTCCACGCAAGGCGTTCTGTACCAGCTGGTTCGATGTCCCGCGGACCCCTTCTTTACTTGCTCCGCCGGACTCGTCACTCTGATTCTACCCTGCCGTGGCCATCCGAACTGAGAAAGTCATGATCCGGGGTTTCCTTCTTTTTCCAGATACTGTTCGAACAAGTTGCGAATATCCCGGGTGACCTCGGAGTATTCATCGAGGAACGCCTGTTCCGGCCGTCCGGAGGGACTGCTGTAGCCGAGGTATCGAGCCAGTTTGGCGAGGTAGTCGGGCTCGGCGGAGAGTTCGTTGATGGACTGGTCATGGACCAGGCGCAGCTTGTTCTCCAGGCGGCGCAGGAATTTGTAGC
Source organism: Desulfuromonadales bacterium (assembly GCA_035269105.1). GTDB lineage: Bacteria > Desulfobacterota > Desulfuromonadia > Desulfuromonadales > BM103 > JAQYVZ01. Next base: position 5,479 of record DATFJP010000128.1, read on the forward strand.
CACTGGCCAGCAGGTTGCCGTCGTTGGGCCGGATCAGTCTCTTCTCCTGGAGTTCCTGCAGGGCAGCCAGGGTATTGCGGTCGCGGATCGACGGGTGCTCCCGGCCGTGCCGAAGCTGCAGGTACTGCACCAGGAATTCGACGTCGACCATGCCGCCGTGGCCGGTCTTGATGTTTCTGTGTTGTTCGTCTTCCTTGGCCAGTTCCTTCTCCATCCGCTGGCGCAGGCGGTTGATTTCATCAGCCAGGTTCTCCGGCAAAGGCTTGTCGTAAACGATTTCGCTGATCAGAGTCTCCAAATCTCTTGCCAGTTCCGCATCACCGGCAACCACCCGTGCTTTCAGCAGTGCCTGTCGCTCCCAGGGAGCTGCGCTGGTATTATGATAGGACCGGAAGGAGGGTAGAGAGGTGACCAGGGGACCCTGGTTGCCGGAAGGCCGCAGGCGGGTGTCAATCTGATAGAGTGCGCCTTCGCGGGTCATCAGGGTCAGCACGGAGATGATCCTCTGGGCCAGACGCGCGAAATACTGCTGGTTGGTCTGCGCTTTGAACCGGTCGGCGTCGGTGCCTGCCACCGGGCGTGTTTCGCCATCGCCCTCGAACACGAAAATAATGTCCAGATCGGAATGGTAATTCAGTTCCATGCCGCCCAGTTTGCCCATGCCGATGACTGCGAAAGCGGCCGGATGAGAAGCTTCATCACCTTCAAGACAGAAGGGTTTGCCGTAGCGGGGGATCAGTTCCTCCTGGGCGATGGTCAGCGCCTGTCGGAGACAGGTCTCGGCGACCAGCGAAAGCTGGCGGGCGATCTCGCCCTGGGCCATATTGCCCTGGATATCGTTGAGGGCAATACGGAGAAACTCTTCGTTGCGAAAACGGCGTAAAACATCGAGCCGCTCTTCATAGTTGTCAACCAGGGCCAGTTGTTCATCCAGTTCGGCCTGCAGCAGTTCCGCATCCTTGTCGATCGTGGCGTGATCTCCGGCGACCAGGGAATCGAGAATTTCCGGGTGCTGGATGAAAATATGGGACAGGAAGTTGCTGGTGGCAAACAGCGAAACCAGAGTCTTGATGATGGCCGGATTTTCCGCCAGCAGAGCATAATAGGTGCCCCGGGCCCGGCGACAGGCAATCAGAAACTGCTCCAGGTGGCGCAGGGCCAGGGCAGGGTCCGGGCTGGCCAGAACCTCCTGAAACAGCAGCGGAACGATGCGATTGAGCTCGCGGCGGGCCCGTTCCGTCAGGCGCCCCCGCCCGCCTTCGCGAAGCATCTGCAGGCTGTCGTAAGCCGACTCCGGATGTTTGAAGCCGTTTTTTTCCAGGATATCCTTGCTCTGCGCCGGGTCGGCTTCCGGACCGAACAGGAAGGCAACCTCGGGACTGACTTGGCTGGGCAGTTCCTCTTCACTGGTATAGAACAGGTCGCGGAAAATCCCGTTGACCGCATCCCGGTGACAATCCAGCGTCTCGCTGAATGACTGCTCCTCTTCGAAACCGCAGCGCCTGGCAAGGTGGCGCAGTTCGCTGCTGCGGACCGGAAGGTTGTGGGTCTGCTGCTCCATGTAGACCTGGATACGATGCTCGACAGTGCGCAGGAAGCGGTAGGCTTCGCTCAACTGTTCGAACTCGTCCTGGGTGACCAGGTCCTCCTGCCGAAGCAGGGCGAGGGACTTCAGCGAATTCCGCTGTCGCAGATCAGGGTTCTTGCCGGCATAAATCAGCTGCAGGGCCTGGATGAAAAATTCGATTTCCCGGATGCCGCCCCGCCCGAGCTTCAGGTTCAGCGCGCCCTCCCGCTCACGGGTCAGGCTGTTGTCGATCTTTTTCTTCATCGACTTGATATCCTCGATCATGGCGTAGTCGAGGTGGCGGCGGTAAATAAAAGGTTCGAGGCGCTGAAGAAGATTTTCACCCAAAGCTTTCGAACCGGCCACCGGCCTGGCCTTGAGCATGGCCGAGCGCTCCCAGCTCTGGCCCCAGCTTTCATAGTAGATCTCAGCCGCCTGGAGGGAGTGGGCCATTTCGCCGCTGTTGCCTTCGGGGCGAAGGCGCAGATCGACGCGGAAGACGAAGCCGTCTTCAGTGACCTGACCGATGGCCCGGGTCAGCCACTCCGCCAGGCGGACGTAGTACTTGTGCAGGGGGATCCGGTTGCGGGGTTGTCCGGCAGAATCGGCGACGCCGGCCGTCTGACCATGGTCGGAGGTGTAGAAATAGATCACATCGATGTCGGAGGAAAAATTCAGCTCCCGGCCGCCGAATTTGCCCATGCCGAGAACAGTGAATTCCGGTTCCTCTGCCAGCGGGCCTTCTTCGCTTTCCAGGCGGGGCGGGCCGTATTCCTCCGCCAGCAGCCGATTGCAGATCTCGAAAGCGCGCTGCAGAGTGGCGGCCGCCAGATCGGTCAGTTCCGCGGTGACCTCTTCCAGGCTGGCCAGGCCGCACAGATCGCGGCTGCCGATGCGCAGGATTTCACGGGCTTTGTACAGCCGCAAGCCCTTCTGCAACTCGCTGAAATCCGCAGAATCGGCGACCCGTTCACGGAGTTCCGCGAGCATGCTGGCCTCATTTTTGGCCACTGAGCACTCCCGGTTGCGAAACAGGTCTTCGAAAAAAACCGGTTTGCGGCAGAGAATGCCGGTCAGAAACGGCGAAGCGCCGAGGATCGTCAACAGGCGGCGGCGTGCCTCCGGACGCTCGAGGACGGTTTTCAGAGAGGTCGCCGGCAGGGTCCCCGACAGGCGTTCAAGGTTGTTGAGCGCCAGGTCCGGATCGGCGGCGGTGAGGGCATCGAGGCCGATGTCGAGCAGCAGTTCGGGCTGCTTGAGCCTTTCGTCAAGGAGAATCAGGTTGGCCGCGGTGCGGCGGTTCTCGGCAAAGCCCAGATCGCTCGCCTGAGCGGCCAGGACTTTTTCATCCCGGGCCTGCAGCCCGCTGGCCCAGTCTTGCGGAGACGGTCTTTGCATCAGGATCCTTTGCCGGCCAGCTGCCGGAGGCCGGCGGCCAGGTCCCCTTCGACGATGCCCCGTTCGGTGATGATGGCCGTAATGAACCGGGCGGGGGTGATGTCGAAAGCCGGGTTGAAGAACCCCACGCCTTCCGGGGACAGCTGATGGTCGGCAATGTGGCTGACCTCACGGCTATCGCGCTGCTCGATCGGGATCTCGGAGCCGTCTTTGAGGCTCATGTCGATGGTCGACAAGGGGGCGGCCACATAGAAGGGGATATTGTGTTCCCGGGCCAGTACGGCGACGCTGTAGGTGCCGATCTTATTGGCGACGTCACCGTTGGCCGCGACCCGGTCGGCGCCGACGATCACGCAGTCGACGCCGCCGAGATGCATCAGATAGCCCGCCATGTTGTCGCAGATCAGGGTGACGGGAATCTGGTCGCGTTGCAGTTCCCAGGCGGTCAGCCGCGCCCCCTGCAGGAAGGGACGGGTTTCGTCGGCCAGCACCGTAATCTGCTTGCCGGCATTCACCGCTGCCCGGACCACGCCCAGTGCGGTCCCGTAGCCTCCGGTCGCCAGCGCGCCGGCATTGCAATGGGTCAGCACCCGTGCCTGGTCGGCGATCAGCTTCTGTCCCAGCTGCCCCATGGCCATGTTGATGCGGAGGTCTTCCTCGAAGATCGCCATGGCTTCATACTCCAGGCCGATCTTGAGATTGGCGGGCGGCTGGTTGAGGTTGGCGCGCATCAGCCGTTTCATGCGGTCGAGAGCCCAGGCCAGATTGACCGCCGTTGGCCGGGTGGCATTCAGTTCATCGCAGATTTTTTCGAATGCTTCGGCAAAGTCATGAGAATCTTCGGCCTGAATATCACGGGCGCCGAGGCAGGCGCCGAAGGCAGCGGTGATGCCGATGGCCGGGGCGCCGCGGACCACCATGGAGCGAATGGCTTCGGCCACCGCGAGGTAGTCGGTGTAGTCGTTCCAGACCTCTTCGGCCGGCAGCTTGCGCTGATCAAGGAGGGAAAGCACGCCGTTCTGGTAGCGAATCGGACGAAGACCGGCATTGCCGCCGGCTGCGAAAGCACATTGATTCATGACCTTATCCTGAAAGTTTGTCTTTGAGCAGCTGGTTGACGAGGCCGGGATTGGCTTTGCCCTTGCTGGCCTTCATGACCTGGCCGACGAAAAAACCGAGCAATTTATCCTTGCCGCCGCGATATTCGGCGGCCTGGCCGGGATGGGCGGCAATCACCTCGTCGATCAAGGCCTCGATCGCCGAACTGTCGCTCACCTGCTTAAGCCCTTCCGCCTCGATAATGGCATCGGCGCCCTGGCCGGAAGCCCACATCTTCTCGAATACGGTCTTGGCGATCTTGCCGGAAACGGTGTTGTCCCGCACCCGGTTCAGCAGGCCGGCCAGACTCTCGGCGGTGACCGGCGCGTGGTCGATCGTGATGCCCTCTTCGTTGAGGTGGCGCGAGATTTCGCCCATCACCCAGTTGGCGCAGAGCTTGGCGTCACCGTCGGTCAGCGGCACGCAGGTTTCGAAGTAGTCGGCCAGCTTGCGGTCGGCGGCCAAAATCTCGGCATCGTAAGCCGACAGGCCCAACGCTGTCATGAAGCGGCTGCGTTTGGCCTCCGGCAATTCCGGCAAACCGGCGCGGACCTGGTCGATCCAGGGTTGCTCAATGACCAGCGGCACCAGGTCCGGGTCGGGGAAGTAACGATAATCGTGTGCTTCTTCCTTGCCGCGCATGGAACGGGTCATGCCGGTCTGACTGTCGAACAGGCGCGTTTCCTGGACGACCCGGCCGCCGCCGTCGAGCAGGTCGGCCTGGCGTTCGATCTCGTACGCGATGGCCTGCCTGATGAAGCGGAAGGAGTTGATGTTTTTGAGTTCCGCGCGGGTGCCGAATTCCGGGTGGCCAAGGGGGCGGATCGAGACATTGGCATCGCAGCGGAAACTGCCTTCCTCCAGGCTGCCGTCGCAGATGCCGAGGTAAACCACGATCTGGTGCAGCTTTTTCAGATAGGCGATGGCTTCGTCGGCAGAGCGCATGTCCGGTTCGGAGACAATCTCCAGCAGCGGCGTACCGGCCCGGTTCAGATCGACAAAGGAGGAGCGGGCCGTTTCGGCCGACTCGCCATGAATCAGCTTGCCGGCGTCCTCTTCCATGTGAATGCGGGTAATGCCGATCTTTTTCTGCGTGCCGTCTTCGGTGCTGATGTCCAGCCAGCCATGTTCGCAGACCGGCAGCTCGAACTGCGAGATCTGGTAGCCTTTCGGCAGGTCCGGATAGAAGTAATTCTTGCGGGCGAAAATCGAGCGGGACGCGATCCGGCAATTGGTGGCCAGGCCAGCCATGATGGCGAATTCCACCGCCTTCCGGTTGAGGACCGGCAGGGCTCCCGGCAGGCCCAGACAGACCGGACAGGTCTGGGTGTTGGGTTCCCGGCCGAAGCCTTTGGAACAACTGCAGAAGATCTTGGTCTCCGTGGTCAGCTGGACATGAACTTCCAGGCCGATAACGGTCTCATATTTGGTTGGCATGCAAAAGGTCCCTTTTAACGCAGAGGCGCAGAGACAAAAAAGACTGTAATTTTTACGCCTAAGGGTTTTGGATTTGCTTGTTTTTCTTTGCGCCTTTGCGTCTCTGCGTTAGGTCTGTGTTTTTCAAAGCGATGGTTTACGTTTATGCCACTCGGTCGCCTGTTCGAAGGCATGCCCGGCCCGCAGGATGGTCGGCTCGTCGAAAGGTTTGCCGATCAGCTGCAGGCCGATCGGCAGTCCGCTGTCGGTGAAGCCGCAGGGCAGGCTCATGCCGCAGGTTCCTGCCAGATTGACGGGAATGGTGAAGATATCCGACAGGTACATCTGCAGTGGATCGTCGGTTTTTTCGCCGAGGCGGAAAGCCGCGGTCGGCGCCACCGGCGTCAGCAGGACGTCGGCCCGTTCGAAAGCGGCGCTGAAGTCCTGCCGGATCAGGGTCCGGACTTTCTGTGCCTTGAGGTAATAAGCATCGTAATAGCCGGCGGAAAGGGCATAGGTGCCGAGCATGATCCGGCGCTTGACCTCGGTGCCGAAGCCCTGGGCACGACTGCGGGTGTACATGTCAATCAGGTCGCGGCTGTCGGCGGCCCGTACCCCGTAGCGGACCCCGTCGTAGCGGGCCAGGTTGCTCGACGCTTCGGCGGTGGCGACCAGATAGTAGCAGGCCGTTGCGTAATCGGTGTGGGGCAGGCTGACCTCGACCAGTTCCGCACCCAGACTACGGTAGACTTCCGCGGCTTGCTCCACGGCCTGTCGGACCTCGGGGTCCAGTCCGTCGATGAAATATTCTTTGGGCAGGCCGATTTTCATGCCGGCAATCTTTTCCGTGAGAGCGGCCGAGTAGTCCGGGATCGGCATATCGACCGAGGTCGAATCTGCCGGGTCGTAGCCGGCGATCGCCTGCAGCAGCAGGGCACAGTCCGCAACGCTGCCGGCCAGCGGACCGACCTGGTCGAGGGAGGAGGCGTAGGCGATGATCCCGTAGCGGGACACCCTGCCGTAAGTCGGCTTGAGCCCGACTACCCCGCAATGGGCGGCCGGCTGCCGGATCGAGCCGCCGGTATCGGTGCCGAGGGCCGCGGGAGCCTGGTCGCCGGCGATGCATGCCGCACTGCCGCCCGAGGAGCCGCCCGGCACGCATTCGGTATTCCAGGGGTTGCGGACCGGTTGGTAGGCCGTGTTCTCATTGGAACTGCCCATGGCGAACTCGTCCATGTTCAGTTTGCCGAGAAGGACCCCGCCCTGCTGTTTGATACGGGCAAAGGCGGTCGCATCATAGGGAGCGATGTAGTTGTCGAGGATGCGGGAGGCGCAGGTGGTGCGGACCCCCTTGGTATTGAAAATGTCCTTGACCGCGATCGGCAGCCCGGTCAGCGGCTCGGCGTCTCCTGTCGCAATGCGCTGGTCGGCGGCCCTGGCGGCCTCAAGGGCCATCTCCCGGCAGATGGTAAGGAAGGCGTTGATCTTATGATCGGTGGCCTCGATGCGATCGAGAAAGGCCCTGGTCATCTCTTCCGAGCTGGTCTCCCCGGCATGGAGCAGCCGGCGCAGTTCGGTCAGTGTCTGGTTATAGAGTTGCATGATGTTGCTTCCGTTTGCCGAAAAATGGCTATTCGATGATTCGCGGGACCCGGAACCCGGTGGGGTCGGGGACGGGGGCGTTGGCCAGGGCCTGGTCCCGGCTGAAGCCGGTCCTGACCAGGTCCGCCCGCAGGGCATTTTCAACGGGCACGGCATGCGCAGTCGGCACGATATCGACCGTGTCCAGTTCATTAAGCTGTTCGACGTAGCCGAGAATCTGATCCATGTCTCTGCGCAGGTCGTCAATCTCCTGTTCACCGAGCGCCAGACGGGCGAGGCGGCTGACGCGCTCGACTTCGGCACGTGAAATTTTCATGGTCGGTCAACCTCCGGAAAGGATCTTCGTCTAAAGCAGATGGGAGATGCCGGAGGATGAATCCTGGCCGGCGTGCAATAGCGAAAACTAACATGCACCGTGAAAAATGGCAAGCAGGGGAAGGCCGGTGCGGTCGGCTGCCACCTCGGTTTCGCGGTTCCGTATCGAAAACAGCAGAGCTTGTTGCGAAGTGAAGAGATTCGGGATAAATTTATAGCAGGTTTGGTTGGCTTGATGAGATGATGGCTGATGCATTGACCCTAAATCCTCAGGATACGAAGGGAGAGAAGTGCGATGAAGAGATTGTTGATACTAACATTAGTGGCTGCGATGGCATGGGGTTGCGCACAACCGCAGAACAAAACCCAGCAGGGTGCCATGGTCGGCACCGGTCTCGGCGCGGCGGCCGGCGCCGGATTGGGGCAGGCAATCGGCGGCGATACCGAAGCGACTCTGCTCGGCGCTGGCATCGGTGCCGTGGTCGGTGGTTTGGCCGGCGGCGGCATCGGCCGTTACATGGATAACCAGGAGCAGGCCCTGCGCCAGGAGTTTGCCGCTTCCGAACAGGTCAACGTTCAGCGCAACGCCAACCTGCTGGCGGTCACCTTTAAATCGGATCTGCTGTACGACGTGGATTCGGCGGCGCTCAAGCCGGGGGCCTATCCGGAGATCCAGCGGGTGGCCGAGGTGTTGAACCAGTACCCGCAGACCCGGATCACGGTGGCGGGGCACACGGACAGTACGGGTTCGGAGCAATATAACCAGCAACTGTCCGAGCGCCGGGCCCAGAACGTTAAAGATGCCCTGGTCCAGTCAGGCGTGCAGGCCTCCCGGATCACCACGGTCGGCTACGGCGAAGCCCAGCCGGTGGCCAGCAACTACACCCCGGAAGGGCGGCAGTTGAACCGTCGGGTGGTGATTACCATTGCCCCGCCGCAGCAGGGATATTAAACCAAGACTTTCGATCCCAAGACCAAAAAAAGAGCCCGGAAAACGGGCTCTTTTTTTGGTCGGCTATTTCGAAACGCTGATCCTCAATCCTTCTTCTCTTCATTCTCCTCGAGCTGATCGGGATCGGCGTCCTTTTTGTCGTCGGTTATGTCTTTCATGCCGTCCTTGAAGTTGCGCAGGCCCTTACCCATGGCACCGCCCACCTGCGGCAGCTTGCCCGCGCCGAAGATAATCAGCACGAGGACCAGAATGATAATCAGTTCCGTTGTTCCCAGTCCAAACATAGATGCGCTCCCTCTGCAATAGGCCTGCTGCAACCATAGCCTTATTTCAGGGAAATTTCAATATTCATTTCCATTTAAGCCGGTCGCCTGCGGCGGGGATGGATGGCTGAGCGGGAAGGTTCGCATGGAGTTTTTTGTTCCTGAAGAAAACGGGGCTGGAAACCAGCCCCGTTTTCTTCGCTGTTACATGGCGTCCATCGGATCGCCGCTGTAGCCGAGCATCTGCCAGTCCATGCGGCTGTTGTCGCCGTGGCAGTCCAGGCAACCAAGGCTGCCTTCCTTGGGCGAAACCATGTGATTGATCCGCCAGTACATTTCGGTGGCGGCGAAGCCGTATTCGCCGCTGTATTCCAGACCACTGGCGGCGGTGCCCAGTTTGGCCGCCTTGTTCCAGTCATAGTCCGTCCAGTAGCCGCCATCGCCGAACACTTTGACGGTCAGGAAGTGATTGTTCACCGTGTCGTAAATCTGCTTGCCGCGGTGCACCTTGAAAGGATAGATCCTGGAATCCTGGTCATCGAAACTGCCGATCGGGTAGGCCAGCTTGGTCACCTGCTCCGGATCCATCTTATCGCCCTTGATGTAGGCGCCGGCGTTACCGTTGTACCAGCGGTATTCCGGCACGACCATCTTGCCCCACTTGAAGTGGCCCTTCTTCTTGTTGTAGGCATGCTTGCCGTATTCGCCCTTGGTGTCCTCGATGTCCCGGCCGGCCGTCGACCAGTCCCATTCCAGCTTGGTGGGAACTTCCTTGGCGAAATAGGGAATATGGCAAGTCTGGCAGGCAACCCGGTCAGCATGCTGGTTGAGCCGGGACTGCTGGTGCGGTTCGGTGGTATGGCAGGTCGAACAGTCGAAGTGGTTCTCGCCGCCGGGGGAAACGCCCAGGGAGTTGCCGGGGATGACGTGGTCCTGGGTCTGGTGACATTCCTGGCAGGTGAAGTCGTTGCCGTCGACCGCCATATGGACATCCACCTCGCGGGACGGATATTCCATCGAGGAATCGAGGTCGCCGTGCTTGACGGCGTCGCCGCCACCGCCGAAGAAGTGGCAGGTGCCGCAGTTGAAGCGGGTCGGCTTGCCGACGTTCTGCGCGACCTGGAGCAGGTCAACGGTCCGGAAGGGACGACCGGCCTCGGTGGAGGCCTTTTTGTAGGTGCCGGTGGTGTCGTGGCAGACCAGGCAGTCGATGTTGCCGGGGTCGCTGAAGTCGAAGCTGGCATCTCCCCAGCCGTAACCGGCGTGGCAACTGGTGCAGCGCGGCCAGTTGCTTTCGATGGAGGTGCAGAAATTGTTGATTGCATTCTTCTTGCCGCGATTCACCATCCGGCCATCGACCTCCTGTTCCTGGGACCAGGTCCAGTGCGTGGTTTTCATGAAATCTTCAGCGTGCTGCTCATGACATTCAAGGCATTTTGCGGTCGCTTCCGGGCCGGAGGTGATCGGCCCGGAAACCATGAGCGTGTGGTCGTTGGCTGCGGCAAAGGCCGTGGCTCCGTACAGGGCGGTCAGGGCCAGTATGCACATTAGCATGACTGTCTGGAAAACCTTCTGCATAGTGATTGTCTCCTGTCTGTTGACCCCGGGTTTTAGAGAAGTCAGGGGGAACAAATATTCAAATTTCAGCGGAAGCTTAGTTTCGAAATATATAGATATATTGATGAAAAATTGTCAAGAAAAAGGGAGAGGGCAGGCCCCTCTCCCTGACCTGGCCGGTCGATCAGAATTTCATGGTGACCGATGCATTGAGATCCCAGACCTTGTCGAGGACCGGCAGCAGGGAAAATTCCTTGCCATCCTGAACGTCTTCGACCTTCTTCGGCCTGCCCACCGGCGAACCGCTGCCGGTGTATTCGTAATCGTAGTACAGGGCGCCGACCTTGATGAAGGCGCGGGGGTTGATCTCGAAGATGTAATAGGCTTCACCGACATGGCCGCGGGTGGCCAGCTTGCTGCCCATGACATCGTCCTGAGCCTGCGTGAAAGGTGACCAGAATTCCGAACCGTAGTTGTATTCGAGGCCAAACTTGCCAAGCGGCGCCGGGGTCTGGAAGCCGACGTAAACGCTCCAGCCGTCGCGGTCCTTGTCCCAGTCGTCCGACTTGACATAATCACCGGTGTGTTCGAACTCGGGGCTGACGGTACCATCGTCGTTGACGTTGATTGCGGTCAGTCGCATGACCGGCGAGGCGTCGTAGAGCAGGCCGCCAAGGCCCATCGGGTTGAAGGCGGCACTCGGCTTGGTGCGGGTCCAGCCCAGCGAGCCGAACCAGGTAAAGCCACTCATTTCCTCGCGAATGAAGGTCAGGCTGCCGAGGTACATGTCACCGATGTCGGCCTGGCCCTGGAAGCGGCTGATGTAGGCGTTGTTGTTCATGTCGTCGGGGATGCCGTCGCCGTCGTGATCGGCAAAGGGCATGACGGCAAGGCCCTTGAAGGAATCGGCAATGTCCCAGGCCCGGAAGATGGTGGTCTGCAGAACGGTGTAGCCGTCGTTGTAGAGGTCGATGTTGAAGCCGCCCAGATGGGTGTCCTTGACATCGGGTTCGGCGAACAGAGAGCCGTTGCCGTATTCGGCTTCGAAACCCTGGCCGTAGCAGAAGCGGGCGGTGAAGCCGGGGATGCCAGTGGCGTCCTCAAGGTGGTAGCCGGCGGTGATGCCGTCGAAATTGAAGTTGACCACGTGTCCGGAGGGCGTGCCGCCGCGCAGTTCGTTTTCCCGCAGGTTGGTCGGATAGCCGTAGGTCGAGGGCCGGCGGCCGATCGACAGGTAGAAATTAGAGCCGCCGATGTCGCTCCAGTCAAAGTAAGCGCGCTCGACATGCAGCAGGTCGCCAGTGGTGTTGCCGCTGTTGGTGCCGTCCATGGTAAAGGAATCGAAGGAATCGAAGACCTTGACGCCGGTGGAGTCGCCCCAGTTCTTGTACATGGTCAGGCGGCCGCTGAACTTCATGTTCTGGTAGATTTTGGCCGCCATGTTGAGGCGCAGGCGCGAGGTGTAGAGGACTTCATTTTCATGGTCGGACTTCTGGACACCGGTGCCGAAGAAGCCCTTGGCGGGAAGCTGGCCCATGGCAAAAGCCTGGGCGAATTCGGGAAACTGGGCGGCCATGGCCGGGAAGCCTTCGGTCAGCAGGCTGTAGGCATCCCAGTAATTGTCGACGTCTGCCTGGGTAATACCGGCATTCGGGTCGGTTGCCGGCGGGGGATTGAACCCGGAAGCCGGCGGGCCGGGAAATTCCATCGGATTGGCGTAAACTGCCATAACGGCATTGTTAACGTCCTGGCCCAGCTGCTGGAAATCCACCATGAACCCCTGGTTCACGGTGACGTCATCCAGTTTGAGGCTGTCGACCTTCTGCCGCAGGTCGCCGGTAAACTCGATTCGGTCGAGCGCGGAATGCCGCTCGGTCTTGTTGAGGCGGTCATTGAGTTCGTCCAGTTCCTCGCTGAGGTCCTGGATCTGCTTCTGGAGCTGCTGCATCATGGCCTCTTCGCTGTCGGCGGCGAGGCCTGCGGCAGGCAGAAGCAGCAGCCCGGCCAAAAACAGGTTCAGAAATCTGGTCATACCTGGTCTCCTTAACGAAAAGAATAAATAACAGATGACGGATTAGCCGCAGGTGGCAGGCTGGTCGGAATCCGCCGCGAAATCAAAAAGGAATTGGTTGATGTCTTTCAGATCCTGCTCGGACAGGCTTTCCATGGCCGCCGGGTCATGGTCCATTTTTTCGAAGAAGCGGTCCCACTGGGCCATGGTCTTCGACATGGGGGTCAGTTCGCCGCCTTCGCCGCCGGAACCGTGGCAAATCTTGCAGTTTTTCTTGTAAAGGTACTTGCCCTTGCGGGGGTTGCCGCCTTCCGCTGCCAGCACCGAAGCGGCGAAAACCAGAACCAGGGCCAGAGCCAGAACCGACTTAAGCGTTTTTTTCATGATCAAGCCTCCCAAAAAGATGGTTTGAGTTGCGACAATGCCGAGTTTTTTACTTTATAAAGCGATTGCCTGGTTGCACGGTGAATTCGGATGAAACCTATACCATGTTTTGAATATTCAGAATTCACTATCTATGCCAATTTTCCAGGTCCACCTGATTTCGGGCATATTGCCCGGATCTGGGCAAGTTGGAACCCGGCCATGGTCAAGATATTCTGTGATATGGCTATATAGAATAAGTGAAATGGCTGGAGACCGGACGGCGATTTCACCGTTCCGGCTTTTTTGTCTGGATTTGACTATGGATGGGCGAATGCCAAAGGAAAAAAGCGGGACCGTTTATGCCGGTCCCGCTTTTTTGAGAAGAGTCAAAGTTGTGCGCGAAATCTATTCGCGGACATAGGTATTGATATCGGTTTCGTGGACCATGCCCATCAGCCGGGCATACTCGGATTCTATGATCTGGTAGTGATGGTCAGTCGATGTGGCATTCTGCTCGTAAACTTTCTTGATAGCGGGATCATCGATTTTTGCCGCCATTTTCCGCAGATGCTCAGCAAGGTTCTGTTCCTTCTGCATGGCCAGTTCCATGGCCTTGCGCTCGTTGAGATCCTCGACGTTGATGCCGCCGAGATCGCCGAGCCATTCAGAGCTGTCGTCCGTGCCGGACTGCATGAAACTTTCGAAATCGAGATCGTCGCCGGGGTAGACGTCATAGAACCACTCGGCGTGCTCCCGTTCCTCGCGCGCCAGAAGTTCGAAGACTTTCTTGGCTCCGGGGTTTTTCATCATGGCAGCGCCGCGCTTATAGAAATCCATGGCGTTTTTTTCAGTCTGGATGGAGCGCCGGACGGCCTCCTTGAGATCGAGCGTGCTGGACATCTTCTCCTCCTTTGTGAGTTCAGTGCTTGTATTCGGTGGTTGGTCTTTGATCCCGGGCAACGGTTCCCCCCGGGGAAAATCTCGTAATATTATTCGCCGGTCGCGGCGGGGGCAAAGACCCGCTGGCCCAACTCCTCGTCCAGCCTCAGCAGGCCGTTGCCGTCATTGCCGATCCGCTCCAGCTTTCTGACGATCAGACCGAAGGTCGCTTCCTCCTCAACCTGCTCAGTCACGAACCACTGCAGGAAGATCTGCGTGGCGTGGTGGCCATCCTGCTTGGCCAGATCCATCAGTTGGTTGATCCGCGAGGAGACGAATTTTTCATGCTCCAGAGCATATTCGAAGCAGGCCAGAGGAGATTCGTAATCATTCTGGGGCGCGTCGAAGCCACGCATTTCGGTCCGGTTGCCGGCTTCGCAGATAAAATGAAAAAACTTTTCGCCGTGGGTGAGTTCTTCGAGGGCCTGATTCCGCATCCATGAGGCAATCCCCGGCAGGTCCTCGGCTTCGAAGTAGCCGGCCATGGCGAGATAAAGATAAGCTGAAAGAAACTCGTTTTTCATTTGCTCATTCATTGCATCGAGCAGCTTTTCACTGAACATAAAAGGCTCCTTACCTAGTTTAATGGTCAAAATAATTCTCTTATTATATCCCAGTGAGATTGAACTTGGCAACCAGGAAAAGGCAGAGCCGGACAAATCGGCGATGGCCCGGCTTTGTGCTTTACGGTGAATTTTCAGTATAGTCAGAATTTTATCACAAGATTTTGGGGAACGACTGATTTTTTGCCAGCAGAGATAATTTCATTCAGGTCTGGCGAGAAGAAATGCGAGAGTTTTAAAACGAACGAAAGAACGGCTTCCACCCTTTGCCCTGTGAGTTTGAAAGACAGCGATTTCTCGTTAATCCATCGTAACTATGTTAGACTCGTGAACAGGGTTTCGACCGGGTCCGACCATTTGTTCAGGAACCTTCTTATTATGATTATCCGTAGCGCCAGCTTTGCGACCAGTGCGACTTCGCTGAAGACTTGCCCAGACCCCCAGTGGCCGGAAATCGCTTTTGCCGGCCGCAGTAATGTCGGCAAAAGCAGTCTCATCAACAGCCTTCTTAAACGGCGCGGACTGGTCCGGACCTCGTCAACTCCAGGCCGCACGCAAATGCTCAATTTCTTCGCGGTCAATGAGCAATTCTATTTCGTCGATCTGCCGGGTTACGGCTTTGCCCGTGCACCGCGCAGCGTTCGTGAACGCTGGGTGCCGATGGTGCGCAACTATCTGGAAGAACGTCCCAATCTGCGGGCCGTCGTCTGGCTGTTGGATGTTCGACGCGAACCGACGGCGGAGGATCTCGAGTTTCTGGATTGGCTGGAGGTTAATGAACGGCCCACGGTGCCGGTGGTGACCAAGGCGGACAAGGTCAGCCGCAGCCAACTGAGCCAGCGCCTCAATGAGATCGGCCGGTGTCTCGGACTCAACCCGGAACTGCTGGTGCCTTTTTCCGCCCAGACCGGGCAGGGCCGGGATCTGCTCTGGGAGATGCTTGACGATCTTCTGGGACCGCCAGCAATCTGAGGTCTTCTTGACCGAGTATGGGCTGGGAATGTAAACCACTTCAGGAACCGGTGTCGCTCCAGACATGAAAACAACCCGTCTGTATCTGGTCCGCCACGGACAGGTGGAGGGCCACGAGCTTAAACGTTATAATGGCCAGGCCAACGTTCCCCTTACCGAGCAGGGCCGCAGGCAGATGGAGCGTGTGTGCGAGATGCTGAGGCGCTGTCCGCTGCAGGCTGTTTATGCCAGCGACCTGGATCGCTGCCGCTACGGCGCAGAACATCTGGCCGAAAAACTGGCAATTCCGGTTTTTTGTGAACCGGCTCTGCGCGAATTGGACTGCGGCGAATGGCAGGGCCGGCCCTGGTCGGCGTTACAGGCCGATTTTCCTGAGGAGTGGCGGGCTCGCCTGAAGGATGTGGTCCATTACCGTTTCCCCGGCGGGGAGAGTTATCAGGATGCAGCCCGGCGGTTGCGACCCATGCTGCGGAACCTGCTCGGCCGGCATGCCGGCCAGGCCTTCGCGCTGTTCGGTCACGGCGGCACCAATCGGATCATCCTGTTGGATGCCATGGGTGCTCCCCTGGCTTGCGCGTTTCGGATCGTCCAGGATTTTGCCTGCGTCAACATTATTGATTATCATGCTGACGGCAGCCACCGGGTCCTGCTGATGAACGGCACCTCGGCTTACCCATGCGAGCCTGCTTGACGACGGCGGGATGAAGGGATAGGCTGTCCCGGGAAAGGGCCCGACTCCTGTCGCGGCACCGGAAACTGGAGAGGAAGCGACCCTATGAAAAGAATTCATGTTATTGGCGCCGGAGTCGAAGGCCAGGAGGGGTTCAGCGGGCGCGCGCTGGACCTGATAAATAATGCTGCCTTGCTCATGGGTGGCGCCCGCCAACTCGCCCTGTTTCCCGATTTCTCCGGAGAAACTTTGCAGATTGACAACAATCTCAGCCAGGTCGTCGAGAATATCGAGAAGGCTTCCGGAACCGTGGTGGTCCTTGCCTCGGGGGACCCGTTGTTTTTCGGCATCGGCCGCTATCTGCTGCGCAATCTGCCGGAGACGGACCTCGAATTCGTGCCGAATGTCAGTTCGGTCCAGTATGCTTTTTCCAAGATCCGCGAGCCTTGGGACGATGCTATTTTCGTTTCGGTGCACGGCCGGGGCCTGAACGCCGCCATCGACCAGATCGTCGCCCATGACAAGATCGCCGTCTTGACCGACGAGATTAATACGCCCCAGGCCGTCGCCCGCAAGCTGATCGAGCGCGGCCGGGACGGCTACACCGTCTATCTTTGCGAGGACCTCGGTTCCGCCGACGAACGGATCCAGCAGACCGATGTCAAGGGCTTGCTGGAGATCGAGGCGGCCGCACTGAATGTTCTGATCCTGATCAAGGAGTACGAAGCGGGCGGCGAGGGAGCCCTGCCGGGAATCGGCATCCCCGACGAATCATTTGCCGCGGTCAAGAAGCTGATGACCCGCGAGGAGATTCGCGCCATCTGTCTGGCCAAACTTCGCTTGCGGCATGACATGACCCTCTGGGATGTCGGCGCCGGCTCGGGGGCGGTCAGTATCGAAGCCGATCATCTGCTGCCCAACGGCCGGGTCTTCGCCATGGAGCGCAATCCCCAGAGCCAGACCTATCTCAAGCAGAACCTGAACAGCCTGGGGTCCCGCAATGTGACGCTGGTGGCCGAGGAGGCTCCCGGCTGCTTCGAAGACCTGCCGGATCCGGACCGGGTCTTCATCGGCGGGTCCGGTGGCCATTTGTGGGAAATCCTCGAGGCTGTGGACGGTCGGCTGCCCCCGGAGGGCAGGGTTGTGTTGACGGCCGTGACCCTGGACACCCTGACCTCCGCCAGCGAATTTTTCGAAAACGCCGGTTATCATCTCGAAGTGACCACCGTCAATATCGCCAAGACCAAGCCGTTCACCGATTACAAGATGTTCGAAGCCTTCAACCCGGTTTTCGTTGTCGTCGCCGACAAGGAATAAACGGCTGTCGCGCACCTTTCCCCGGTCCGGCGTGTCCTGACAGGTTTTTGCCCGATGCCGAAGTCTCTCTGGTTCCGCGAATATTCCCTCGAAGATCTGGGATTTCTGACGCGGCACAACATGGTCGAACACCTCGACATCCGGTTGACCGAACTCGGATCGGACTTTTTGCGCGGAACCATGCCGGTCGATCATCGCACCCATCAGCCGGCGGGGCTTTTGCACGGCGGGGCCTCGGTGGCGCTGGCCGAGACCCTCGGCAGTTTCGCCGCCAATCTCTGCGTCGATCCCGCGGAGAAGGCCTGTGTCGGTCAGGAAATCAATGCCAGCCACCTGCGTTCTGTGCGGCAGGGCCTGGTCACCGGGACCGCACGCTCCCTGCATCTCGGCCGCAGCTCACAGGTCTGGCAGATCGAGATCGTCGATGACCGTGATCGGCTGGTCAGTATCTCGCGGCTGACGGTCGCGGTGGTCAAGAAAGGTCACGGCGGCGGCCAGCTTAAAAACCGGAAAAGCTGAAAAAGGAGACTTTTTCACGCCCCGCCGCACATCAGCGCCATCCGTTGCGTCTCATTCGGGACGAAAAAACCTCCCGTACCTGTCGGCAGCCTGTTCCGGACCTTTTTTATGAACGTCGTTTCGGCACCCGGCCCTTTTTCCACTCTGTTTTGATCTGCATCAAACCAATATTCGCCGGAATCGGTATACTGGACATCAATGACTGAAAAGGAGACGGCAGATGTCCGAAACACGCGTGCAAAAAGATATGACGGTTAAGGAAGTGCTGGACCGGTGGCCGGAAACCCTCGAGGTCTTCCTGGCCAGCGGCTTCGAAATCTTCCGCGAGGAAAAGCGGCGTGCCAGCCTCGGCGCGTTTTTGACCCTGGAGCGGGCGGCCCGGACCAAGCAGTATGATCCCGACAATTTCCTGGGCCTGCTGCAGTGCCGGATCGACGAGCAGCGCAGCCAGCCGGATGTCACCATGAAGACCACCCGCCGGGCCGGCGGCGATATTCAGGTGGCGGGTCTGCTGCCCTGTCCGGTCCGTCTGCCGCTGCTGGAAAACTTCGATGCCTTTATCGAGAACTTCAGCGCGCGGACCGGGCTTTCGGTCGGCTACCAGTTGGAGGCCGCGTCGGTCGGCGCCGACTGGATCGAACAGAACATTCAGGGGATCGAAGATCCGGCCGAGCTGCCGGACATTTTCGTTTCCGCAGGCTTCGAGACCTTTTTCGACCGCAGGACCATCGGCCGCTTCAAGGAGCAGGGCGTATTCATCGATGTCACGGCCGATGCGGTCAACGGCGATTTCGCGGATCTCGACCTGCGCGACCCGCAACGGGATTACTCGATGCTGGCCGCCGTCCCGGCGGTGTTCATGGTCAACCATGCCGAGCGCGGCGATCTGCCGGTGCCGCGTCGCTGGGCGGACCTGCTGCGGCCGGAACTGGAGCGCAAGGTGGCCCTGCCGGTCGGCGATTTCGATCTCTTCAACGCCATTCTACTGGCCCTGCACAAGGAACATGGCGACGCCGGCATCGAACAGCTGGGCCGCTGCATGCTCAAATCGATGCACCCCTCGCAAATGGTCAAAAACGCCAAGCGGGTCGCCGAGGAAAAGCCTTTTGTCACCATCATGCCTTATTTCTTCACGAAAATGGCCGGCATGGTCGACAGCCTGGAAATCATCTGGCCGGAAGACGGCGCGATCGTCAGTCCGATCTTCATGCTGACCAAACGCGCCAGTCTGGACGGCGTCCGGCCGATCGCCGAATTCATGGCCG
>DATFJP010000129.1:0-2183 GCA_035269105.1 Desulfuromonadales bacterium
TGTCATTCTGTTTTCGATCCGGTCGAGCAGGCTGCGCGCGACCAGCGGATCCCGGAAATCCTCCGGACGCATCAGGTGGCGCCTCCGGTGCTGTCGACCACCTCGCGAAACAGTTCCAGGGTGGCCTCGGCTTCGGCGGGATCCAGCTTGGCGATCGCAAACCCGGCATGGATCAGAACGAAGTCGCCGACCTCGGCGTCGTCCAGCATCATCAGGCTCGCTTCGCGCCGAACGCCGTCAACTTCACAGACCGCAACCTGGTCGTCAATTTTCCGAATCTGCATGGGGACGGCAAGACACACGATAATGCCTCATAAGTTTATATAGTTCAATACCTTGCCAAAGACAGTTAAAGCTTTGGTTGCGCTTCAACAGCGTCCCTGATCCAGCCGAACCAGGCATCCAGGCCCGCACCGGATTTGCAGGACAATTCGAATATCCGAATGCGGGGATTAACCTGCCGTGCATAGTTTTTGCACTTCTCCAGGTCGAATTCGACGTAAGGCAGCAGGTCTACTTTGTTGATAACGAGTACGTCTGCGGCGCGGAACATGTGCGGATACTTCTGGGGCTTGTCCTCCCCTTCGGTCACTGAAAGCACGGCCACCTTGTGATGCTCGCCGAGATCGAAGGCCGCAGGACAGACCAGGTTGCCGACATTCTCGATCATCAGGAGGTCGGTGGCGTCCAGGTCGAAGCTCTCCACCCCGTGGCCGACCATATGGGCATCGAGGTGGCAGCCGGCGCCGGTATTGATCTGTCGGACCGGTATGCCGGTAGCGGCAATTCGCTCGGCATCGTTGTCGGTCTGCTGGTCGCCTTCAAGGACGGCGAAGGCCAGCTCCTGCTTTAATGCGGCCAGGGTTTTCTCGAGCAGGGTGGTCTTGCCGGAGCCGGGTGAACTGACCAGGTTGAGCACGAAGACATTCCGGTCCCGGAACAAAGAGCGATTGCGGCCCGCCAGGCGCGTGTTCTTGGCCAGCAGATCCTCTTCGACCCGCAGGGTCCGGGATTCCTGCTCATGATCGTGGCCGTTCTCATGATGGTGTTCGTGGGGTCGCTGATTCGGTTGGCCGCAGCCGCATTCCATGCACATGAATTCTCGTCTCCTGTTCGGTCATTCCGGCTTTGCTAAAACACAAAGTCTGCTTGCCAGGCAATCGCTGTCTCAGGATAGCATGGAAAAACCTGTCGGAACAGAGGGCTGAGAACAATTTCCCGGCCGCTCATCGAGGTTTCCGGCAGTCTCACAGAGTCCGCAGGCCGGCACAGGTTTTGATGTCGGCGGTCAGCCGGATGCCCGCCCCCGGACCTGCCGCTTCGAGCGAGGGTGCGGCAACGACCAGGTGGTCCATGCGACAGATTGGCACAAATGTATAACAGCGTTAAACCAGGATATCTCGACCCGGGAAGACCCCAGGAGGAAGCCTCTTCGGCAGTCTTTAAAAAAACGCCACCGACTCACTTCGATATGGCAGGTGCAATGCTTCTGATTTCGATGATGGGTCCCACTTGGCGAAAGCTGGCTTGGTTCTTCCTGACCAGCGCCCGGACTTCGACCTGCAGACCATCGACCTGGAAGGTTTCCGGCAGGTTGACCGGCTCGTAGGTTTGCATTGACCCGCTGCCTGGTTCACGGCCCCTGATGGCCCAGAAACCACCCTCGATCGGCACGAACTTCACTGTGCCGACAATAGTCGTGGTCCCTGCCGTCTCGCCGAGAACGACCGCATCTTCGGCAGAAGTCCCGTGCGGCGAGGTGCAGGCGCAAACAGCGATCAGAAAGAGCAAAAGCGGAAAAACCCGCACGTGTTTTGTCCTGGTCATGGTCTCTCAAAAAAGTGTTGCCGGTCATCAGCGGCGACAACGCCCAGCCCGGATAGCGGTTGCTTACCCGGAAAGTGCATATTCGACCGCTTTTTCGGCATGGATGAGCGTCGTATCGAAAAGTTTCACAGGGGTATCGCCCTGCCTGACCAGCATGCCGATCTCCGTGCAGCCGAGAATGGCAGCTTCCGCTCCCTGCTCGGCCAGTTCCTTGATAACCCTCAAATATTCGAATTTGGACTTGGCTTCGGTTTTGCCGCGACAAAGCTCCCGGTAAATAACCTCATGGACAAGTTTGCGATCTTTTGGGCCGGGGATGAGCACGTCCAGGCCGTAGCGTTCGGCCAGCCGGCGCC
>DATFJP010000130.1:0-13955 GCA_035269105.1 Desulfuromonadales bacterium
CACATAATCCTTCCCATGCAGCTGCATCTTCCCCGCCTGCTTGACCTTCTGCTCGGAGCCCAGCGCGATCAGGTCATCGAACTTCATGATCTCGACCCGGATGAAGCCGCGTTCGATGTCGCTGTGAATTTTGCCGCCGGCGATCGGTGCCTTTGATCCCTTGCGGATGGTCCAGGCCCGGCATTCGTCTTTGCCGGTGGTGTAGAAGCTCATCAGGCCGAGGGCGTCGTAGAGGGCGGCATTGATCCGGTCGAGGCTGGGTTCGGCGATGCCGAGTTCGTCCATGAACTCGCGGCGCTCTGCCGGATCTTCGATACCGGCGATCTCGCCCTCGATTTCACAGGAGATGGTGAACACCCCGGGGCCGAAATCCTTGCCGATCTCATCTTCGGCGACGTTGTAGGCGCAGATCAACGGAATGCGGGTCACCAGGTCGAGGCTTTTGATCGCCTGCTCCTCGTGAGGCTCAAGGGGGACGCTGCTCAGGAATTTCTCCTCCTCGAGGGCCGCATTGAACCTTCTCAGGATATCCTCCTCCAGCGCCTGGGCCTGGGTGCGACCGCCTTTCTGTTCCTTGGCCAGCCGCTGCAGACGGGTTTCGACCAGCGCCATGTCGGCCAGCAGCAGTTCCGATTCGATCATCATCCGGTCACGCTCCGGGTCCACTGAGCCGCTGGGATGGAAAACCTCCGGGGAATCGAAGGCCCGGACCACCAGGCAAAGCAGGTCGCAGCGACGGGCCGGGTCCAGCCACTGCCGTGAGGTGCTGCTGGCGGTGACGTCCGGGCAGAGGACAAACTGGTTCTCGGCGTAGGTGGTCTTGTTCGGCTGAAACAGTTCGCTCAGGGCGTCGACCCGGCTGTCGTGGATCGGCGCAACGCCTTCCACCGCCTCACCTGGTTTGCGGCTGGCCGGAACCGGCCGGCCGGTGAGCAGGCTGAACAGGGTTTTCTTGCCGGATTGGGCCAACCCCAACAGGGCGATTTTCATGTAAATATCCTTCCTTCTCGATTTTTTATGCGGCTTCGCCAGGATGGTCCGGAAACCATCTGCTGACGAGCCGCCCTGAATTTATGCGATTTCAGCCGGGATGACAACCACCATTTGGGGACTCGACCGGAAATGTTTGCGGATCAGGGCCCACGTGCTAATCTTCAAAAAAGCCCAGGATAAATTTCCAACACTTTTCCCCGGTGAGGAGTTGCTATGCGAGGATACCTTGCGTCACTTTTGCTGTTGGCTTTTATGCTTATCCCCTCGGCGGCCCTGGCTGAGCCCAATGTGCGGGAGGGGCTGTACGAAATCGAAACCACCACTGAAATGCCGGGCATGGGCTTCACCATGCCGGCGGTTCCCTTCAGCCAGTGCATCACCAAGGAGGATATCATACCCCGTCAGCAGCCGGCCGGGCAGGACTGTGAACTGCTGGAGAGCAGGATCGAGTGCGATACGGTCACCTGGAAAATGCGATGTCAATCCGAAGGTGGTCCCATCACCAGCACCGGGCGGCTCATCTACCACGGCGACAGCTTCGAAGGAACGGTCGAAACCATCAGCGACCAGATCCCGGGCGGTATGCTGCAGATCATGAAAGGGAGCAGAAACGGCCCCTGTCCACCATGATGGTCAGCGCCGCTGCCGAACCGACGGGATGGCCATGGCAAACGCGGATCTTTTTGTCTACGGAACTCTGCGGCGCGGCGCTTCGCACCCGATGAGCCGGATGCTGGCTGGCCGGGTACGCTTGCTGGGTCGCGCTTCCTGGCAGGGCCGGCTGTTCCTGGTCGGCGAATATCCGGGTGCGGTCCCCTCCGACGAGCCGCAGGATATCGTCCACGGCGAAGTCTATCGCCTGGCCGATCCCGAGCGGCTGCTTGCCGAGCTGGATGTCTATGAAGGCTGCTCCGTCGCGCTGCCGGCCGCGGCAGAATATGAACGGCGGCCGACCCGGGTCTCGCTGGCAGGCGGCGGCAGCCTCGCCGTCTGGATCTATGTTTACCAAAAACCCACGGGCGGTCTGCAGCAGATCGTTTCGGGAGATTTTCTCAGGGAATCGGAATACCGGAGTTAGAGGGAAGGCTGGCGATCCTGCCCCGAGCTGCTATGCTTAACCCCGCGACGATAAACTTTTCACAAACCAGATTCAGGAGGAAGGATATGAACCAGGGCTGGAAATGGATGACCCTCATGATCATGCTGACCGCGCTCGCCTGGAGCGGCAGCGCCACGGCTTCCGAAATCGACGGCAAAGCCGTCTATGACAAGGCCTGCGCCACCTGCCACGCCCAGGGCATCGCCGGGGCGCCGAAACTCGGCGACACAGAGGCCTGGAAGCCGCGCATCGACAAAGGCATGCCGACCCTCATCAAGCATTCGATCAACGGCTTCTCGGGCGATGCCGGCATGATGCCGGCCAAGGGCGGCTTTTCCAACCTCAGCGACGAAGAGGTCGAAGAGGCGGTCGAATACATGGTGGAAAAGAGTTCCTGACCGGCACGCGGCATAGGAAACTCGAGTTCCCCCGGCTATGGGGATCAGCTCTTCTTACTGGTTCTGACAAAGACGTCAGAATACTGCCGGGTCACATTCCGACCCTGGCAATGGGGACAGACCACCTGGCTCGGATCGAAATCGGTCATGGTCATGACCACGGTGAAGACGAGCTGACAATCTTCGCAGAAATACTCGTAGGTCGGCATAATGTCCCTCCTTGCGATAGCGGTTATGAAGAATTATAAGGGGCTTGGCGGTGCATGCAAGGGGGGCAGAACAGGGATAATTATCCTGGTTGCTGATTTACTGCACCCCTGGCCAAACCATCAACTTGAGACCCGCCAGGGCGAGAAACAGGGCGATGAACAGACGGAATCCGGCCTGCGGCAGGCGATCGAGAAATCTCTTGGCCAGGTAGGCGCCCAGCAAAGACACCGGGATGCAGATCAGCAGCGCGGCAAGCAGGTTGCCGTGCAGAGCGGTGCCGCCCCAGAGGTAACGGGAAACCCGGGTGATGTCGATCACCAGGGCGATCAGGCCCGAGGTGCAGATATAGACGGCCTTTGGCAGATCGAAGGCAAGCAGGAAGGCGCTGCGCACCGCACCCCCCACGCCGAAGAACCCGGCGCAGAGTCCCGACAGCACCCCGCCGGTGATCGCGGTTCGGGAATTTTTGGGCAGGGCCCATTCCTGCCTGAACCAGATGAAGAGCACGTAGAGCACCAGAAAACCGCCGACCATGCGTTCCAGCGGCAGGGCCTGTGCCTCCATGGCCAGAGAGGCCCCCAGGTAGCTGGCGGCGATGCCGGGCAGGCCGAAGGCCAGAAACAGCTTCCAGTCCAGACCGCTGCGGAACAGCAGGATTTTCCAGAGGTCCCCGCACAGGTGAATGATGCCGACGAACAGGAGAGCGATCGGCACCGGGACGAACATCACCATGATCGGCATCATGATGGTCGAGGTGCCGAAGCCGGTGGCCGTACCGATGCCGGCCGCGAACAGTGTCAACAGGGCGAGCAGCAATGGCTCGGTCATGGTATTGCCTCCCTTTCCTCCCGTCTGAGCGTTGGTTCCCTGTCCGGCAGGTGGCCAGGCCACCGGGTGCCGTCAATAACCGGTTCCGAGCATTTTTGAATCCACCTGCCATCCTGCATGAGGCATGTTGCCCTCTGGCCAGGATCAGGTGCCCGCCTGGCCTTTGCGAGCGGCCACCACCAGCTTATTCCCCGACCGCTGGGAAAAGGACCGCCGAGCCGGCGCCAGGCCGCATCTGCGCAGCAGGTTCTCCAACTGGTCCGCTGTGAATATCTGCTTGTGCCGGTAGGGTCGCGGGGAATACAGGCTGTTCAGCAGCATCGGGCTGCGCCCGCGACTCAGGCGGTACGACCATTCGCTGGCGCGGTAGAACCAGGCGCTGCGGGAAGGGGTGTCGAGAAACAGAAACCCGCCGGGTTTCAGCACCTCGCTTGCCGCCTGCAGTGTTTCGGCGGGAAAATTGACGTGCTCCAGGGTGTCCCAGAGAGTCACCACATCGAAATGACCGGCGAAGCCCTCCCGCCAGTAAGGATCTTCAATCCGCTCCCGGCGCAGGTCGACCTGGAACTGCTCGCGGGCGAAATCGCGAAAGACCTGCTGCGGTTCGACGCCATAGGCCACCGCACCGGCTTCGCGCAGCATGGCCGGAAATTGCCCGGCGCCGGCGCCGATATCCAGACACTGGCGGCCAGCCAGGGCAGTGTGCGCGTGGACGAATTCCAGGGCTCTGGCCAGCTGGCGGGCGTTCTGCGGCAGGCGGCTTTCGATATAGCGGCTGGCAGCGGCCGTCAGCGGCGAGCCGTCGGTCAGGTCTTCGGGAAATTCATCCAGGGCATCGATGAAGTGAAAACCGCAGTCGGCGCAGACATGCAGCGTCATCTGCTTCAGGCGGTAGCGAGGCTTGGCGGCAGTTTGCCCGCAGAGTTTGCAGCGGCGGAAATCGTACACGGTGCTTCTCCTGGCGGCTGTCTCCGCGAGTCTTTATTCCCAGCGCCCGCCGCGGCGCCGGCGCAGCTCGATGTCAATGGATTCCACCCGGCCCTGGTCGTTGATGAAGGAACTGAGCAGCCAGCTGACCAGGCTGATGATCAAAGAGCCGAGCAGGGCGGAGCCGAAACTTTCCACCACCAGACCGCCGATCACCCCCGAGGTCATCATCAGCAGCAGAGCATTGATGACGAAGGTGAACAAGCCGAGGGTCAAAACATTGATCGGCAGGGTCAGGATCAGCAGGATCGGCCGGAAAAAGGCATTGAGAATGCCCAGAATCAGGGCGGCAAACAGGGCTGAGCCGAATCCGCTGATATGGATGCCGGCGAACAGGTAGGCGGCGACCATGATGGCGAAAGACAGAATCAGCCAGCGCAGTAAAAGACCCATGAGAAAATCTCCTGAAAGGTTATCAAACGACAGGGCTATTTTAACCCAAAGCGTTGATGATACAATGTGTTTTCTTGGGCCGTCTGCTGGCGACGGTCCGTCAGGTCAATGTCCGAAGGAGACTCCCCCATGCAAATCTGGGTCGATGCCGACGCCTGTCCGCGCGTGATTCGGGAGATCCTGTTTCGGGCGGCACAGCGCCAAAAGGTCCCGCTGATCATGGTGGCCAACCAGCCTTTGCAGCTGCCGGCTTCGCCCTGGATCAGCATGCGGGTCGTCGCTGCCGGTTTCGACGTCGCCGACGACAAGATCGTCGCGTTGCTGAATCCCGGCGACTTGGTCGTCACCGCCGACATCCCGCTGGCCGCCGCAGTCGTCAAAAAGGGCGGGCATGCCCTCAATCCGCGCGGTGAATTTTACACGCCTGACAACATCCAGGAACGTCTGGCCATCCGTGACATGCTCGACGAACTGCGCGGGGCCGGCCTCGAGGTCGGCGGTCCGGCGGCCTTCACCCTCGCCGACCGGCAGGCCTTCGCCAACCAGCTTGACCGGTTTTTGGCTCAGCACGCAAAAAACGACGCAGACAACTGAGTTGAGCGCAGCTGAATCTCTGTTATGTTTGGCCGTATGACCATCACTTTATTGGACGGCGGCATGGGCCAGGAGCTGCTGGCCCGCTCCTCAGCGCGGCCGACCGGGCTCTGGGCGACCCAATTTTTGCTCGATCAACCGGAGCTGGTCCGGGCAGTCCATCACGACTATTTCCTGGCCGGCGCCGACGTCGCCACGACCAACAGTTACGCGGTTCACCGCGACCGCCTCCGGCCTTTCGGCATCGAGGATCGCTTCAGCGAACTGCAGCGCCAGGCCTGCCGGCTGGCGGTCGCCGCCCGGGACGCCCACGGCCGGGGGCTGGTGGCCGGTTCGCTGGGGCCGCTCGGCGCCTCCTACCGGCCCGAGCTGGCGCCGCCGCCGGCAGAGGCCGCGGAACTTTATGCCGAAGTTGCCCGCTTGCAGGAGCCGTATGTCGATGTGCTGCTGTGCGAGACCATGGCCTCTGTGGCGCAGGCGCGCGGCGCGGTGATGGGGGCCGGCGTCGTCGGCAAACCGGTCTGGCTGGCGGTGACCGTTGCGGATGAAGACGGTACCCGTCTGCGTTCGGGGGAGCCGGTCGCGGCTGTGCTGCCGCTGGTCGAGGAATTCGGTCTGGCCGCCCTGCTGGTCAACTGCTCGGTACCGGAGGCCGTGGGTCAGGCTCTGGCGCTGCTGGCGCAGACCAAAGTGCCGCTCGGCGCTTATGCCAACGGCTTCGTCAGGATCAGCGGCGATTTCCTGGTCGACGGGGCGACGGTCGATGTCCTGGAAAAGCGCGCCAACCTCGATCCGCAGCGCTATGCCGACTTCGCCGACGGCTGGGTCAGGCAGGGAGCGACCCTCGTCGGCGGCTGCTGCGAGGTCGGACCCGCCCACATCCGGGAACTGGCCCGACGGTGGCAAAGCGGCGGCGGAGGTGGACTCGAATAAGGGGGCGGCACCCGCCCCGCTACTTCGGTTTTCAAGTGAAAGCGTCGCAGAGGGACTTTTTGCGGCGACCGATGCCAAGCTCCTTTTCGCGACGGCGGTCTTCCGGACGGTGGCACTTGCGATAGGGTCTGCCGCTGCCGCACCAGCAGGGATCGCCGCGCCGCAGGTCCTGCATGCTGCGCGGGACATCTGCCGCGGACCGGCCGCTTTTACCGAAGATTTTTCGCCAGAATGCCGTCATGACCTTCTCGGCCTCCTTTGCCGAACTCCGTTGCCCGTTCAGGGCAGCGTGATGTCGAAGGTTCCTGCCAACCCCTCGCCAGTTTCGCGCAGGGGGATGACCAGCGAGGACTTGACCAGGGGATCGGTCTTGTTGAGAGGATCGCCGGCGAAGTAGAGCTGGGTAGTGAGGCGCCGACCGGGCGGATGACTGACGATAAGGTGGATATGACGGGCGCGGGCCCAGTTCCGGCCCATCCGGTAGTTGCCCGGTAGAATGGTGTCGAAGGCGTAGCGGCCGTCGGCCCCGGTGCGGATGCGGCCGCGCAGCAGGTACTCCTCGGGGGCGAGTGGCCGCGGCGCCTCGAGGCCGAAGTAATGCCCTTCGCTGTCGGCGTGCCAGACGTCGAGCACGGCGCCGGCCAGCGGATTACAGCCATCGGCACCGAGCACCCGCCCTGAAATCTGCAGGCGTTTGCCGGGCAGTTCCGGCGGCGCCAGCCGGTTGCGAAACGGCGCGCCGGGTACGTAAAAGGGCCCTTCCGGGTTGGTTGCGGTCACCGGACAGGCCCCCCAGACCGGCCGCACGGCCGGCCCCAGCAAAACGGCCAGGGTCGCGGTCAAAAAGGTTCTGCGGCGGATTTCTGCTTCAGGGTGCATTGTTCTAACTCCTTGCTCGTTCGGCTGCGACACTGCCCCGTTTTTCCCACCAGCTTAAAAGGACGTTTTGCCTTTTTCCTGCCAGGGCCAGCGACCGGTCAGTTCCAGTTCCAGGGTGAAGCTGAGAAAGGTGCGGATGGCGACAACGATGGCCAGAACCCCCACGGTTTGAAAGGTCAGCTCGACGGCAACCGTGTGGATGATGTCAGCCGCAACCAGAAACTCCAGGCCGAGTAAAATCCCCCTTCCCAGCCGTTGCCTGACTTTATGGAAAACCACCTCAGAGGCGTCC
Source organism: Desulfuromonadales bacterium (assembly GCA_035269105.1). Classification (GTDB taxonomy): domain Bacteria; phylum Desulfobacterota; class Desulfuromonadia; order Desulfuromonadales; family BM103; genus JAQYVZ01. The sequence continues at coordinate 7,607 of DATFJP010000130.1, forward strand.
TTTTTGAGCAGCCGATAGATGGCAAAAATCAGAATATAGAGTGCCAGGGCAGTGATGATGCCGATGCCGATGGCCTCGACGGTGGCTGCACACCATTGCGCCACCGGCTTGATGATTTCCGACACATCTCCCTCCTTACTGCGGTGCGGCGGGTCGTTTCAGAAAAAACGACCGTCGTGCCAGCCAACAGCATTTGCGGTCAATGATGGTGGCTTTCTCCGGCAGTCTCCATGGCGGCCCGCAGGTTCAGGTAATCCTCAGAAGTCAGGTCGGGCAGGCTGCGAACGAAGGCTGTCAGCTGCCAGCGCTCTTCCTGACTGTGGAGCTCGCGAATGCCCGGCATGCCGGTCATCTTCAGACCGTGCGTGATGATCCAGTAAAGCTGGGCCGGGGGCCATTCCCCGGCTTCTTCGCTCAATGCCGGCGGTTTGGGGTTCATCTGCCGGGTAACGGCCAGCGCTTCGAGCCCCGGCGCTCCGTGGCAACCGACGCACATCTCGTCATAATGTTTGAAGCCGGCCTTGCGGTCCATGCTCTCGAAGCCGCCAGGCACCGTGATGTCTCTGGCATGGTGAGCAACCGACCGTTCGACCAGGACCTCGACCACCTGCTTGAAAACCGGCGTGTGCGGCGCAGTGGCGGCCATGTTGTAGCGGCCCGAGTAGATGAAGGCTGCGCCGGCGGCGAGCGAAAGCAGCAGCAGAATCAGCAGGGTATTGATGGTTCGTCGCATGGAAACTCCTTGGATAAAGAGAGGTCTGTCGATCAGGCCCCGGCGGTTCGGACTTTCGGCAGGCCGGTAACATTACCGCCGGTCAGGGCGAGATCACCTGACCGGAGTCGTTCCCTTCGACACTTTGCCGATAGGCCTGCGCCACCTGCCCGGCCGGCATGCCGGGTTCCGGATCCTTGCCCATCTTGATCAGAGTCTCCCGGACCCAGGGCGGACTCACCACATTGGCCCGGATCATGCGCGGCAGTTCCAGGGCGGCGGCCCGAATAAAGCCTTCCAGACCGGCGTTGACCAGGCTGACCGCAGCACTGCCCGGCATCGGTTTCTGAGCCAGGATGCCGCTGGTCAGGGTGAAGGAACCGCCGTCGTTGATCAATTCACTGCCCAATCTGAGCAGGTTCACCTGGCCCATCAATTTATTGGTCATCGTGAATTCAAAATCTTCTTCCTCGAGCTCGCCCAGCGGTGCGAAACGCGCCTGGCCCGCCGCGCAGATCAGAGCATCGAAGGGGCCGGCCCTTTCGTACATCGCCCGGATAGAATCGGGCGAGGCCATGTCGACCTGCAGATCTTCTCCCGAACGGGTGCCGCAGACGACCTCATGTTTTTCGGCGAGCAGCTGATAAACGGCGCTGCCGATGGTGCCGGTACCGCCGATGAGAATGATGCGCATAACGTCCTCCTGGTTGAGTTTTTCTGTTTTCGGCAAGTTTAACAGAGAATGGAGAGAGGGAAAGACCGCTCCTGCCCGGCATGGTCATTCCCGGCGGGTTGGTCTGCCGATTCCGGGTTTCCGGAAATCGGGATGTGACGCCAAGGTTTGATCTGCTGCTGCCTGCCGGCATTTGCGGAAAGATAGCAGAGTAACTTTGGTTCCCGGGAAAAGAACAATTCTGCGGTCATTGGAGTGAATTTTCAGGTGAGTTTGACCCAGCGGTTTTCCACCCGATCATAGGTCCAGACATGCTTCGGCATTTGCTCGCCGGACGTTTCGATGGACACATCGAGACCGGCTTCAATGTGCGGCAGCGCCGCCGTCTGGGCGTCGCCGAGATTGGTAAAGACATCCTGCCAGGTGCCGCCGACCAGCAGGTCGTAGGGGTTGTTTTTGTCCATGCGTCGTCCTGTCGCGGGAAAAAGGCCCGGTCGGAATGTACCACGCTTTTGAGGCCAGGCAAAGGGCCGGGCGAGGTACCCCGGCCCTTTGCGGATGCATTGCTCGTGGCGGAAAAATTTTTCGAACCTGTTGCCTGACCTGCTATTGGCCCGTGACCCTCAGCACCGGCTTTGGGGTATCCCCGGTGCGGTCCGGCAGCAGGGGATGGGTGATTTTCGGCTGCTCGCCGGTCAGGGCAACCAGAAAGGTCCGGATATCACGAGTCTCCTGGTCGGTCAGGGTCGCTCCGAGCTGGGCCGAGCCCATGACCCCGACGGCCGCCTCCAGATCCCAGACCTGGCCGGAGTGGAAATAGGGCGGCGTCAGGTCGATGTTGCGCAGAGAGGGGGATTTGAACACATATTCGTCGGAAGCGGTCTTGGTCACCTGGTAGCGGCCCTTGTCTTCCGGGGGCAGGATCTCGGCACCCGGCTTGGTGACCACACCGAAAGGGTAGTAGCCATCGCCGCCCAGGTTGATGCCGCTGTGACAGCCGGCGCAGCCTTTGTTCATGAACAGCCTGAGACCCTGCTGCTCCTGTTCGGTCAGGGCCTTGCCGTCGCCCTTGAGGAACTGATCGAAAGGGGCGTTCGGCGTCAGCAGGGTGGCTTCGAACACTTCGATGGCTTTGGCCATGTTGTCGAAAGTCACCGGCTGTTCCTGTCCCGGGAAGGCTGAACCGAAGGCCTCGACATAGCCCGGCATGCTCCGCAGGGTTTTGACCGCCATCTCGGGGGTGCTGTTCATTTCCACGCTGGCCTGTACCGGTCCCTTGGCCTGTTCGGCAAGGTCGGCAGCGCGGCCGTCCCAGAACTGGGCCAGATTGAAGACTGCATTAAGGACTGTCGGTGCGTTGCGCGGGCCCTTCTGCCAGCCATGGCCGATAGAAGTCTCCTGCAGGTCGACGCCCGCCAGGCCGACATTGTGGCAGGTCTGGCAACTGATCAGGTGTGACTCGGAAAGCCGCGGTTCGAAGTAGAGCATGCGGCCCAGTGAGATCTTCTCCGGGGTTGCCGGGTTGTCGTCGATGGCCGGCGGCTCTTCGGGGATCGGTTCGAACTGCGCCTGGGCGCGCTGCATCAGGTCCTCGGCTGCAGAGGCCCAATTCGTTGCTGCCAAGAGCAGGATGAGGATGAATGCCAGCTTTCGTACCATCATAACTCCTCCTGAAGACGTCTGAAAAAGCGGAAATAAAATAATTTCCCGGTATAGAGTAGGTGAATTCCCTGCTGATCAGGGTAACAGCTGTCGGCAAAGCGTCAAGTTCCTTTAAAAGAGAAAGGAAAAGCAGCAGCCGATCCTGGCAGGAAAAATATTTTCTTAGTCCGCAAGGACCGCGAAGCCGCACAGAAAATCCCGTTAAAAAAGTTTGGCCAGTGGCTTGCTTGACAATGTTTCCCCAAATGTAAAAATTGAATTAATCGTAGGTTTTTCTCATTTCGAACGATTTGACTATTGTCGAAGACTGCCCGCAGCAGTTTTTTTGGCGACATTGCGCACCGGTTTCAGTGAGTTTGATGACAACCTGATCGCTGGACTTCTCCACCTGGGATTCAGAGAGGCGAGCCATGGATTTTGAACATTTGCGGGAAGCAATGGTAAGGGACCAAATTGCCGCCCGCGGCATTCGCGACCAAAGGGTTCTGCAGGCATTCCGCACCGTCCCGCGAGAGGCTTTCCTCCCTGCGGACCTCCGAAAATATGCCTACGAGGACGGGCCGCTGCCGATCGGCGAGGATCAGACGATTTCCCAGCCGTATATCGTCGCGCTGATGATCGAGGCCCTGAATCTCGGTCCGAGCTCTCGGGTCCTCGATGTCGGTACCGGCTCCGGGTACGCCGCAGCGGTGCTTTCCCGGATCGCTGCAGAAGTCTACAGTATCGAAAGGGTCGGGGTCCTGGCCGTCCAGGCGGAGCAGGCATTGGCCCGGCTGGGCTATGACAATATTCACATCGTCCAAGGGGATGGTTCGCTGGGGTGGCCGGATCATGCGCCTTACGACGGCATCGTGGTGGCTGCCGGAAGCCCGGACATCCCGCAAGCCCTGGTGGATCAGCTGGCCGGGGACGCCTGCCTGGTCCTGCCGGTCGGCGATTCGGCCCGGCTGCAGGAGCTGCTGCGGCTGTGCCGCAGCCTAACCGGGGAGGTCACCCGGGAAAGCCTGGGCGGCGTCCGGTTTGTGCCTCTGATCGGCGAAAAGGGCTGGCGGAACGGCGATGGGCGACCTTTGGGAGGCACCTGAGAGCCTGCCGGAACGTCTTCGACAGCGCCGACCCTTGATCCGGACTGTCGGTCTTCAGCGGTCCCCCTCGGCTTCGAAACATTTCCCGATGCCCTGGGCGAAGGCAACCGGTTCGATCTTAAAATCCTCCGCCCACGGCCCCGGGTCGCATTCATTGCCCTCGAGCAGCATGCTCATCTGAGCTTCGCTCAAAGGGAATTTTTCGAAACTTTCCAAGGCTTTGACAATCGGCTTGACCATGGCCACCGGTTGGTGGAGTTTGTGGACCGAATCTTTGCCGAGGGCTTTGCCGGTCAGATCGAGGATCTCATCGTAGGTGTAGCTCTCGGCTCCTGCGAGGTGATAGGTCCGGCCGGCGGTCTCCGGAAGATCAAGGGCCTTGACGTAAGTCGCTGCCACCTGGTCGACGCTGACCGGCTGCAGGCGGTACTGGCCGTCGCCGATGACCGGGACCACCGGCAGCCGCCGGACCATCTCTCCCAACATCTCGACGAATTCGCCTCCCGGGCCGAAAATCAGACTGGGCCGGAAGATCGTCCAGTCGAGTTCGGTCTTGCCTACGGCCTGTTCCGCCTGCCATTTGGTTTTCTGGTAGGCAGTCGGCCCTTCCCTGTCGGCGCCGTTCGCGCTCATGTGCAGAAAGCGCCGAATGCCCTGCGCCGCGGCAGCCTCCAGGACATGCCGGGTGCCTTCCACATGTACCTTTTCGAAGGTGACTCCCTTGTCGGGAAATTCCCGAATAATGCCGACCAGGTGAATCACGGCGTCGCAGCCATCAAGGCCTGCCGGCAGACTCTCCGGCTCGGCAAGATCGCCAAGGTGGATTTTGACTCCGTCCGATTCGGCCAGTTTGTTTTCCGAGCCCGGCCGCACCAGGGCGACGATCCGATGATCCCGGGCCAGGAGCTGTTTCACGATTTCGCTGCCGACGAAACCGGTACCACCCGTCAGAAAGATCTTCATGAGTCTTCTCCTTGGTCAAGGTTGGCGTGACAGAACCACCTCCCGGAACGTGGTTTACCTCTTTCCGGGACAGGGGCTGTGGCCGTTTTCGAGAGAGCCATGGACTGCTGCTTGACAGTTCGACCCTACCAGAGGCGAGGGCTCTTGCAAGCAGCTCCCGGGAAAACCCCGACCGAAGGAGGGCTGAATGAAGAATCTCAGGCCGAATCCCTGCGCGAGCGGCCTATCGCCAGGGCCACCGCCAGTCCGGCCAGGAAGCCGCCGATATGGGCACCGTGGGCGACGCCGGCAGCCGCGCCGCCTCTCATCAGGAACGGCAGCAGGTTGTCAACCAGCAGGTAGAGGATCAGAACCACCCGGGCCGGGATCAGGACTACGTCGATCAGGATGGGGAAGAGAAACAGCAGCACCTTGACCTGGTTGTTGGGGAACCAGATCAGGTAGCAGCCGAGAACCCCGGAAATAGCACCGGAAGCTCCCAGCATCGGCACCTGCGAACCACCGGCGAACAGCGAGAAGAAGAGGGTCGCGGCGATGCCTGCTGCCAGGTAGGTGGCCAGGTATCCCAGTGGACCGAGGCGGTTTTCGACATTGTTGCCGAAGATCCAGAGGTAGAGCATGTTGCCGATCAGGTGCAGCCAGCCGGCATGCAGGAACAGGCAGGTGAACAGGGTCAGCGGCGAGCCGGCCGCCGGCCGGTAGCCGTAGCGGAACACGAGCAAGTCGTAAGCGGAAACCTGCCCCTTGAGTTGGGCCAGATCGTAGCCCCGTTCGCGCATCACCTGCAGGAAGGTGTTGTAGAGCGGGTCGCCGGTGTCCGGGGCTGTGCCCATCAGAGGCACGGCGATCAGCAGGAAAACGCCGATGTTGACCGCCAGCAGGACCCAGGTGACCCAGGCAGTCTTTTCAGGGTTGGGGGTGTCGCCGACCGGCAGGAACATGGGTTTCTTTCTGCAGACAGGGGCAGGCAGACTTTACGCTTCTCGCCGCAGAGCATACCACAGGCCGGGCAAGCTGCCAGCAGCCGGCTGAATTAATGCTCCGCTTTCCCCGTCTCCTGCGCCCCGGGCCCTTCAAGATCCAGCCGCTGCAGCAGTTCCTCACCGAAATGCTCGCTCCAGAGACGGACGTAGCCCTGGCTTTCGGCGGCGATCTGCGAGCTGACCCGGAGTGATTTGCGGGCCACCTCGGTCTGGTAGAAGGAGAGCAGCTGGTGAATCTCGGCGGGCGTATAGTAGCGCCGATAGATGGGCA
>DATFJP010000131.1:0-6877 GCA_035269105.1 Desulfuromonadales bacterium
GTGATGCTTCGAAGGTAGCCGTCCCGGTAGAAATCGTAGATCTGCGGCAGTTCCTCTATACCGCCCGGTTCGGCATGGTGGGCCCGCCGAAAATTTTCCTTGAAGTAGATCCGTTCCAGATTCTTGCCCAGGGCGGACGAGAACTCATTGCCGTCTTCGCTGAAGAAGATGATGTCAGTGGCAGCGGAGTCTTCCGGCGACTGCCGGAAGTGCACACCGCCGACCTCGCCGAAGGTGGTCAGCTTGTAGCGCAGTACCGGCAGGGAAACCATCTTGATATCGCGCACATTGACCCCGGTAGAGAGCAGGCCGCCGACGAAGGAGCGCTTCAGCATGCGCGAGGAGCGAATCGCATCGCGCCCGGCCAAAACATAGCTGCCTTTCGGCAGAGTCGAGCCATAGGCGGCCCCCAGCTTGGCCGAGAACTCTGGAGTCATTTCAATATTGGTCAGCCCACGGACCACCGCCCCTTCGAACAGGCTCTTGCGCCACTTCTCGCCCCAGATCAGGTTGCCGGTCACCGTTGCGCCGTTTTCGACCACCTTGCGGGGCCAGATTTTCACGTCGGGCCGGATATGGACTTCATCGCCGATGGTCGTTTCGTCGGCAATCACCGCGCCGGCTTCGATCCGGGCATCCTGACCGATGCGTACTCTCTGGCAGATGGTGGCCCCGTTGATCTGCGCACCGCTTTTCACGTAGACATTGTCCCAGAGAATCGTGTTTTCGAGAAAAGCACCGTCTTCGATCCGGCAGTTGCGGCCGATCGAGCAGTTGGTCAGCCGGGCCTTGCCAAGGACCCGGGTATTGTCTCCCAAAACCACCATGCCGTTCAGTTCCGCTCCCTGGTCGACCCGTGCCCCCTGGCTGATGAAGATGCTCCCGCCGGGGGATGTGGCCGGTTCGGCAATCTGAATGCTGACTTTGCCGGCAAAAATATCCCGACAAGCCTCCATGTAGGCATCGGTGTTGCCGATGTCAGCCCAGTATCCTTTCAGGATGCAACCGAACAGGGGGGCCTGTCGGGCTAACATCTCCGGGAAAACATCCTTGGCCCAGTCGCGGTTTTCGCCCTCGGGGATCAGATCGAGCACACCTGGCTCAAGGACATAGATGCCGGTATTGATGGTATCGGAAAAAACTTCACCCCAGCCTGGTTTTTCGAGAAATTTGCTGATTCTGCCATGCTTGTCGGTGATGACGACGCCGAACTGCAACGGGTCGGCGACCGGCGTCAAAGTCAGGGTGGCTTCCGCCTGTTTCTGCTCATGAAAAGCAATCGCCCGTGACAGGTCGAAGTCGGTGAGCAGATCACCGCTGATGATCATGAAGCGTTCATCCAGGTGCCGGGCGGCCGCCTTGACTGCACCGGCGGTGCCGAAGTCTTCCAGCGGCACGACATAGGTGATGCGTACTCCGAATTCGCTGCCGTCACCGAAATATTTCTTGATCACTTCCGGCTGGTGATACAGCAGCAGCACCAGGTCGGTGATGCTGTGCTGCTTCAGCAGGCGGATAATATGTTCCATGATGGGCCGGTTGATCAGCGGGATCATCGGCTTCGGCTGGTTGATGGTCAGGGGATGGATGCGGGTGCCGAAGCCTCCCGCCATAATGACAGCTTTCAAGGGGCCCTCCGTCGGACTGCTGATCAGGGTTTTCGGGCAGTGCTGAGATCGTTGCCAAGAAGATGCCGGCAAAGGTGCTATTTGCCGAGGATGCGGTTCACTTGTTCCTTCAGTTCATTCAGGTTGGAGCTTTTAACGATATAGGCATCGGCCAGCCAGGAGGAGAAGTCCTCCCGGTAGGAGCTGAAGGCCGAGCACAGAACGACGGGCAGGCCTTCTTTTTTGCGGGTGATGGTCTGCAGCAGTTCCAGGCCGTTTTCCTGATCCAGCTGAATATCGAGGATGACCAGATCAAAATCCTGGGCATCCAGCAAGGCCATCGCCTCGGTGCCGCTGCCGGCAACAGCCACCACATGGCCGTCGTCCTCGAGTTCGGCAGCATACAGATGGCGGATGTCGCCCTCGTCGTCGATGATCAGCAATCGGCCCATACTGTGTCACCCCCTGCAATATATAAATCAATTATCTAGGAGCCTGTCTGGCTATACGAACTGACGTGATAATTCGAGGCTTCGAGAACAGATTTCAGCTCGTTTGCAGGCGCATAGCCGTAGCTATGGGGCAAAAAGGAGGTGAAATATGGGCCGAAGAATCGGATTTGCAGCCAGTTCAGGTCTAGCCCGATAGGCCCTTAGCATTATACCCCGCTTCGAAGATGTTTCAATGTGAAACGACGGCTCTTGTGCCGGGGTGCGGAGAATGGCATATTCTCAAGTATGTCGGGTAAACGCTACACGTTGTTTTCCACCCATCTCAAAGAATACTTCGGCTGCCGGGTGCACAAAATCTCGGTGGACGCCGGCTTCGGCTGTCCCAACCGCGGCGGCGGCCGGTCGCCGGACGGTTGTCTGTTCTGTGATCCGGGCGGCTCGGGGGCGACCGGTATCCGGCGGCAGGTCGGGGTTGCCGCCCAGCTGGACGCGGGCAAAGAGGTCATGTCCCGCAAATACAAGGCCGGTCGCTACCTGGCTTATTTTCAGCCCTTTTCCAACACCTATGCAGCCGTTTCCAGGCTGAGGCAACTCTACGACGAAGCGCTCGGCGTGACGGATGTCGTCGGCCTGATGGTCGGTACTCGCCCCGACTGCGTTGCGGAAGATGTCATGGAGCTGCTCGAAGAATACCATCGGCGCACCTATTTCTGGCTGGAACTCGGCCTGCAGTCGATCCACGATGCGACTCTGGCCCGGCTGCGTCGCGGCCATGATGCAGCCACCTTCCTGGATGCCTATGCGCGGGCGAAGCGGCGCAACCTGCGGGTCTGCGTTCATGTGATTCTCGGCCTGCCCGGTGAATCCCGCCGGGAGATGCTTGCGACAGTGGAGTTTTTGGGCCGTATGCAGGTCGACGGCATCAAACTGCATCTGCTGCATGTCCTGGACAATACGCCGCTGGGGCGCCTCTACCGCAAGGAAGGTTTCGAGATCCTGGAGCAGCAGACTTATGTGGAAATCGTTGCCGATGCGCTTGAACTGCTGCCTCCAGCGACCCTGATCCATCGCCTGACCGGTGATGGGCCCCGGGAGCAGCTGCTGGCCCCCCTCTGGTCATTGAACAAGTGGGAGGTTCTCAATGCGATTGATGCCGAGCTGGAGCGGCGTGGTACGGTTCAGGGGAGCAGGGTGGCGCCGGGTTAGGAGGTTTCCTGGGAGCTGGTGGCGGTCGTCGTCGGCGAGGCATCGATGGGTCCGCTCCAGGAGATCAGCAGCAGGGAGGCCCAGACGATACCGGTGAGAAGCAGAAGGAGGCGCATCATGGCCGGGAGAATAGACAGTATCGGTCGCAAAAGCAAGTGGATTTTGCGGTTAACTGCCCCTTTTTCGGAGCACCAGCTGCTCGCCAGGAGGAGGCTGCCTGGCTTGGCGCGGTGTGGCCGAGGTCGCGACCAGAGGCAGCGGCTTAAAGCACCAGCAAAAGGATGACACCCAGGATGACAGCCGCCAAAATCAGGAGCAAAACCCCTTTGCCGGCGCCCGACCGGTCGGACGCCGGTGCTTCGGTTTCCAGCTGGCCGACCACGGGGAAACGTTCGACCACCGCCCGGACGTGGGGTGCGGACTGCAACTCCTCGGTCAAATCTCCGCCGGCGCGATGGTCCGGTGGATGCAGACCTCCCTTCCACAAGGGGCTGTTCGTGACATCGTAGATGGTTCCATTGACCGCAACATAGGCGCGACGCCCGTCCTGTCCGTCATTCTGGGCGAGTTCGTCGAGTTTCATGGCAGACTCCTGAAGGATAGGCAGAGAATCTTTCATCGGAATTCCCTGAGTCCGAGCTGCTGAAAAAAACCATATTGCCTTGTGGAGCCTGACAATTGCAAGCTTTTCCCCGCCTTTGACATGGGTTCTGACCCCTGGGGTTTTCAGAAACGATGGACCAGGCTCATATGAAGGGTTACATCCGGCGAGGCGTTGACGAAAAGGTCTTCGCCCACCCCGATATCGAGGGTGGTCCGTTCACCAAAACCGAGAGTGCCGCCCATGGTCAGCAGCAGGGCGGGATCACCCAGTTCGCCGAGGTTGCTCTCATAGAGCGCGGAATGACTGTCGGCCTGGAGTTTGAAAGCCAGCCAGTCCAACGGGCTCCAGCCCATGCCGGCCCAGCCGTTGACGGCCCAATCCTCCGCCCGCCCGGGTAGGACCTCACCATTGCCGAGCCAGGTCGCCGCCAGGCCTCCCCAGACCGCGGCTTCACCCCGTGCCAGGGCGAATTCCTGCTGGGCCGAAATACCGAGAGAAGTATTCCATGCCTGGTTGCCGGTCAAATCCTCGTCGTTGCCGGAGGGCAGCTTGACTGCTGCATGCAGGCTGGCCGCGCGACTCGCGTCGACCAGCCATTGCCAGGCCACTAGCAGCCGGATATCGCCGAGACTGTCGGTTGCTTCGGTCAAAAGCAAACGGCCGCCATTGTCGGCTGCAAAGCTGTAATCCAGCTGATCCTCCGGCAGATGGTTGCGGTCGCCGTTCGGCAGGCCGAAAAAATCGTGCCAGTCCCGGATAAAGCCATCGAAGTTGCCCGGGCCATGATGGATCCAGGGCACCTCCAGGCCGACCTGCAGGCGGTTGGTGAGACCATAACGGAGGCCCAGAGTGGTGACCAGGGTTTCGCCGTCCAGGGTCACCTGTTCCCCGGCATCCTGATTAATGCTGGCATTGTTGGCCAATCCCAGGCTGAACCGAATGGCCAGCCGGCCGGGAGGAATCAGACGGGCTGGTTCAGCGGCTGCGATGCTCTGGACCAGGGCGGGTGGTGCAAGGTTGCGAACGGTAAAAGGAGTTAATTCCACGGCCGGGGCGTGCGGGGGTACCGCCGCCATGACCAGGAGCAGAGCCGAGAGAAAAGTGAGCCGCACATCAACCTCCGGGCCTTATGAGTGGTTGGGCCAGGCTGCCGGAAATCTGCAGGGAATAACTGCCGTCCGGCTGCGGTTTGCCGGCCAGATCGAACAATGAGGCAACTGCAGGGTCAAGTCCGGCAGCAGGCCGCATCTGCAGAGTCAATCTGAGACGGCTGGTCTCCGCCGTGCGGCCGATGATCACGACCCCTTCACCGGTGACCAGCAGATCGCCACCCCGGGCTTCCAGGGCTGTGATTTGCATCGAGCGTCCCTGCCCCTCGACTTGGAGGGTGATTTCATCCAAGGCGATACTGGTGTCACCAGCGCCAGACAGATCAAGCTCAAGGATCCGGGTTTCATTCAGCTTCAGGAAGAGGTTGGTCTGGGTGTCGGTGTTCAGCCGGATCCCGGTATCCAGGGCAACCTCATCGACCCGGCCTGTCAGTCGCAATGCCATGGGGTTTGTCAGTGGCAGGTCGAAGCGCAGCCCCGCCGATCTGACATTCAGGTTGCCGCTTTTCTGCAGGCTGCAAGAAAGGCTGCCGTCCATGAGACGGGCCCGGATGTTTGCCCCGGGATCGCCGGTCAGCACAGACATCCAATTCGGAGACGCCTCTAACTCTTCGATTTCCAACGGCCAGGGAATATCAGGGGACATGATTCTGATGTCCCCGGCCGCAAGGGTCAGGAGCGGCTGGAGGGTCAAACTCCCCAGCTGAAGTTCCAGGTCTGCCTGTTGGGAAACTTCCTGGATCAGCCTTTGCCTGAGGGTTTCTCCAGGAAAAAACAGATAGACGCCGGCCAGAAATGCAATGAAAAACAGGGCGGTGGCGACGGTCAGAAAAAGGCTCGAAGCCCGCCAGGATCTTTTCTTCCGGAGCGGGGAGAGAGACTGTTTTCCGTTCCGCGGGAAAAACTTCATGATGATCTCCGCAAGGCCGTGACCGTCATGGTGGCGTCAAGCAGGGACCGGTCATCGAAACGCTGTTTCAGGTAAAGGTCACTGACCTGCATGGGGAAATCGGCTTTTTCCACCCCCCAGAGCAATTCGAGGACCTGCCGGTAGGTTAATTGCTCCAGCTTGATTTCAATCGCCTCCTGGATAAATTGATCGCGGGTGACCGGTGCCTGCGGCCGCATGGAGAGCAGGTTTTCCCGGCCGGCGGTTTTTGCAACGAGATTCTCGATGAAGGTCAGCGCGGAAAAATCCCGGCGATTGCTCAGGCGATTTTCAATCTGGCTGGCTTCCTGTTGCAACTTCAGGTATTGCTGGCGCAGGCTGTGAACTTCCTGCAACTGCTGGCGGCGGCTTGCAATCCTATCGTCCAGCCGGTTCATGGCATTCTGATAAGGTGAAAGCAGCAGCAAATACAGCAGAACCAGACCAACAGCGACTGCTCCGCAACCAACAAAAATTTGTTCCCTCTGGTTTAACTGACTGATCATTCTCCACCTCCGGGAACCACATAGTTCAAGGCCAGGCGAAAATCAATCTGATTGCCGTCCAGGCTCATTTTGGCGTCTGTAACCTGGACTTGCCTGAATAGCGGCGATCCCTCAAGGATCCGGGCCATTTGGTTGACGGCTTCGAAAGAGGCGGTTTGCCCGGTCAGCTTCAAACTGTCCGGCCCCATGGCGAACTCCTCGATTTCCAGAGTTACCAGTTCCGGCAGTTCGGAAAGCTCCTTGAGAACAGCCAGCGCCGAAGCCTGCCGGTTGGCGAGCAGGCGATTTCGTTCCTGCAGATCGCGAATGGCGCTCTGCAGCTGTAAGGGGACATCCACTATGGCTCCCGCCTGGGGAAACAGTGCGCGGTAAATCGTGACCATCTCGGTTTGCAACTGCTCGGCCCGCTGCGATTTGTCCAGGTACTTGACAAGCATCGAACCACCCAGGATGACCAATGCCATG
>DATFJP010000132.1:0-2685 GCA_035269105.1 Desulfuromonadales bacterium
GTTGATTTATCAAAGACTCAACGAAGTCATCAATGATCCTCGCAGTTCGGTTAAGGACATCGGCCGTGTTGCCAACGAAGACCAGGGGCTGACCGCCAGAATTCTGAAACTCGCAAACAGTCCCATGTTCGGGTTCTACTCCCGTATCGATTCGATTGACCGTGCCTTGACCATCATCGGCACCCAACAGGTTCGAGACCTGGCCCTTGCCGCGACAGTTATGCGTGATTTCAAAGATATTGATTCGCGCCTGATCAATATGCACCAGTTCTGGAAACACAGTGTTGCCTGCGGCATCGTTTCCCGCAACCTGGCGGTTTCCCTCCGCCAATCCAACGTGGAGCGCTTCTTCGTGCACGGTATTCTACACGATATCGGACAGTTGCTGATGGCGACAGCCATCCCGAAGACCATGTCCGGAATTTTGCGTATGAGTCGGGAAAAAAAAGAACTCTATTTTTCAACGGAAGCCGGCCAACTGGGCTTTGATCACGCAGATCTCGGCGGAGCACTTCTCTCGGCCTGGAAAATTCCACAGAATATTGTCGAACCCGTGACTTTTCACCATCGCCCCAGGCAATCCGTTAAATTCCCACTGGAAACGGCAGTGGTGCATTTGGCCGACCTGATTTGCCAGGCGATGGAATTTGGCTCCAGCGGGGAATGGTGTGTGCCGCCTCTCGATTCCTCGGCATGGGATCGCCTTGGGTTGCCGGTGAGCAGTCTCGGTCTGTTAATCCATCAGACTGAACCACAGTTCAGGGCCACCTTGTCTATTCTCGCGGAGGCCGCATGAACACCTCCGGCGTGGCCCTGCCTCTTAATTTCCTCCAGGAGCGGGTGGAGTACCTTGAAGAAAGTAACAGCCGCTATTTGGCCTTGCTTGAGATGCTGGCCTCAAGCGGTGAGTATCACTGCGAATTAAATAAGGCCGCCAGCAATGAGGAAATATTCGCCGCGACTCTCGGGCAGGTGCGGCGAATTATCGACGGCGAGCCGTTCGGCTGTCTCGAGTCGTTAGACGATGGAAGCTTCGAACTGGTTGAGTGGTATCCCGCATGCGGGTGCCAGGAATTGAACCATGCCGTCCGGGAAAAAATCCTTGATGGCACTTTTGCGTGGGCTCTGCAGCGCAACCAGGCCGTTCTTGCCCCTTTGGAAGACGGTCGCAACCTGCTTTTGCACGTTATCGAAACCCGTTCGCGCATCCGGGGGATGTTTGCTGGGATTTTAAACTTTGGCGAAGTTCCAGACCCCGGTGTCCTCAGCGCATTATCTATTGTTTTGTATACCAGTGCCTATGCAATTGAAAATACAACTCTCTACGCGATTTTGCATGAGCAGATGGTGACGCTCGAAGACCAGGTCGTCCATCGCACCCGTGCCTTGGAGAAAGCTCGCGAAAAAGCCTTGAAGCTCAATCAGCATTTGCAGGAGCAAACGGCTTTGGCGCGTGACATGGCCTCCCGGGCGGAATTCGCCAGTGCCGCAAAAAGCGAGTTCGTCGCCAACATGAGCCATGAAATTCGCACTCCGCTCAATGGGATCTTGGGAATTGCCAGACTCTTGCTCGGAACCCAGCTTGACAGGGGTCAGCGGCAATTTGTCGAAGTCCTGCAAAAAAGCGGTGAATCTCTGTTTGCTATTGTGGATGACGTTTTAGATTTTTCCAAAATTGAAGCCAGCAAACTGGAGCTGGTGAATCAGGATTTCGACTTGTCCGACCTGGTCGAAGTAATCTCCGCCATGGCATCCGTGCAAGCCGACGAAAAAGGGCTAGCCCTGGAGTTTTCGGTCAGT
This sequence comes from Desulfuromonadales bacterium, assembly GCA_035269105.1. Taxonomy (GTDB): domain Bacteria; phylum Desulfobacterota; class Desulfuromonadia; order Desulfuromonadales; family BM103; genus JAQYVZ01. The sequence goes on from DATFJP010000132.1 coordinate 1,801, forward strand.
CCGGAAGTTCCTCACCGGCTGCGCGGCGATCCCGGTCGGCTGCGCCAGGTGTTGATGAATCTGGTCAGCAATGCGGTCAAATTTACCCCCGGGGGCAAGGTGTCGGTCGAGGTAACTTTAGAGGAGTTTTCAGGTGAAAAGCCGGTGTTGCACTTTGCGGTTAAAGATACCGGCATTGGCATTTCAAGTGAAAAGCAGCATCTACTTTTTACCAAGTTCAGCCAGCTCGATTCCTCGATGGATCGAAATCATGGCGGTACAGGGCTTGGGCTCGTTATCTGCCAGAGACTTGTCGAACTCATGGGAGGCAAGATAGGTTTCCGAAGCAAACCGGGAGTTGGTTCTACCTTTTGGTTCATAGCCCCGTTCGAGATTGCCAAAGAACCCACCCGGGATTCGCCGAAGGTCTCTCGTGAAAAATTGCGGGGCCGCTTCACCGGTGAGGAAAAACGGATTCTGCTGGTCGATGACAATCCGACCAATCTACTGGTCGGACGGGCCATTCTTGATGACCTTGGTCTGTCGGTTGAAAGTGCCACCACCGGCCGCGAAGCGATAATTGCCCTGGCAGAGAACTGCTACGATCTGGTCTTGATGGATATCCAGATACCTGAAATGGATGGATATGAAACGACCCGCTGGATTCGCTCCCGGGAACACGGAAAAAGCCGGCTGCCGATTATTGCCATGACGGCTCATGCTATGCAGCAGGCACGGCAGGATTGTCTTGACGCGGGGATGGACGACTATCTCTCCAAGCCAATCGATCCTTATATTTTAGCAGAAGTTCTGGAACGCTGGCTGCATGAGAAGAAAGACAAAAGCACTCAGGGGGGGGCAGATAAAACGATCGATTTTCCAACAACCGATGATCAACTCGAAAAA
>DATFJP010000133.1:0-7352 GCA_035269105.1 Desulfuromonadales bacterium
TCAACGTGCTTTCAGTACCGACAGCGAGTCCGCTTTCGGCGGGATCATCGCCTTTAACCGCGAACTGGATGCCGAAGCCGCACAGGCAATCGTCGAACGGCAGTTCGTCGAAGTCATCATCGCTCCCAAGGTTGCCGAGGCGGCCCTGGGCGTGGTGGCCACCAAGAAAAACGTGCGTTTGCTGGAGTGTGGCGAATGGCCCGAACAGCCCCGGCCTCGCTACGATTTCAAGCGGGTGAACGGTGGATTGCTGGTTCAGGATCTCGATCTGGAGTTGACGGCCGAGCTCAAGATGGTCAGCAGGCGGCAGCCGACCGCCAAGGAGATGGAAGACCTGCTGTTCACCTGGCGGGTCGCCAAGTTCGTCAAGTCCAATGCCATCGTCTACGGCAAAGACGGCATGACCATCGGCGTCGGCGCCGGGCAGATGAGTCGGGTCAATTCGGCGCGAATTGCCGCCATCAAGGCCGAACATGCAGGACTCGACGTCGAAGGCGCCGTGATGGCTTCCGATGCCTTCTTTCCGTTCCGCGACGGAATCGACAATGCTGCTGCCGTCGGCATTTCTGCCGTCATTCAGCCGGGCGGTTCGATCCGCGACGAAGAAGTGATCGCCGCGGCGGATGAGCATGGCATGGCCATGGTGTTTACCGGCATGCGACATTTCCGGCATTGAAAAACGTTTAAACGCAAAGACGCAGAGATTTAAATGAAAGACGCAAAGACAGACTTTAGGTTTAAACCAAAAAGCGGTTTTTGATTCCTAGGTTTTCTTTGCGACTTGAGTGAGCAACGCGAACGGGCGTTAATAGGTTTACGCGGAGAATATATTATGAAAGTGCTGGTTGTAGGCGGCGGTGGGCGGGAACACGCGCTGGCCTGGAAGATCGTGCAGTCGCCCCTGGTGGACACGGTTTACTGCGCTCCCGGCAATCCGGGAATTGCGGAATTGGCGGAATGCGTGCATATCGCCGCTGATGATATCGACGCGCTGCTGGACTTCGCCCGGGCAGAGCAGGTCGATCTGACCATCGTCGGTCCGGAATTGCCCCTGACCCTGGGCATCGTCGATCGCTTTCAGGCCGCTGGCCTGGAGATCTTCGGCCCCAGCCTGGCCGCGGCGCGCATCGAGGGCAGCAAGAGCTTTTCCAAGGACCTGATGGCCAAGTACGGGATTCCGACCGCCGCTTATCACACCTTCAGCGACCGCGACCAGGGCGTGGCTTATATCCGTCAGCAGGGAGCGCCGATCGTGGTCAAGGCCAATGGCCTGGCGGCCGGCAAGGGGGTGGTGGTTGCCACGTCCGAAGAACAGGCCATCAAGGCGCTGGACGAGATCATGGTCGATGCTGTCTTCGGCGAAGCCGGCAGCAGTGTGGTGATCGAGGAGTACATGGCTGGTGAGGAGGCTTCTTTTTTCGCTTTCACGGACGGCAAGCGGGTTCTGCCGCTGGCTTCCTCCCAGGACCACAAGCCCGTTTTCGACGGCGACCAGGGGCCGAATACCGGCGGCATGGGCGCTTATTCGCCGGCTCCTGTGGTCACCGAAGAACTGGCCGCTGAAATCATCGAGACCATTGTGCAGCCGACCATTGACGGCATGGCGCATGAAGGATGCCCCTACGTCGGAATTCTTTATGTCGGTCTGATGATTGCTGGCGGGCAAGCGCGGGTCGTGGAATTCAATGCTCGCTTCGGGGACCCCGAGGCGCAGCCGTTGCTGGTGCGCATGAAGTCCGATATCGTGCCCGTGCTGCAGGCCTGTGCCCGGGGCGATCTAAAGGGAATCAAGCTTGAATGGCACGACAAATCGGCCGTTTGCGTGGTTATGGCATCGGGCGGCTATCCCGGCGCCTACCAAAAAGGGCTGGAAATTTCCGGGCTGCAGAAGGCGGCCGGCTTGGACGAGGTGGTCGTCTTTCATGCTGGAACCCGTTTCGAAGGCGGACACATTGTCAATGCCGGCGGGCGCGTGCTGGGCGTCACTGGCCTGGGACCGACGGTTGCCGCGGCAATCGACAAAGCATATCAGGCCGTAGACTGTATTGATTGGCCAGGTGTACACTTCCGCAAGGACATCGGGCAAAAGGCTCTCAATCGATAGAGGCTCAGAGCCCAGTTTCCTCTTTAACCTGAATGAGGTCATATCATGAAGCAGCAACCGCTGGTCGGTATCCTGATGGGCAGTGATTCCGATTATGAAATCATGGTCGAAACCGCCAAGGCTCTTGAACAGTTCGACATCCCCTTTGAAATGACGGTGTCGAGTGCCCATCGTACTCCGGCTCGCACCAGTCGCTACGTTTCTTCAGCCCGTGAGCGCGGCCTCAAAGTCCTGGTCGCCGGTGCCGGCGCTGCTGCGCATCTGGCGGGAGTCATGGCGGCGGAAACGACACTGCCGGTTATCGGCGTACCGATCGATGCAACCTCCCTGAACGGGCTGGACGCGCTGCTGGCAATGGTGCAGATGCCTGCCGGCATGCCGGTTGCAACCATGGCGGTCGGCAAGGCCGGCGCCCGCAATGCCGGTATCCTGGCGGCGCAGATGCTCGCCATGGAAGATGCAGGGCTGGCGAAGAAACTGGTCGGCTTCAAAGCGGATATGGCCGCGGGCGTCGAAGCGAAAGCGCAAGCCCTTGAAAAACGACTGGCCGAGGATTTCGGAGCTTCATCGCCAAAAGTCTGAAAAACGGATTCAAGCCCGGACAGCTTTTCAGGATTTCATGAGCAAGAGTGTGCGGGCCCCCATTGACAGGGGCAGGACAACGCATTATTTTAATGATCACTAAAATGGTCCTGATTGAAGATTGGCCTCTGTTTTGCATGCCAATGTTTCCGGTCTGCGACCGAAATCTTTTTCAGGGACCTGCCAAACCGGGTCTTCAACAGGAGAAAGAACTTGAGTAAACCAACCCGTTTCGAGGATCGCTTGTGGGATTTTTTCTGTTCCCTCAAGCTGACCATTATCACGTTGATCCTGCTGGCGCTGACCTCGATCATCGGCACCATCATCCAGCAGGGCAAGCCCAAGGAAGAGTACCTGCAGAACCTGGGAATCAGCGAGGGCACCTACGAGCTGCTGAACGCGCTGCAGGTGTTCAACATGTACCACTCCTGGTGGTTTCTGGCCCTGATGGGCCTGTTCGCGGTGAACCTGATCTGCTGCTCGATCAAGCGCTTCCCGAAGGTGTGGAAGACGGTGCGCGAGCCGACCCTGACCGCCGACGACGGCCTGTTCCGGACCCTGTCGAACCGGGACGAGGTGGTGGCGGCCGGCTCCATGGAGAGCGTCAAGACGCAGGTGCAAGCCCTTTTGAGCAAGAAGTTCGCATCGCCGGTGGTGACCGAGGCGGACGGCAAGGTGTACCTGTTTGCGCAGAAGGCGCCCTATGCGCGCTTCGGCGTGTATGTGACGCACCTGTCGATTCTGATCATTTTCTTCGGCGCCATGCTCGGCAACGTGTTCGGCTACAAGGCGTTCGTCAACATCGTCGAAGGCAGTTCGGTGAACGCGGTCTGGGGGCGTGCGGGGCAGGAGCGGATTCCGCTGGACTTCGAGGTGTACTGCGAGGACTTCGAGGTGACCTTCTACGACGGCGGCGGCCGGCCGAAGGACTACACCAGCGACCTGATCGTGCGGGAGAACGGCCGTGAAGTGCTGCGCAAGACGATCGAGGTCAACGACCCGCTGCAGTACGGGGGCCTGACTTTCTACCAGTCGAGCTACGGGCCGGCCGGCGATCCGACCTACCGGTTCCGGGTCACGGAGCGCGCGACCGGCGAGACGGTGGAGGTGACCGGTCAGCAGGGCGCGCCACTGGCGCTGCCGGGCGGCGCGGCCCTGATCCCGATGGGCTATGCCAGCAACTACCAGAACTTCGGCCCGGCGGCGCAGGTCAGCGTCCGGATGGACAGCGGGCAGCGGGGCAACCCGTTCATCATTCTGCAGAACCATCCGCAGTTCGACGAGCGGCGCGGCGGCCCGTTCATTGTCAGCTTGCTGGAAGCGGAGCAGAACTATTATACTGGCCTGCAGGTGACCAAGGACCCGGGGGTGTGGGTGGTGTGGCTGGGCTGCTTTCTGCTGGTGGCCGGCTCGCTGGTGGCGTTTTTCCTGTCGCACCGACGGATCTGGGTGACTCTGCAGCCATTGGAGCACGGCATCGGCGTCAAGCTCGGCGGGGTTGCGCACCGCAACCAGCCGGCGTTCACCCTGTACTTTGACGAATTGAAGAAGGACTTCAACCAAGCCCTGGCGGAGAAATAAGACATGACCAGTTCCCTGTTTTTCAATCTGACGACGGTGGCCTATTTCGCCGCCATGGTGCTGTTTCTGATTCTGCTGGTGAGCCGGAACGAGAAGCTCGGCTGGGTGGCGATCGCGGTGTCCTGGGCCGGCTTTGCGGCGAACACGGCGGCGATCGGCATCCGCTGGTACGAAGCCTATGCGATGGGCTACCATCAGGCGCCGCTGTCGAACCTGTATGAATCGGTGGTGTTCTTTGCCTGGTCGATTCTGCTGATCTACCTGCTGTTCGATTTGAAGTACCGCTATCGGGCGATCGGCGCGTTCGTTCTGCCGTTCGCGTTTTTCGGCATGATCTGGGCGCAGTGGAGCCTGGATGCGACGATTCAGCCTTTGGTGCCGGCGCTGCAGAGCAACTGGCTGACCTATCACGTGATCACCTGTTTTATCGGCTACGCGGCGTTCGCGGTGGCCTGCGGGGTGTCGATCATGTACCTGATCAAGGTGGGCAAGGAGGAGCGCTCCGCCGAGGATTCGCCGATCGGCGGCATCCTGGGGATGTTCCCGAGCACCAAGGTCCTGGACGATATCAACTACAAGGCGATCATGGTCGGTTTTCCGATGCTGACGCTGGGGATCATCACCGGCGCGGCCTGGGCGAACTACGCCTGGGGGACCTACTGGAGCTGGGACCCGAAGGAGACCTGGAGCCTGATCGTCTGGTTCATCTACGCGGCGTTTCTGCATGCGCGGTTCACCCGCGGCTGGGTGGGCCGGCGGGCAGCGTGGCTGTCGATCATCGGTTTTGCGGCGACTCTCTTCTGCTATCTCGGCGTCAACCTGGTGCTCTCCGGACTGCACTCCTACGGCGGGGCCTAGTTGCCGTCGGATTTTGACGCGTGATTTATGACCCAGAAGCGGGTGCGCCAGGAACTTTGGCCCCCGCTTCTTTATGTGACAAAGGTTTCTTTGCAGCACATCAAACCATATGAAAAAGGTAGGGTTTTGGCGGACTGGCCACCGCCAAATGGCTGAGTTTCTCCGGGGGACCATGTCCCAGTCTGAATGGCCGGATAAATGATTTTGGGAGCCTGTTTCTGCTCAAGGACAAAAAATGCGATTTTTCACCGGCGAGAGTGGCAGAGGAGTGCTTTTAAGAGATTTTTCCTGGTTTCATGCCGCCAGCCAACGAAAGGCTTTTTGTCAGAGATGTCTGAATTAGAGCCTCTCCTTCACGCCGACGAAGCTATCGACGATCTGCACTGTAGCCACCTGAAAATCATTCAAGCCCGCAACGGTTACCGGTTCTCGATCGATCCTGTTCTGCTCTGCGCCTTTACGCGTTTGAACCAAGGTATGCGGATCGTCGATCTGGGAACCGGCAATGGTGTTATTCCTTCGATTCTGGCCTCCCGGATTGAGTCCTTGCAGATCGTCGGTTTGGAAAGACAGGCATCGATGGCCGACCGGGCCCGCCGCTGCGCGAGATTGAACAATTTGCAGGACCGCATACAGATTATCGAGGGAGATGTTCGCGAGCTGGCGGAATCCATGGCAGGCGAACGTTTCGACGCCGCCCTGATGAATCCCCCTTACCGCGCCCCCTCCTCCGGTCGCATCGCTGCCGATGGTGAAAGGGCGGCGGCGCGGCACGAACTGGCCGGCAATATCACCGATTTCCTGCAGGCTGCGGCCAGGCTTCTGAACCGAAACGGCTTGATTTATGTGGTTTTCCTCGCGGAACGGCTGGCAGGGCTGCTCAGTGAAATGCGTCGTTTTAATCTGGAACCGAAGCGTCTACGCATGGTGCATCCGCGCCGGAGGCAGGCGGCCAAATTGATCCTGGTCGAAGGCCGCAAAAACGGCAAACCGGGTCTGGAGATCGAGCCGCCGCTGTATATTTATCGGGGTGCGGGAAGGGATTACACGGCAGAAGTTCTAAAGATGTATAGATAAAACCGCGGGAGGGGCCGAGGCTCCTGTTCCGAGGGTAAACGAAAAAAGCTTTTTGGCGAAGTTCAGCTTGATTGTTCCTCGCCATCGGGCTCTTCCCGGTTGGCGGCAGCTTTCAGTAGCCTGGCCTGCTTGCTGAGCATGCTTCCAAGGCTGCTGCGCAAGTCAGGATCATCAACACTCTGCAAGGTTGCGGCGATCTCTTCTGCTTCGCCCGGGTTGAGGCGGATCTTTTGCCAGGCCGGAGGTGGCTGCGGAGCGGGCTGTGCCCGTGGCGGGATCTTACCTTTCTTGAGGAAAATTTCCTCAATCTGTCCCTCCCCAAGCTCGGCATTGAGCTTTTTCAGGATCTGGGGCTTCATCAACTGCAATTGCTGCATCCAGGCCGCCTGCTCGACGCAGACCTCCAGGACTGCGCCGCGAATCCGAACCGGTCTCGCCTGAGAGGCGATCTGGGTGCCGACTACCTCATCCCAGATGACCATGGCACGATACTGCTGGATTCGCTTGTCCAGACCCATGCTTTGCAAAAGCTGTTCGAGGAGGTCGCCGGCAGCTGCCGCCCGCCGCATGGGTGGACGCCTGCGGCGCATCAGGAGCGCCTCCGGCGGTGAGCGCGCCCGCCAAGCCACTGGCCGGCCACGGCCAGAGCCAGGGTAAACGGAATGGCCCGCCAACTGATGTCGTTGGTCAGGCGCAGGGCGATGATGAGCGGGATCGACAGGTGGATGAAGATAAACCAGCGCAACGAATATTTGCGGGCGCCTTCGCGAAAGTAGCCGAGAGGGATATTGCTGAAGAAAGCGAACAGCAGGAGGCTGAGCAGGCCTGCCGTCAGGTCGGTTTGCAAGGGAGTGATCCTTTCCAATCTTATCTTTTTCCCAGTCTAGACTTGCTATTTCGGAAATGTCAATAAAAGCAGGTTCTGCACTCAAGATCCGGGGGTACAGGAGGCACCCGCCTGATTGACATGCCGCAGGCTTCACGCTAAACTCCGACAGTTTCCCCCCATCCCACGTTTTCCGTGTTTTTCGAGGTGCCGTTATGGATCACAACCACCAGCTCCTGCTCGATACGACACGGCGGCTGATCCGACGCGGTGCCCTGCCGAACCTGGCCAAGCTTCTGGCCAAGACCCATCCGGCCGATATCG
>DATFJP010000134.1:0-47923 GCA_035269105.1 Desulfuromonadales bacterium
AACCATAGTTAGTTTTCATCCGGAAACGGTTCTTTTCCGCCATGGCTGCGTCAATCTGCGAACTTGCTTGTGCGGCGTACCGATGTACGCCTCCGCGCAAGCCCTTGATTTCCTTGCCATGACGAAAAATTCCTCGTTTCCGGCTCGAAAACTTCACTGTGTTCATCCGGAGTTTCCGGATGGACACGAGTTACAGGCAGAAGGAGGCGACGACGGTCCATGTCCAGAACTCTGGTGATCAATGGTTCCTACCGGTCAGGCGGTTTCACCGATCAGGTGGTGAACGTCATGGCTGAAACCCTGGTTGAGGCGGGCGCCGAAGTCGAGGTGGTGCTGCTGCGCAGCCATCCCATTGAATTCTGCACCAACTGCCGGATCTGCACCCAGCCGTCGGGGAAGGTTCATGGGACCTGCGTCATTCATGACGGCATGGCCGAACTGATCGGGAAAATCGAAAAAAGCGACAGTTACATTTTCGCGACGCCGACCAATTTCGGTTCGGCCACCGCCCTCTTCATGCGCTTCGTGGAGCGGCTGGTGGTCTACGCGGACTGGCCATGGGGGAGCAAATGTCCAAAAATGCGTACAGCGGAGGCGGTCCCGAAAAGGGCGGTGCTGGTCTCCTCCTGTGCTGCCCCCGGCCTGCTCGGCCGCTGGTCGTTCGGCACCCGGCGGCAGCTGAAAACCCTGGCCCGGATTCTGGGGGCCGACCCGGTCGGCCTGTTGTTCGTCGGTCAGGTTGCCCTGCACCCGCAGCCGCAGGTTTCCGACCGGACCCGCAAAAAAGCCCGGCATTTGGCGGGAAAGCTGATTTGAACCGGTGGGTGAGGGACAAACCAGGGGGGACCTTCCAAGCCTTTCGCCCTTTGTTATAATGTGGGAAACCCTGAAAGGAGGATGCTGCTCATGAACACCTTTACCTGGTATGGCCATGCCACCCTCGGCCTCGAAACCGATGGCTACAAGCTGGTGATCGACCCTTTCTTCACCGACAACCCCGCGGCCTCGGCCAAAGCGGAAGAGGTAGCGGCCGACTTCATCCTGGTCAGCCACGGCCATGGCGACCATGTCGGCGATGCCGTAGCCATCGCCGAGCGGACCGGCGCCATGGTCGTCAGCAACCATGAGATCGCCACCTGGTTCGACAAGCAGGGCGTGGCGAAAACCCACGGTCAGCATATCGGCGGCGGCTTCAAGCATCCCTTCGGCTACCTGAAGCTGACCCTGGCTCTGCACGGCTCCCAGCTGCCGGACGGCTCGGACGGCGGCAACCCCGCCGGATTCCTGCTGAGCACCAACGACGGCAAGAAGATCTACATGGCCCAGGATACCGGCCTGTTCGGCGACATGCGGCTGATCGGCGAGGAGGGCCTGGAGGTCGCGGTGGTCCCCATCGGCGATAATTTCACCATGGGGCCGGCCGATGCCTTGCGGGCTGTGAAAATGCTGCAGCCGAAGACGGTGGTGCCAATTCACTACAACACCTTCGATCTGCTCAACCAGGACGTCAAGGCCTGGAAAGAACAGGTCGAGCGGGAAACTTCGACCAAGGTCGTTGTTCTGCAGCCCGGCGAAAGCTTCGAGTTCTGATCTCTGCCGGCCATCTGCAAGCGGGGCGCAGCCTTCCCTGTGCCCCGGATTTCTATTTCAACAGCAAGGCAGATATGTCCACAACCAGCCCCTACAGCTATCATCCGACCCTCTGTTTCGAAGCAAAGCTCGGCCGCATCAAAAAGCAGGACCCGAACGGCTTCGAGCGCATCATGAAAGTCGTTCAGCGTCTGCTGCGGAATCCGGAGGACGCCGACGGTCGCATGCGCGGAGCTCATCACAGCCGGTTCAAGAAATACGTCGGCCGGCGCGACTACCGCCTGATCTACGAATGGTGTGCACTCTGCCACAAAAAAAGCCGAAAGCTCGAGGATCGTTGCGAGAAATGTGATGAGATCAGCGATAACAGCGTGGTTTTCTTCGATGTGTTTCACAAGAATGAGGTTTGATCTCGTGCCATTTCCCTTTTTTGATTAAACAGGCGGGGCAGTAAGATGGGCCTGATCCGCGACTGGCAGCGGCGCCGCCTGCGCCGGGAGCCTTTCCCCTCCAGTTGGGAAGAACTTCTGCGACAGAGGTTCGGCTTTTATCGTCGCCTGCCGGACAGGGACCTTGAGGCGCTGCGCGCACACATCCAGGTTTTTCTGGCAGAAAAAGTTTTTGAGGGCTGCGGCGGTCAGGCGGTCACCGACCGGCTTCGGGTTGTCGTCGCCGCCTACGCCAGCCTGCTGCTTCTGCATCGTTCGAATCAATGCTATCCGCTGCTCGGCACTGTCCTGATCTATCCTTCCAGCTTTGCGGCGCCAGTCTCCTATGTCGACACCCACGGTGTGGTGACCGAAGTCCTGGAGGAACGGCTGGGAGAATCCTGGGATATCGGCACCATCGTCTTTGCCGCCGACAGCCTGGAAGGATTGGGTGCGGATTACGGGGCGGGCCTCAATGTCATCCTGCACGAATTTGCGCACCAGGTCGATTTCGAGGAGGGCATCAGTGCGGGCGCCGTTCTGCGCTGGCCGAGGGAGGGCTGTCGGGACTGGACCGATTTATGGCGGAGCGAATACCACCGAATGCGCCGCCAGCGGCGGCGCGGTCGGCCCCAGGTGCTCGATCCCTACGGAACCGAAAGCGTGACGGAATTTTTCGCCGTGGCGACCGAGGTCTTTTTCGAACAGCCGGTGCGCCTCAAGGCCCATCATCCCGGTCTCTATCAGGAACTTCAGGCTGTTTACCGGCAGGACCCGGCGGCCTGGAACCGGTAAGTGCTGGTAAGAAGATCGCTCTCAAGGCAGGTCGGCAGGAAAACGTTCCGGAAGCGGTCTTCCGATCGGGGATGCCTCTTATTTCGAATTCCTGAACTTTTCCCCGAGTGCGGCGAAGGGAGAGTGAGCCAGGCCGGGAGTGTCCTCCCGGTCTCCGCCCGTTTCGGTGCTGCGCTGTTCCTGAATGCCGCGCGTGTGCTCATGGTCGTGGCAGTAAACGCAGAGCAGTTCCCAGTTGCTGCCGTCGGGCGGGTTGTAGTCGTGATTGTGATCTTTGTGGTGGACGGTCAACTCGCGCAGCTTTTTGCCCTCGAACTCGCGGCTGCAACGGGCGCAGACGTGCGGGAACAGCTTGAGAGCCCGCTCGCGGTAGCCGGCCTGGCGCTCGCTTTCTTCTCTGCGCATGGTGGCGATGAGCCGATCCTGCTGCTTGTCATCCGGGTGTGGCATGCCGATCTCCTTGATCTGGGCTGGTAAAAGGTTCCGATCCGCAAGTACCTTCCCATTTTACCATTTTCCCCAATGCCAGTAATCCTCTTCATCATTCCTCGGCTATTTCTTTGCTATCCTGCCACTCGGGACTCCAGCCGCCAAGAGTCGGATGATACATCTCGTCGCCAGCATGCTGAGTAAACTCGACGTTCAGCCGGTTCGGGTCCAGGCCGAGAATGTCAGCGCAGTCCCTGCAGAGCGCCCTGGCCAGTTCCAGCCGCTGTTGCGCGGATCGACCACGGCGGATATCGCACATCAGCACTGCCGCCGGCTCCGGCTCACCGTCGATCATCCGCCAGGGCCCGCCCCCTCCCAGCTCCCGGATGGCAACACTGATGCGGCGGATATCCATGGTCATCAACCGCGCATAAGTTTCACATAACTGCTTTGCCAACCGCTCTTTGGTCTCGGCTGGAAAGGGTCCGTTCACATCCAGTTGCAGGTAGGGCATGATGGCCAACTTGTGGGGATGTTGGAGATATTGACGTTCAGCTGCGCCTTTGCTGGGGTCGGTCTGGATGTCAGCCAAGTTCCAAACCCAACGGGGACACCCACTGCGGAGTGCCCCCGGCCTGATGTGGTCCGCTGCAGAGAGCAGTGCATTACTGGAGGACTGCCTGCAGGGTGATTTCGGCATCCAGCAGCTTGCTGATCGGACAGCCTTCCTTCGCCTGCTCGGCGAATGTCCGGAACTGACTCTCGTCGATTTCCGGGACCTTGGCCTGCATGGTCAGTTGGCTGCCGGTCACGGCGAAGCCGCCGCCGACCTTGTCCAGAGTCACTTCGGCCGAAGTCTTGATGTATTCGGCGGCAAAGCCTGCTTCACCGAGGATTTTCGAAAGAGCCATGGAAAAACAGGCGGCATGGGCCGCGCCGATCAGCTCTTCCGGATTACTGCCCTTGACGCCTTCGAAGCGCTGGGCAAAGCCATAGGGATATTCGTCGAGAGCGCCGCTTTCAGTGGAAATGGTGCCTCTGCCATCTTTCAATCCGCCCTGCCACTGAGCCGAGCCATGTTTTTTGATCGCCATTTTCTTTCTCCCTGGTTGGTTGTTGTCTGTTTCTGCTTGCGACTGTAACAGGCTCCAAGCAAGCTGTCCTACTTGAGGACCTCCATGGCCAAGGCATGGTATTTGTCATGGAAGCCCTCACCCAGTTCCTGTTTCTCGATGCGGGCAAAGCCTTGCATCATGCCGGCCTTTTCTGCCATAGGCAGCCTGAGGTCGGCCTGTTGATAGAGAATCTGGTTCTCCTTGCCGATGTGGGCGCGGATCATTTCCGCATAGCGGTCGAGCCGGTCGGCGACGAGAGCCGGGTCGGCATTTTGTTTCTGCTCCAGCATATAGGCCACTTCCTGCAGCAGCGTACGGCCATAGTTGTGTTCGTTGACCAGTTCCGCGGTCAGATTTTCTATGGTCCTGCCATCGTAAAATTTCGCGGCCGGAAAATAAAAACGCTCTTCCTTGGCATGGTGGCATTTGTCGACGAAATTGCTGAAAAAATCGTGCATCTTGAGGATGCGCTGCACATTCAGGGAGCCGGTCTCGCGGATCAAGGCCGCTTCCTGGCGGGCGGCATCAAGCATTTTCAGGGTGATGTCATGCTCTTTTTGCAACTGCGCACTGGGGTTTTGTGCGGGACCCTCCTGCTGGTCGGCAGCCAGGGCCGGTCCGGCGAGAACTGCCGGCATGGCGATGACCAGAAAAACCACTCCTTTGGCAAGCAGATTTCGCATAACAGGGCACTCCTTTCCCGGGAAAAAATCGATCGTTCTGTGACTAAAAGGCTAACAACCGGGCAAGGAATGTCAAATCGACCCTCCCTACGGAGAACGGTCCTGACCGGGTATGGAAAATTCTCTCGACATGAGAAACAGGGGTTGTCCGGCAAATTCAGGGCGCCTCGTCCTGTGCTTGCGGGGTTACGACCTTCAGGGCCGCTGGTTGGTAGCGATAGCGCAGCGGGGGCTGCAGATCAACGAGTTCGCCGTCAAGCGCCACCAGCCGCTTGCGGCCGCCTTTAGGAAACCGGATCTCCAGTTTTTCCATGACCCGGTTTTCGATCCGTTCCTCCTTCTGCATGGGGTCGACGCCGAGAATCATGGCGTTGAAGGCGATGCGGAACGATTCCAACCGGCCGCGGCTTCTGATGGCAATCAGGTGCAGGCCCTCTCGGCCGTCCGGCTTTTTCTGCCCCAACAGGGGGAATTTCACGCCCCGCTCGTGGACACCGACGAAGACCAGCGGCGACCTCAGCCGGCTGCCGTTGAGGTCAATCCGACCGCTGCGAAAACGGAACAGACGGCCGAGGCCGGCCAGCAGGCTGGCCGAGTGATAACCGATCTGCTGTTCGTACTGCATGCGGGATTGGACGAACAGCACATAGGCGCCTACCGAGCTGGTGTTGAGAAACACCTGGTCGTTGACGCGGCCGGCTGCGGTCGGCCGGGCCCGGCCACGGAGGGCCAGTTCCAGGGCCTTCTCCGGATTATTCGGGATGCCCAGCTGCCGGGCGAAATGATTCAATGTTCCGCCGGGCAGGATAGCCAGTTCCGTGGTTTTGCCCGCCAGGTGGGATGCTGCCAGGCGCAGGGTACCGTCACCGCCGCATACCAGGATTCTGTCTTTTCCATTGGCGACCTCCCGGGCAATGGCTTGCGACAATTCCTGCGGGGAAAGCCGGTGCAGATCGATGCGGGACTCTTTTTCCAGGGCCGGGATGACGCTTTCTGACCCGCCCGCAGCCAAGTTCAGAAAAACCGGCAAGGGGTTTTCGGGGTTGCCTGACGAAGAATATTTTGACAAGTCGGCAGCCATGGTTTTTAAGCTATTGCCCGGCAGGGTTTCGGATTTGTTTCAGCAGCGGACCAGCCATCTTCCGCGTGGTGGAAGGCACAGCTCAGTTCGCAGTGAAAGGATTCTTCGTCCCAGGCCATTCGATCGATCTGCAAATGCTGACGGTCCCCCTTGACCAGATTGAAATTGTTGGGAAATCCAGGCACCAGACGGCTTGAAGTGGTGGTCCCGGCATGGGAGATAATGACTCCGCGAAGGGCCTTGATGTACGGCAGGTGGACATGTCCGCTGAGAATAATATCGACCTTGCCCTGGAAGGCCTGCATGGCGGCGTCCCGGCGACCGATCAGGCCGCGATGCAGATATTCCTCGGGCAGCCAGAAAGGGTGGTGGGCGACCAGCAGGCCCAGTTGTTGCTCGCCGCGTTTTTGCAGGCGGGTCAGGACCCTGTCAATCTGCTGTTGATTGATGCGCCCCCGCGACCAGTCGAGGAGCGCCGCCCGCTTGCGGGCAGTGTTAATCCCGACGGCGACATAGCCAGCGGCTTCCAGGTCCGGCTCCAGGTCCGCCGAAATCGTTTTCTGCCATTTTCGCCAGGGAGAGCGGAAACGTTCGAACAGGTTGGTGGCGGACAGGTCGTGATTGCCCGGGACGACCAGATATGGCTGGTCAAGTTTCTGCAAAAATTCCCCAGCCGCACGATATTCGTCATGCTTGGCCCGCTGAGTCAGGTCGCCGCTGATGAGGATCGCATCCGGCTGCACCTTGTGCAGGCAATCCAGCAACCCTTCGATTAATCTCGAGCGTTCGCGACCAAAATGGAGGTCGGAAATATGCGCGATAACCGTCATTGCCTGGCGGCCTCAAGTCGGCAACGATCGCTCATCATGCTGGTCCGGAACGTACATGCCATGGTCGTCCAGCAGGGATGGGTCGATGAGCATCTTCGCTTCTTCGACGGGCGTTGCCGAGAGCTTTTTGATAGCGTCACGGGTGGCATATTGCTTCGACAAGACCATTTTGCCGCTGTCCACATCGAACGTTTTAAACAGGAAGACTTCAACTTTGTCCATGAGCTCGCCTTTCTCTCCAATCAAAAACCGGAACCGGGCTGCTGTAAAAAAGCCTGCTCCGCAGGGGTCGATTGGCGGCCGAGAATCCGGTTGCGGTGCGGATAACGGCCAAACCGTTCCAGAATACGCTTGTGCCTGATCTCATAATCGAGACTGCCCTGCAGGCCGTTTTGTTCGAACAGGGCAATGGCCACCTTGTGAATCTTCAGGGACTCGCTGTGCATGAAGGGCATGTAGAGGAAGTTTCGTTCCTGCCGGGAAAGTTCTTTTTCAACGCCCGCGGCGATGGCCTCCTGGGCCAGGGCCAGGGCCAAAGCATCATAGGCGAAGGCCCGGGATGACGCTCGGAACATGTTTCTGGAAAACTGGTCGAGGACAATGATTTCAGCCAGTCGTCCCTGGGCCTGATCACGCCAGGCAAAGAGTTCGCAGCGGGTCGCCTGCGCATGCAAGGCACCAAATCTGGCCAGGATCAGTTGGTCGAGCTCCGGGTTTTTCTGCCACCACTGTGCAGGTTCAAGTTCTTCGAACCAGAAATTCAAAACATCCTGATACATGATTTGCTGCCCTCGAAAAGCCAAAGAAAACAGTTTGCCACTTAGGTAGAGCATACCTGATAAAGGGGAGCTTGCCAGGCGGTAAGGACCATTTTCCCGGGCCTTCCGGCCGTTCACTTGGGTTGGCAGCCCGGATGGCGAAAGACATTTTTGGTCACGCTGGCGTGAGTGGGATGCAGGCGCAATATTCGAACCAAAAAATATATTGATTTGTGAATATATATGTGGTAGTGGGTATATGCACAAAACAGTTTTTGGGAGATTCCTCATGCAAATCTACCGAAACCAGACGGCCAAGCCGGTCGGGCGCTTCGTGCTGGACCTGGAACATGCCGCGCACCAGCGAGGCTTTTTCCTGCATAACCAGGAGACGATGGCGATGGCGAACACCTTTGGCCAACATGGCATCGCCGTTGCCGAAGGTTTCGATCTGCACATGATTCATCTCTGTAAACCTGCAAAAGCCGCGCGGATTTTGGAAAATAACCCGGAACGCGCGGCCTTGATGCCCAAATTCATCATGGTTTTCAGCGCGCAGGCGACGACCCAGATCCGCTTTCTGCACTATCGCTCGGAGACGGTTTTCAGGCTGCTGGGCGATGCGGAATTCCCGGATGCGATCGCCGCCAGCTTGAAAGAAATCATTACCGTCATCGAAAACGCGCTTTAGAAGTTTCCGGCAGGCGGTTGTTTTCCGTACCAAAAGAGACGATTTAACAGGAGGATCAGGCGATGTTGAAGTTTCTCGTTGCACTGCAGAAAAATCTGGTTTACGCGATTCCGGCGGCGATGGTCTTCGGTTTGCTGGGCGGAGGGTTCCTGTTTGACGCCCAACCGCTGAAGGCTCTGATCATTCCGATCACTTTCGTCATGATTTACCCGATGATGACCACTTTGAACGTGCGATCGATTTTCTCCGGGCAGGACTCCCGGCTGCAACTGGCGACCCAATGCATCAATTTTCTGCTGATCCCGGTGATTGTCTTTGCCCTGGGCAAGATCTTCCTCGCCGGCGAGGAGCCCAAGTTCGGGCTCTGGGCAGTCGGACTGTTTCTGATCGGCGTGCTGCCGGCCTCGGGCATGACCATTTCCTGGACCGGGTTCGCCAACGGCAACAAGGAAGCTGCAACCAAGATGCTCATGTTCGGTCTGGTCATCGGCTCGGCGGCGGCTCCGGTGTATACCAAGGTATTCATGGGGGCCAACGTGGACGTGGATATGCTGCACATGTTCCGGCAGATCTGCATTTTCGTTTTCGTTCCCCTGGCGGGCGGCCTTCTGACCCAGACCTGGCTGATCCGGAAACATGGCCGCCAGGCCTGGCAAGAGGTCTACAAACCGAAGTTCCCGCCCTTCTCGGCACTCGGCGTGGTGATGATCGCCTTCGTCGCCATGTCCCTGAAAGCCAGAAATATTCTCGCCGATCCGGCGGATCTGCTGACCATCGTCACACCCCTGGTGGTCTTTTATCTGATCTCCTATATTCTGCTGTCGGTGATCGGCAAACTCTTCTTCAGCCGTGAGGATGCCATCGCCATGGTGTTCGGTGTGGTGATGCGCGATCTGTCTATCGCCCTGGCCATCGCCATGACCGCTTTCGGCCAGGCCGGGTCGACCATCGCGCTGCTGATTGCCATGGCTTATGTTTTCCAGATCCAGTCGGCGGCCTGGTATATCAGGCTGGTGCCCTGGATTTTCGGTTCCCCCGAGGAGAAGCCAACCCCGCCGATTTCCTGCCGTTCGGTCAATTGAGGCTTTCAAGGGCATCGGGCATCCTGCTTTCTAACGGTGCTCCGGGCCACGGGAAAGACGGTTGTCCCCTGGAGGTCCCGGTTTGCGCCGGCCTCGAGGAATTGAGTAACAAGGTCAAGCGGCTCGAGAATGGGTCGAGACAAACCGCGAAATCTGGAACCACTGGCTGAAGGAGGTCCGCCTGGCAGCCAAAAAGCAAAAGCCGTTATTCTGGAAGAGAGAACAGGCCGGAGGAAATCCCCCCGGCCTGTTCCAGTCTGGCCTCTGCCGATCTGTCGTTATCCCGAAGGGCTTTGCAGGTGTCGGACCAGCTCCTCTCCGGCCTGCTCGGCCCGTTGCAGAACCAGGGGCTCGGTTTTAACGCGGCCGGCTTCGAAAAAGCCCAGGACCTTGACGACATCGATCACCTCAAAACCGATATCACGGGCGAAGTCAGTGAGCAGGACCGAGGTATTGCCCATCATGGCTTCATCCTGCTGTTCGTTGACGGCGGTGGTGACGCAAAGCTTGCCGGTCTCCTGGTATTTGCCGATCCACTGGTGGCGGCTGTGCGGATACTGGATCAGGCTGTAGCAACGGTCGATGAAGCGCTTCATGTCCGAGGTGACCGTATACCAATAGGTGGGCGAACCGAGGATAATACCGTCCGCCGCGTCCATTTTCGCCACAAGCAGGGCAAAGTCGTCGTCGATGACGCATTCCCAGGATTTGCTGCAGCCCTCACAGCCGGTGCAGGCATCGATCGCGTAGTCGCCGAGATGCAAGGTTTCGACCGGGATGTCCGCCTGGATGGCCGGCTGCAGGATTGCGTCAATCAGGCACCTGGTGTTCCCTGCTTTGCGGCGACTGCCGTTGATCGCGAGAATGTTCATGTCTTTTCTCCTAGGGTTTGCGGCTTGAGACGCACAGGGGGATCAGGAAGACCACGCAGGCCAGCAGAAACAGGATGCCGCCGATCAAGGTCAAAATATCCTGGTTCTTGACGGCGGAGGCAATGAAAAACAGGGCGCAGACCACGAACAGCAGCCAGCCGGCCAAGTGATAAGTGTCTTCAGACCGGACTCTGCCTTCGCCCTCTTTACCTGTTTTGTCGGTGTTCTCTTCGGCCATAATCTTCAAAACGTTCGGTAGCGACCGTCCCGGCCAATAACTGCGTTGGCTGCAAGTTGCCGCGACCTCAAATAATGCCCGATCTTAACGGGGAAGGGTGAAAAGCGCAAGCGGAGCCGCGCCGGTCCGGTCGCGATTTCGGGGGATGCCGTTTTCTTCTGGCCGGGAAGATGGCATACTGGAAGGGTACGGAAATGTCGCTCAAAAAGAGGATATAGCAAACCGATGGCAAAAACTTCTGCCCCTTCTGAACCATACCAGGGCTTTGAACTGGGGCCGATCCGGCCGCCCAGCGAGGCGGCCAGCCTGCTGCTGCGGGTGACGCGCAACTGCCCGTGGAACCGCTGCACCTTCTGCGATCTCTACCGGGGCGAAACCTTCAGCATCCGGCCGGTCGACCATCTCCGGCGCGATATCGACCAGATCAAGATCTGGATCGATCAGGCCCGGGATCTCGAGGATTTGCCAAGGGATCTTCGCCAGCAGCGTCTTGCCGCGCTGCAAAACAGCCTGTCACCCCCCGAGCAGCTGGCCTTTCATACCGCCATGAACTGGCTTCGCAACGGCATGCGCTCGGTCTTCCTCCAGGACGCCAACTCTCTGGTCATGCCGCCGGCCGAACTGGCCGCTGTCCTGGAATATCTGCGCCGGCTCTTCCCGCAGGTGGCGCGCATCACCTCCTATGCCCGTTCCCAGTCGGTGGCCAGGATCAGCGACGCCGATCTGGCTCGCCTGGCCGCGGCCGGCCTCAACCGGATTCACATCGGTATGGAATCAGGATCGGACCAGGTGCTGGCCCGGGTCAGAAAGGGTGTCGACCAGGCGACCCACGTGGCCGCCGGCCACAAGGTCAAAGCTGCCGGTATCGAACTTTCCGAATATGTCATGCCCGGCCTGGGCGGTCGGGAACACTCCGAGGAGCATGCCCTGCAGACAGCAATGGCCCTCAACCAGATCGACCCGGACTTTATCCGCATCCGATCCCTGGCGATTCCCGGCAGTATCGACCTGTGTGCAGAGGTCCGCGCCGGGACCTTCACCCCTCTCAGCGACCAGGAGACAGCGGCGGAGCTGCTGTTGCTCCTGGAATCCCTCGAAGGCATCACCAGCATGGTCAAAAGCGACCATATCCTGAACCTGCTGCAGGAAGTCGAAGGCCGGCTGCCGGACGGTCGGGAGCGCATGCTGGAACCGCTGCGCGCTTTTCTGGCCATGCCCGCCGAGCAGCAGCTGCTTTACCAGGTTGGGCGAAGAAGCGGCATCTTCGCGCAGCTGGCCGACCTGGAGGATCACATGCTGCGCTGGCACGCGGAAAAGGCCGTGGCGGCCCACCGGGTCACCCCGGACAATGTCGAACGCTGGATCGCGGAGATGCTGCAGCGGTACATCTGAGCAGGGGGGATGATCGATAAAAGTGCGTTCTGAGCACGGTATGATCTCACGCAAAGCCGTAATCCACGGCTGTCCATCTAATTGACGTCCTCAGCCGGGTCTGCCCGTAACAAGCGGTCGATATGTCTACACCAGGCGTTGCTGCCGCGCTCGGGAACAGCCGGCCGGCCGCGAATCCCCAGCTTGAACTCGACCGTCGACTGCCACTCGAGTGAGCCGGGGTCCGGGCCGTGGCCCCGGCCGTCCCCGGTGGGCACCCGGCTTTCGACGGCACGGTACCAGGCCTTCGTGCACGGCTCGGCTGAGATCGGCCCCGGTTCCGGTGCGCTCCGGTTATTGGCCGTGGCGCAGGCGCTCAGCAGCAGAACAAAGACCGTCCAGATTTTCATGGTCTCTCCAGGCTGACCTGCTTCTCGAGCTGCCGGCAGAATTCATCGAGGTTGGCATTGACGACGCGGTACTTTCTGCCCGGCAGCAATGCCGCTTCGCCCTGGTTGACGACGATGACCGGCGCCGCCGTCACTTCCGGCAGCAGGGCAGCCGGGTAGACGGTCAGGGAGGTGCCGAACACCAGCAGCAAGTCACAGTCCCGGACGGCCGCTTCCGCGTCCGCGTACCTGTCGACCATCTCACCGTAGAAGACAATGTCCGGCTTGAGCAGGCCTCGGCAGGCCGGACACAAAGCCACCTTTCGGTTCGCATCGGCCTGCAGGGCCAGCCGCCACCAGGGCAGGCCCAGGTCCGCAAAGTTCCGGCCGCAACTGCGGCAGGTCGCCGAGGTGAAGGAGCCATGCAGTTCGATCACGTCACGGCTGCCGGCTGCCTGGTGCAGCATGTCGATGTTCTGGGTGACCACAGTCGAGAGCCGTCCGGCCTGCTCCAGGCGGGCCAGAAAGGTGTGGGCGAAGGTCGGCCGGATGCGCTCCAGAAGATCCAGGAAATCGACGGCGAACCGGTAGAAATACCTGGGATCCTCTTCGAAGCCGCGAATATCGAACGTCATCTCCGGGTCGTACCGCCGGGTGGCGTAGAGCCCCTGCGGTCCGCGGAAATCGGGCACCCCGGCGGCCGTGGACAAGCCGGCGCCGGTCAGGGCGACGATATTATCGGCCTCTTCAATGAGGGCGGCGATTTCTGCCATTTTTTTCCATCCCGCTCATAGCGAAGAAACCTCATGCAGGGTCTGATTCTAAAATCGACAATCAGTGAGGGGACACTTTTGTCTATGTGCTCTTGGGAAGTGTCCCGGTTGGGAATAGTTTAGGTTCGGGCCTGGTAACTGGTCATGAGGTTACGGTAGTTCGGGATATGGTCCGAAAGCAGCTTACCGAGGCCTTCGATGTCGTTGCGCCAGTCGCGATGCAGTTCGCAGGCCACGCTGAACCAGTTCATCAGCTGTGCGCCCGCATGGGCCATCCGGATCCAGGCCGCTTGGCGAACTTCCGGGTTGAAGGTTCCCGAAGCGTCGGTGACGATGAAAACCTCGTAGCCCGCCTCAAGGGCCGAGAGGGCGGGAAAAGCCACGCACACGTCAGTGACCACACCGGCAATGATAAGCTGCTTGCAGCCGGTTTCCTCGATGGCCCCAACAAAGTCATCGTTGTCCCATGCGTTTATCTGGCCCGGGCGGGCGATGAAAGGCGCATCGGGAAAGGTCTCCTTCAACTCGGGGACGATCGGGCCATTCGGACCGTCTTCGAAGCTGGTTGTCAAAATCGTCGGCAGCTTAAAGAATCGGGCAACGGTGGCCAGGGCCAGGACGTTGTTCTTGAATTCGCCCGGCGAAAAATCCTGGACCAGAGATATCAAGCCAGCCTGATGATCAATCAGGAGGCAGGCCGCCTGCTCCTTGGCGAGTCGGGTGTATTGGAATGACTTGTTCATGGCTGTTTCCTCCATTGCCTGTTCGACACGAAAGGGAACGTTCTCCACGACCGTCAGCGAGGCCGTCGTCAGATTAAGGCTTGCTAGGAGTCTGTCGGACTATCCATGAACCGGCTGGAAATCCGATCATTCGGCCCATATTTCAACTCCTTTTTGTCCCATAGCTATGGCTATGCACCTGCAAACAACCTGAAATCTGTGCTCGAAGGCTCGAATTTTCGCTTCAGTCCGTATAGTCCGACAGCCTCCTAGGGGACGGCGACCAGCGCATAGCCCTGCCGCTGGTAGCCGAGGACCGAGATGAAGCCGTTGCCGACACGCTCGACTTCAGGCATCAGGGTCGCGGGGTCGACGCCGAGGGCGTTGACGGCGTACATGCAGACCTCCATGCGGATCCCGTCTGCCTTGAACTGCCGGATCAGGGCCGCGACCTTGTCGAGGGCTTCAACCTCCTGGGGCAGGAAGTCGCTGCGATCGGTGCTGATCAGCTTGACGGCCCCGCCGTGAAAGACCAATACGGTGCGCGGCGCCGCGTGCAGGCTGGTGACCGCCGGCGAACGATGGACATCCCGAACCGCGCCGAAGGTCACGACCGCCTGCCGCGGCGAACCCAAGGTGATATCGAATACCGAGTCCAGACCGGAAACGCCTTCGAGCGCGCGATAGTCTTCGGCCAAGGCAGGTAGGGCGGTCCACAGGAGACCGGCGGCGATCAGCGCCAAAAGCGTCCGGAATCTCCCTTCTGATAATGAGAAAGCATGCATGGTTTTCTCCTGGTCAAAATGGCGAGGAAAGGTACCGGCAAGAGAAGCGGAATCTCCGCATCGCTTTTTACTTCGACTATACTACGGGGTGGGAGAATGACAAGAAACGACAGGGCAGGAGGAAGCGTTGACAGCACACATCGCTACAGGGGGCCTCGTCGTCAGGGTGGGATGAGAGAGTGTGTACCCGGAGCACAGGCCGAGGTGTCGATCGATGAACACTTTCTGCTCATGTGCTGTGCAATCTGTACGCATTCAGGCTTTCATATCGCTTGTCCCTCTTCGCCAAGACCTTGAAAAAACAAAGTTTGTGATTCTTGGCATGCCTCGTGTAAGAAAGGAGCGCGAGGTGCGAAGCGTCAGATGAGAAACCGCGCAGCCTCATCATTCCGACACGCCGCTGTGTCATCCGTATGGCAATGAAGCCCGTTGTTGTGAACTCGTTCACAGACGCGGGCTTTTTATTTTCTGCATGACATCATTCCGGCAGCGCCAGGGCGGCGCTGTCCCAGGCCAGGTTGCCCCGCCCGGACCGGACTCCGGGGCCCTGTCTGTAAACAGTTGGTACTGTCAACATGCGGCACAATGAATGCGCCGCCGGGCATTGACGCCCTATCCGGATCGGCCGGATAGGGCGTCGTACGTTTTGCGTGCCCCCTTCTTTCCCGGACACATCAAGGGCGATGCCGCCGCGGGGAAGATGGGGGCGCGGGATAAAAACTTCCAGAGAAAAAAGGAGCAAGGCAATGGCAGACAAGAAAATGCGTCAAATCGCAATCTACGGCAAGGGCGGCATCGGCAAATCCACCACCACCCAGAATACCGTGGCCGGCCTGGCCGCCCTGGGCAAGCGGGTGATGATTATCGGCTGCGACCCGAAGGCCGACTCCACCCGCCTGATCCTGCATGCCAAGGCCCAGGAGACCGTGATGGACAAGGTTCGGGAGCTGGGGACCGTCGAGGACCTGGAACTGGAAGATGTCATGAAGACCGGCTACGGCGACGTCAAGTGCGTCGAATCCGGCGGGCCCGAGCCGGGCGTCGGCTGCGCCGGCCGCGGCGTCATCACGGCCATCAATTTCCTCGAGGAAGAGGGTGCCTACACTCCGGATCTCGACTTCGTCTTCTACGACGTGCTGGGGGACGTGGTCTGCGGCGGGTTCGCCATGCCGATCCGCGAGAACAAGGCCCAGGAGATCTATATCGTGGTTTCCGGTGAGATGATGGCCATGTATGCGGCCAACAACATCGCCAAGGGGATCGTCAAATACGCCTCCTCCGGCAGCGTGCGGCTGGCCGGCCTGATCTGCAACAGCCGCAACACCGACCGCGAAGCCGACCTGATCACCGCCCTCGCCGAACGCCTCGGCACCCAGATGATCCACTTCGTACCGCGCGACAACCAGGTGCAGCGTGCCGAACTGCGGCGCATGACGGTCATCGAGTATTCCCCCGAACACAAGCAGGCTGAGGAATATCGTGAACTGGCCCGCAAGATCTCCGAGAACGAGATGTTCGTGGTGCCGACGCCGCTGGAGATGGAAGAGCTGGAAGAACTGCTGATGGAGTTCGGCATCATGGAAGCCGAGGATGAAAGCATCGTCGGCCTTGCCGAAAATGCCTAGAGGGAAAACTTGTTTAACGCAGAGGCGCAAAGACGCCAAGAATGAAGGTCCAATCAAATGCTTTAAAGGATGTTTTTTCTTTGCGCCTTGGTGTCTCGCCTACAGGCGCCTACTTTTGGTGAGTGAGCGCAGCGAACGGGCGTTAAACCGTTATTAAGGAGCAAATTCATGGTTGAGAGAAAGCCCATCAAGGGTGTGACCAAAGATAAAACTGAGAAACTGATCGCTGAAACCCTTGCGGAGATGCCGGAGAAGGCGCAGAAGAAGCGGGCGCCGCATCTCGGCGCCAACGAGCCGGCCGCGGCCAAGTGTGCGGTCAAATCCAACAAGAAAGTGGTGCCGGGCGTGATGAGCCAGCGCGGCTGCGCCTACGCCGGCGCCAAAGGGGTGGTCTGGGGGCCGATCCGGGACATGGTGCACGTCTCCCACGGCCCGATCGGCTGCGGCGTCTACAGCTGGGGCACCCGGCGCAACCTGATGCAGGGCGTGCCCGGCGTGACCTCCTTCCCGATGGACTTCACCAGCGACTTCCAGGAGCGCGACATCGTCTACGGCGGCGACCAGAAACTGGAGAAGCTGCTGCGCGAAGCCGACGAGCTGTTCCCGCTCAACAAGGGCATGTCGATTCTGTCGGAATGCCCGGTCGGCCTGATCGGCGACGACATCAACGCCGTCGCCAGAAAGCTGGAACTGGAGCTGGAAAAGCTGGTGGTGCCCTGCAACTGCGAGGGCTTCCGCGGTGTCTCCCAGTCGCTCGGCCACCACATCTCCAACGACTCGATCCGCGACCATATCATCGGCAAGTTCAAGTTCGAAGAGGAACCCGGCCCCTACGACGTCGCCCTGATCGGCGACTACAACATCGGCGGCGACGTCTGGGCAGCCAAACCGATCCTCGAGGAGATCGGCCTGAACGTCAAGTCGGTCTGGACCGGCGATGGCGAAGTGGAGAAGATCGCAGCAACCCATTCGGTCAAGCTCAACCTGATCCACTGCTACCGTTCCATGAATTACATGTGCAAGGTCATGGAGGAACGCTGGGGCATTCCCTGGCTGGAATACAACTTCTTCGGTCCGACCAAGATCGAAGAGAGCCTGCGGGCGATCGGCGAATGCTTCGACGACACCATCAAGGCAAACGTCGAGAAGGTGATCAAAAAATACCAGCCGCAGATGCAGGCGGTGATCGAGGAATACAAGCCCCGCCTCGACGGCAAGACCGCCATGCTGTTCGTCGGCGGCCTGCGCCCGCGGCATACCATCGGCGCCTATGAAGATTTGGGTATCCAGATCACCGGCGCCGGCTACGAATTCGCCCATCAGGATGATTACGACCGCACTTCGCCGGAGATGGCCAAGGGCACCCTGATTTACGATGATGTTTCCGAGTTCGAACTGGAGAAGTTTGTCGAGGAGCTCAAGCCCGATCTGGTGGGCAGCGGCATCAAGGAGAAGTACGTGTTCCAGAAGGCCGGCATCCCGTTCCGGCAGATGCACAGCTGGGACTACTCCGGGCCGTACCACGGCTACGAGGGCTTCAGGATCTTCGCCCGCGACATCGACATGGCAATCAATTCGCCAACCTGGGATCTGGTAAAGAGTCCGTTTTAAAACCCGTAAGCCGTTATCCGTGATCCGTAAGCCGTGATCCGTGGTTGAGTCCCGGAAAGTTTTTACGGATCACCGATCACCGATCACCGATCACGGATCACCGATCACGATTTTAGGAGATAAACCATGAGTGCAGAAACTGCTGTGAAATTCGTGACCCCGACGCCTCCCGAGGAGGTGGAACGGGTCAAGGAATGGATCAATTCCGAAGAGTATAAAGAGAAAAACTTCGCCCGCACCGCCCTGGTGGTCAATCCCGCCCACGCCTGCCAGCCGCTTGGTGCGCAGATGGTGGCCCACGGCTTCGAAGGCTCATTGCCTTTCGTGCACGGGTCCCAGGGCTGCGCCTCCTATTTCCGCAGCACTTTCTCCCGGCACTATCGGGAGCCCTCGGCGGCGACCTGCGACGCCATGACCGAGGACGGGGCTGTGTTTGGCGGCCAGAACAACCTGTTCGAGGGCCTGGAGAACGCCTATGCCCTGTACAAGCCGAAGATGATGCCGGTCTACACCACCTGCATGCCGGAGGTAATCGGCGACGACCTGACCGCGTTCATCCGGAATGCCAAACAGAACAACCTGATTCCGGAGGACTTGCCGACGCCCTACGCCAACACGCCGAGCTTCAACGGCACCCATATCCACGGTTACGACGCCATGCTGAAGAGTGTCCTGGCGGACCTGACCGCCGGGCAGAGCATCGAGGGCAAGTGCACCGGCAAGCTGAACATCATTCCCGGCTTCGACGGCAACGTCGGCAACCTGCGCGAATACAAGCGGATCTGCGAGCTGATGGGGATTCCCTACACCATGCTGGCCGACGTCTCCGACGTGTTCGACTCCGGGTGCGACGGCGAATACAAACTCTATCCGGGAGGCACGAAACTGGAGGATGCCGCGGAATCGGTCAACGGCAAAGCGACTCTCGCCCTGCAGAGCTACGCCACCAAGACCACCATGAAGTGGATCGATGCCGAGTTTACGGGCGAAAAGGCGGTGCTGCCGATGCCGTTCGGCATCAAAAAGACCGACGAACTGCTGCTGAAACTGGCCGAACTGTTCGACAAGCCGGTCCCCGCCCAGCTCAAGGCGGAACGGGCCCGCGCGGTCGATGCCATGACCGACGCTCACCAGTACATTCACGGTTTGAAATTCGCCGTCGCCGGCGACCCGGACTACCTGCTCGGCATCATCTCCTTCCTGCTCGAAATGGGCGCCCGGCCCTGGCACATCATCTGCTCGCGGGCGACCAAGAAGTTCAAGAAGGAGATGGACGCCCTGCTCGAGACCTCGCCCTTCGGCGCCGGCTGCACCACCTACATCAACAAGGACCTCTGGCACCTGCGCAGTCTGCTGATGACCGACCCGGTGGACGGCCTGATCGGCGACACCCACGCCAAGTGGGCAGCGCGCGATGCCAAGATCCCGCTGTTCCGGGTCGGTTTCCCGATCATGGACCGGGTCAACCTGCACCGCTCGCCGGTGGTCGGCTACCAGGGCACCATCAACCTGCTGACCATGATCGTCAACAAGTTCCTGGATATCAAGGATGAGACGTGTGAGGACCAGTGGTTCGAAATGATGAGGTAAGTCACGGTGACCATTGTTCAAAGGCATTCTCACGCCCGTTCGTTTCACTCACTCAAGTTCGCGGAGTGCGCAGTTAAAGTCCGTTTTTGATTCGCTTGGTAAAAGGAATTGTCAAACAAATATGGTTAACCGCGAACTTTGCGAACACTGCGTGAAAAATTGGTTTTCGATAGTCGATTGCAGATGAAATCGATGATCAGAATACGCAGGTTTGAAATCGTCAGCACCCGCGAGAAAGGGTTGAGCATGAAAGTCGCATTCGCCAGCACCGACAAGGTGCACATCAACGAGCACTTCGGCCAGGCCGAACAGTTCGCTATCTGGGAGGTCGGGCCGGACCAGGCTGCCTTCAGTGGTGTGGTGCAGGTCCAGGCTGATGCCGAGGTTGCCGGTCACAGTGACGAAAAGATCGAGGCGCGCAGCGCCGCGCTGAAGGACTGCGCCCTGGTCTACGTTGGTGAGATCGGCGGGCCGGCGGCGGCCAGGCTGGTCGCCAAGAAGATCCACCCGGTGAAGAGCAAGGGCCAGGAGCCGATCGAGGAGGTGGTGGCCAGGCTGCAGGAGGTGCTGAAGGGCAATCCGCCGCCGTGGCTGCGCAAGGCGATGCTGAAAGGCGAGAGGCCGGGGTAAGGCCGTGATCCGTAAACCGTGATCCGTAAACCGTGATCCGTGCACAGAGAAAGGTCGTTTCTTCAATTGGGCACAGTTTCATATCACGGATCACCGATCACCGATCACCGACCACAGATCACCGATCACCGATTACAGCTCACGAATAAAAAAAGGAGAAAAATCATGGCATTGATGACCGCAAAAACCTATGGCGGCGAAGACTGGACGCCGAACTTCGTCATGTCGATCGACCCCGAAAAATGCATCGGCTGCGGGCGCTGCTTCAAGTCCTGCTCGCGCAAGGTGCTCGGTCCGGAGGACTACGAAGATGAGGAGTCGGAATCGATCCGCATGATCATGACCATCGTAAACCAGGACAACTGTATCGGCTGCGTCGGCTGCGGCGTCGCCTGCCCGAAGAAGTGCTTCAGCTTCAAACCGCTGGAAGTCTGAAGAGGAACCACCAAGACACTAAGACACCAGGAAAAGCCAGATTAGAAAGCAAAGATTTTTGTTTTCCTGAATTCTTTTTGTGACTTGGTGTCTTAGGGGAAGACCAAAGGGGGGCATCATGCTCATCGCTGTCGCATCGAAAACCGGTACCGCGGTCGATCAGCATTTCGGTCATGCCGAAAGCTTTCGCATCTACAAGTACCGCCAGGGCGAGCCGATCCAGGTTGGCGAAGTCGCCGTTGAAAAATATTGTTCTTTCGATCCGGACCACCCGTTCCGCCATGCGCAACTGGACGGCATTGCCACTGCACTCAAGGGCTGCCGGGCAGTGGTCAGCGCCATGATCGGCGACCTGCCTCGCCAGGAGCTTGAAAAGCGGGGCTTCAAGGTGGTCAGTATGGAGGGGCCCCTCGAGCCGGCACTCAAGGCAGCCCACGACGCGGTCTGCCGATGTCAGTGCGGAGGTCAAAACCTTCAGAAGCAGACATGTGAATATCGTTGAACAAAGCAGAGGGAGCGGCCGGCAAAAGGGGATTTTTTTGATGGCCGCCGCACACTCCGGTTTTCCGGATTTCCTGAGATGCAATGGCCCATGGCCCGGCAGGGCGGTTTTCTCGAGTTGGCCCCCTGCCGCATTTTTGCAGATGATACAGGGTCGTATTCACCGCCAGAGCGGCAGCGAAACAATCATTCATTACTGATGAATTATTGCCCTTTCCTGAGATGCAATTGCCGACGGCTTGGGCAGAGTGCTTTAACGGCGAACACTCTGCCATTTTTTTCGATCGAAAAACGAGCGCTCAGGGAAATAAATCATATATTATTTCAGGTGTTTAAGGGAAATTTTTCGAAATCTTGACTTTTTGGGTATGGTTAATGCTAATTGCTTGAAGCAGGACATAAGGGAAACCGCGATACAAAGCCGTGTCGCCTTTTATCTGGCAAAGAAGCCCCGCGAGCAGCCGCTCGACGGGGCTTTTGATTTCTGGACGAACAACGAAAGGATCAGACCGATGGCGACTGGCTGCCCGATGATGAAAATGCAAAACACCGAACATCCCTGCTTCGGCGGCGACCATGCCCAGGCGGGACGCATTCACCTGCCGGTAGCGCCTGGCTGCAACATCAAGTGCGGTTTCTGCGAGCGGCGCTTCGACTGTGCCAACGAGAGCCGGCCGGGCGTGACCAGCCGGGTGCTGACTCCGGAGCAGGCCCTGCAAAGGGTGCGCCTGGTCAAGGGCCATATGCAGCGCCAGACCGGCCCGGAACTCAAGGTGGTCGGCATCGCCGGTCCCGGCGATCCGCTGGCCAATCCGAAGACCTTCGAAACCTTTGAACAGGTCAGGCAGGAGTTCCCCGACCTGCACCTCTGTCTTTCGACCAACGGTCTGCTGCTCACCGAGCATCTCGACCGGCTGGTCGCACTCGGGGTGCAAAGCGTCACGGTGACGATCAATGCCCTTACCGCGGCGAGCGGGGCGAGGGTTTACGAGTGGGTTCGCTTCAAAGGCGAAAAGCTGACCGGTGAAGAAGGCGCCGCCCTGCTGCTCAAGCGCCAGCTGGAAGGGGTCCGGTACGCGGCGGCAGCCGGCATGATGGTCAAGGTGAACCATGTCACCATTCCCGGCGTCAACGATCATGAAACCCTGGACCTGGCCGTCAAGGTTCGGGGCCTGGGCGCGGCGGTGATGAACATTATCCCGGTGATCCCCATCGGCATCTTCAAGGACATCGAGCCGCCTGATGACGCAACCCTGGAGATGGTGCGCAACCAGGCCGAGCTGGTCGTTTCCCAGGCCCGTCACTGTCGGCAGTGCCGGGCGGATGCCGCCGGAGTGGTCGGCCGGGACATCGATCTGGACCAGCTGGAAAACCGCCGCCTGGTCGGGTAGGGGGCCGGGAAAGTCCAGCCAGCCATGCACCTTGATCTCGCACTCAAGAAATCATTCGGCCGTTTCGAATTCGCGGCCGCGTTTGCCGTTCAGGGCGAGCGGATCGGCCTGTTCGGCCCGTCCGGCAGCGGCAAGTCGACTTTCGGCAGTTTGCTGGCCGGCCTGTTGACGCCCGATTACGGCAGTATCCGTCTCGACGGCCGCTGTTTGTTCGACAGTGATAGCCGCGTCAATCTGGCGCCCGAGCGGCGCCGGGTGGCGGTGGTTTTCCAGCATGCCCATCTGTTCCCCCATCTCGACGTCCGCTGCAACCTGCTGTACGGCTATCGGCGCACGCCGGCCGACCGACGGCGGCTGAAA
This sequence comes from Desulfuromonadales bacterium, assembly GCA_035269105.1. Lineage (GTDB taxonomy): Bacteria > Desulfobacterota > Desulfuromonadia > Desulfuromonadales > BM103 > JAQYVZ01. The sequence goes on from DATFJP010000134.1 coordinate 22,776, forward strand.
CTGGGCGAGGTCAGCGAAGCTCTGGGTATCTGCGGGTTGCTTGAACGCCGGGTGCATGCGCTGTCCGGGGGTGAAAAACAGCGGGTGGCACTGGGCCGGGCACTGTTGACCTGCCCCGACCTGCTGATTCTCGATGAACCTTTGAGTGCACTCGACCAGCAGCTCAAGGAGCAGATCATTCCGTATCTCCGGAAAACCCTGCGCCGGTTTGCCATCCCCTACCTGTACATCTCGCATGCGCTGGACGAAATGCGCCTGCTCACCGATCAGGTGCTGCAGCTGTCCGGCGGCAGCCTGCGCCAGGTCACTGACGCCGAGACCCTGGCCCATCAGCAGATGACCACCGGTCAGCAGGGCTACCGCAACCACCTGCAGCTGACATCGCCCCGAGAGGTCGGCAGCATGCTCGGTTATCGCTGGGGGCGCAACGAACTGCTGCTCACCGATCATCCCGCACCGCAGGACGGCCTGTTCGAACTGTCCAGCCGGGAAATCCTGCTGTTCCGGAATCATCCACAGGCGCTTTCGGCGCGCAACCTGCTGGCCGGGACGGTAGTGGAACTGATCCCGCAGGGGGGGATGGTCGGCGTGGTGCTCGACTGCGACGGCGAGCGCCTGATCGCCCAGGTGGTGCGCGAGGCGGCCCTCGAACTTGAACTGGATCGCGGGCAGAGTGTGTACGCGGCGATCAAGGCCTCGGCGTTTCGACGCCTGGTCTAACCTTCCATCGAATGAGGCAACTGTTTATGAAGACAATGACGATAGCCATCTGGCTGCTGATAAGTTCTCTGCTGGGCCCAGTCAGCGCTGCTGGTGAGGAGGTTCGCATCTCCGCTGCGGCCAGCCTGACCGATGCGGTGAAAAGCCTGACCCTGGCTTACCGGCAAGACCATCAGGACGTTGAGATCCTGCTGAATTTCGCACCGTCGGGGACCCTGGCCAAGCAGATCGCGGCTGGCGCCCCGGCCGACATCTACATTTCCGCCAACCCCAAATGGATGGATCATCTGCGCAGCCAGAGCCTGGTGGACGAAGCCTCCCTGCAGGTCCTGCTGCATAACCGGCTGGTGGTGGTCGGCTGGTCGCAGCCGGTCACCAGCATGGCGGACCTCACTGGTATGTCCCGGATAGCCCTGGCCACACCATCATCTGCGCCGGCCGGCCGCTACGCCGAGCAGGCCATGCAGGCCGCGGGGCTGCATGGCGCCCTGCTGACGGAAGGCAAGCTGGTGCCGACCAGGGATGTCCGCCAGGCCCTCCTGCATGCCGACCGCGGCGAGGTTGACGGCGCCTTCGTCTATCGCACCGACGCCCTGCTGGCGCAGCGGGCGGTCATTCTCTTCGAGGTGCCCCAGGAACTTTATCCGCAGGTGGTTTACCCGGCGGCGCTGACCATCTCCGGCGCCGGACGACCGGTGGTCCGCAAAATGTACGATTACCTGACCGGAGCCGAAGCCAGCAAGCTCTTTGCGGGCTACGGATTCCTGACGCCATGAAGGTTGGTGCATGCCTTATCTGACGCCGACCGATGTGCAGGCGCTGTGGCTTTCGGCCAAGGTGGCGACTGCGGCGACGCTGGTCGCCCTGCCGACGGGATTTGCGCTGGCCTGGCTGCTGGTGTTCAGCCGCATGCGCGGCAAAGCATTGCTCGACGGGCTGGTCAACCTGCCGCTTGTGCTGCCGCCGGTCGTGGTCGGCTACCTGCTTCTGCTGGCGCTGGGCCGACAGGGTCCGCTCGGGGCATTTCTGCAGGATCTCGGCGTCAGGGTGGTGTTCGACTGGAAGGGGGCGGTGATCGCCTGCGCGGTGATCGGTCTGCCGCTGATGGTGCGTTCGGTCCGGTTGGGAATGGAACAGATCGATCCGCATCTGCTGCAGGCGTCGAGAACTCTCGGCGCCGGCTGGTTCGACACTCTGCGTTCGGTGGTGCTGCCGCTGTCAGTGCCGGCTCTGGTGACCGGCAGCACGCTCTGCTTCGCCCGCAGTCTGGGGGAATTCGGCGCCACCATCATCCTGGCCGGCAATATCCCGGGAGCGACCCAGACTCTGCCGCTGGCGATCTTCGACTACACCAACACCCCGGGTGGCGATGCCGGCGCCCTGCGGCTCTGCATGCTGTCGATTCTGCTTTCCTATCTGGTGCTGATGCTGAATGAACTGCTGATGCGCCGTTTTCGGAAAAGGTCCCTCTCCCCCCGCTAATAAGTACTCTGTAACCCATAAACTGTCGCATCTTGCTTGTCCTTTGACACGTCAACTGCGTTGTGACGAACGATACGTAGCGACGGCTATGCATCGTTCGACACGCCTTGTTGACCCGCCAAATTCCTGCGCAATTTTGCGACATTCTGTCAGTTACAGGGTACTAGCCGGCCGGATCAGTTGACGTAGCCGCTGCCGATCGCCCGCCATGGCAGATCGACCTGCAGTTCGGGAACCTGTTCGGCGACCCAGGCGGTGAAAGTATTGCTGTTCGGGCCCGGGAAGACCTGGTATTCCCTGGGCCAGGGATAGCTGCGGGCGGCCTGGTCGACAGCCTCGATCAGGTGGTCGACGCCGGCGCCGCGGTGTTCCTTGAGCAGCCGCGGCTTTTCCCCGAACCAGTAGCGGTCCGGATGGTCCTCGGCGATGCGCAGCACCGGCTTGCCGCGTTTGGCACGCCAGCCCACAACTTCATAAACGGTGTAAGCTTCCGCGCCACTGCGTTTGACGGCGATCCAGGTGTGCACCGCAAACCAGCCGCGCCAACCCCAGGCGCGCGCAGCATAAACATGCAGTACCGGTTCTTCTGTGGCCTCGGCGGGCGGCGCGATCCCGGCTGGTTCCCGGCTGGCGGTGCGCCAGTCGCCCTGGCCGCTGCAGTTTGCCAGTGCCAAAACGGTCAGGGCGAGGACCAGAAAGTAGATTATGGTTTTCCAGGAAATGAATTTCATCAGTCCGTCTCTCGATGGGGACAATTTTTTCAATTCTAGCGCAAAGAAGAAGGCCCGGTAAACAGGGTGCAGGACGAAAGCCGGCAAGATGCCGGCATTATGGTATCTTTAAGACTCAACCACTCATTCCAGCCGAGGAGACCGCTATGCAGATTGACTGGGCCTACCTGCGCAAGGGCTGAACTTCCTGCAAGAACGCTCAGGAGTTTCTTGAGAGAAAGCAGATGAAGATTGCCGAAGCGGCCGACGCCCGCCAGGAGAAGTTCACGGCCGAACGGGCCTGGGACCTGTTGAAGGATGCTGAAATCATCGCCGTGGCCAAGGGCAAAAAGGTGATCAAATTCCAGTCGCCGGCGGACAGGGACGCGGTGCTGCAGCAGGTGATGGGGCCGAGTGGCAACCTGCGGGCGCCAACCCTCAAAATCGGCGAGCAGTTCGTGGTCGGGTTCAACGGGGAGTTGTACCAGGAGGTTTTTGGGTAGATCTGTTGGTCAGCTCCTGTTTTTAACCGGCTCTTTACGTTTAACCGTTAGGTCGCGGGGTTGCGCCCCCGCGCGACGCCCTCCTTTTCTTGCTCGGCCAAGAAAAGGAGGCAAAAGAAGGCCGCCCGACTGTCTTGCCTAGCACTGCCTGCGGCAATGCTTGGTGCCCTCCGCCGAAAAGATGAACGCCGGCCGGGCGAAAACTCGGCTGCGCCTCAGACAATTCGCCCAGCTGATCGGCGTTAATCAATTCGGCTCCGGCTGCGGCAGACGGGGAGGGAGGGCACCCGCAGGGCGACCTTTTTCGGGCGTGTTTCTTTGCTTACTTTCTTTTGCACGAGCAAAGAAAGTAAGGCGTCGGGCGGGGGCGCAACCCCGCGACTTTAGGTCGTTAATTTGCTAAAAAACAGAAAAACCTATCCCTTGGCACGATAATCGGTGGCGGCGTTCGCTGCCTCGAACAGAAAATAACACCCCCCCTCATACAACACATCATTCTTCAACGCATTTCCAACCTGTTCCCAGTTCGGGAAACCGCGAACGACCAGTCCTTTGTGCAGACGATGGGCCAGCGCCTCGCAGTGGCCATTGCCGATGATCAGATCGTACTCATCGGCATGTGCTGCGGCGTCTTCCAGGTCGCCGACCAGAGCGCGGTCTGCGGCGATATCTGCCAGCTGCGGCGAATCGACCGTGCTCAGGGCGACCGTGACCCGGCCGCCGGCTTCGCTCAGGGCGGCGCATATGCCGGCCAGATGGTCCGGTTCCCCGACCGCCAGAATTCGCGTCTGGCCGAGGGAGAAATGGCTGTCGAGCAGGGCGTCCTGCAGGCGCAGACGCCAGCGGACGACATGGGGTCCCGGAGTGGTGCGGCCGGAGGCGGCAAGCAGAATGGCAACCAGCTGGTCGGTGGCCGCCAGACCCTGCAGGTGGGACAGGTGATGATGCACGATCTGCGGGTTCTTTTCCTGCAGGGCCGCAGCGCATTTCTGCATGGAGGCGCCGATCGTCAGAACCAGGCGCGCATCCCCAAGCCCGCGAATTTGCTCCACGCTGATGCCGCCGCTCGACAGGGCATACTGTTTCTCACTGAGGTGGCCGTCCAGCGCCGTGGACAGATCCGGCAGGGCACAGGCCTGGAAGCCGAAACCGGCGACCAGTTCCTTGAGCTTCTCCACCTCGATCGGCTGCAGGCTGACCTGCGGCAGGATCACGAGCTTCTGCGGATCGACTTTTGCGGCCGGCTCGACCAGCTGCTCGAGCATGGCCCGGCAGGCCAGCGCCCAGCCGCTTTCCAGGCCGCCTTCGTAGTCAGGGGTATTGACGTAGACCAGGGGGGCGTCGATTTTGCCGGCGATGCCGCGCAGGTCATCGCCCTTGGTCTCCGGCAGGCCGGTGCTGTGCAGACCGATCAACGGCGGGGAGACCTTGGTGGTGACGTTTTTGACGGCCTCGACGATGCTGTAGTCGCCGCCGTCCAGTACGGCGATCGCATCAGTGACTGCGGTGGTCTGGATGGCGATCGGTTCGCAGAAATGACGGGTGAAGTAGACCTTGGTGAAGCTGGTGCAGCCCTGACCGCCGTGCATCAGCGGCATACAGCGGTCGACGCCCATGAAGGCCAACGCTGCTCCCATCGGCTGGCTCAGCTTGCACGGGTTGACCTGCAGCGGCTTGGCCGCCTTGCCGCTGACTATTGCCATGGCGGCCTCCGTGCGGCTAATCGGAACACCGGGTTCTGCAGCGCGTTCTTCAGGTCCTCGGCGAGGTTGACCAGTCCGGCGTAGCCGCCGTAGCTTTTCTTCTTCTCCTGGTTGACGTCGGCAAAGGCGATGCCCTGCTTGATCGCGGTGTAGAGGGAGCGGCCGCCGGCCAGCAGCAGGTCGGCGCTCCGCTCCCTGATCAACCTGGCCTGCTCGGCACCGGGGTTCATCATCAGCACGCCGTCCTCGCCCAGCACGCGGCGGGCCTGGGCGCGGTCCTCCTCGGTGGCTTTCTTGACCGCGGTGGCGACCACCTCGATGCCGAGGTCCTGCAGCGCCGCGGCGATCGACCAGGTCTTGTTGCCGCCGGTGTTGAGCACCGCTTTTTTGCCGGCGAACACCTGGCGATAGGGCGCCAGCTGTTTTTCGAGCCTGGCCTCCTCGCGGGCGACCAGCTGGCGGGTGCGGGCGACCAGGTCGGCATCGCCGAGAGCTTCGGCGATCGCCAACAGGCCGTTGGAGGTATCGCGCTTGCCGTAGAAAGAGAGGGATATCCAGGGGATGCCGTACTGCTCCTGCATTTTGCGGGTCAGCGAGACCAGGGACTTGGCGCAGACGATGACGTTCAGTCTGGCGCGGTGGGCGGTGCGGATATCGGCCACCCGGCCGTCGCCGCTAAGAGTCGACAAGACCCGGATGCCCAGCTCTTCCAGCAGCGGGGTGTACTGCCACATGTCGCCGGTCACGTTGTATTCGCCAATCAGGTTGATGTCAAAGGGGGTGGTGAACTCCGGTTCGCGGGTGCCGACCAGGTGCTGCAGCACGGCTTCGCCGCCGAGCCGGCTGCCGAGGTTCTTGCTGCCGACGAAGCCGGGGGCGTGGACCGGGATCATCGGCAGATGATGCCGGTCTGCCGCCTGCCGGCAGACCAGGTCGAGATCGTCGCCGATCAGGGCGGTGACACAGGTGGCATAAACGAACACGGCCTCGGGAGCATAGTGTTCGACGACATAATCGATGGCCCGGGCGAGCTTTTGTTCACCGCTGAAGATCACGTCGTTGAGGCTGACGTCGGTGGTGAAGCCGACCTGGGTCAGGTCGCGCCCCGGCCAGCTGCTGCGGGTCGCGCGGGTCTCCCAGCTGGTGCCGAGACAGGTGATCGGCCCGTGGACCAGGTGAGCGGCATCGGCGTAGGGGAAAAGGGCGATCTGCGCCCCTTCGAAGGCGCAGCCGCCGGTCGTTGCCCCCGGTGTCGGGGCGTTGCAGGCGGTCTGGCGGGCGGCGTTGTGGCTGCAGGAACTCTCGACGAGCAGTTCGCGGATCTTCGGCTTGCCGGCCATGGACAGCGACTCCTTGTTGATGGTTCGGGTGCGAGACCCAGTTGGCTCCCATCCTTGGGAAAACGCTCAGTCGACCGGCGGCGGCGGCGGGAAACTGAAATGATCCCATCAGGTAAAGCAAGAGTCTTGCCAGAGTGCCGACCGGGCGAGAACCGGCTTTTCCCCTGGTCCGGCGTTGTCGTCTAAGGGAAAAGAGCCCTGATGGGGTCAGTACTGCTTAAATCTTAACCATATTTTTTAACGCAAAGGCGCAGAGACGCAAAGACAAGCTTGGTATCCAGGCTATTTTTCTTAGCAAGGGCAGCATTAAATGGGATTCCATTGCCTTCTTTCTACTTTTGGCCATGGATATGTTTGAAACAGGCATGTCATTTGCTCTAAAGAGTCCGAAAGGGTTTCAGACAAAGTTGTCGACCCGAGCAAAGTCGCTCCGAATCGCTCTCTGTGATTCGGTGTTTTTGTTTGCAGGGCAGACATATCGGGATGACAAGTGCTGCAGAAAAAATAATAAGACATCCCTTCGGAACTCTGCGTCTCTGCGCCTTTGCGATACCCCAAAAGAGGACAATCCAACAGCGAGGTGCCCCTCATGGCCGACCGGAAGGAAAAAACCATCATTATCGGCGACACCACTCTGCGTGACGGCGAGCAGACTGCCGGCGTGGTCTTCAGTCTCGATGAGAAGAAGCGCATTGCTCTCCTGCTGGATGCCATCGGCGTTGGTGAGTTGGAGTGCGGCATTCCGGCCATGGGCCGCGAGGAGCAGGATGCCATCAGGGCTCTGCTGGACCTCGATCTCCGCGCCAGGCTGATGACCTGGAATCGCGCGGTGATCGCCGACATCCAGGCGTCTCTCGATTGCGGTGTCCGGGCCGTCGACATCTCCCTGTCGGTGTCCGATATCCATATTCGCCACAAGCTGGGCAAGGACCGTTTCTGGGTCAAAGAGCAGCTCAGGCGGGCGCTCGGTTTCGCCAAGCGGCACGACCTCTATGTTTCGATCGGCGGTGAGGATGCCAGCCGCGCCGATCCCGACTTTCTGGTCGAGCTGACGGAAATCGCGCGTCAGGAAGGAGCCGACCGTTTCCGGTTCTGCGACACCCTCGGGGTGCTGGATCCTTTCGCGACTTACGATAAAATCCGCTATCTGACCGAACGGGTCGCTCTCGATCTGGAAGTGCATACCCACAACGATCTCGGCATGGCGACCGCCAATGCCATCGCCGGGCTGCGCGCCGGCGCCGGTTTCGTCAGCACCACGGTCAACGGTCTCGGCGAACGGGCCGGCAACGCGGCGCTGGAAGAGGTGGTCATGGCTCTCAAACATGCCTGCGGCATCGACCCTGGTATCGACACACGCCGTTTTTTCGAGCTGTCCCGGCTGGTGGGGCAGGCCAGTTGCCGGCCGGTGCCGGAATGGAAGCCGGTGGTCGGCGAAAAGGCCTTTGCCCACGAATCAGGGCTGCATGCCGACGGCGTGCTCAAGTATGCCGGCAATTACGAGGGGTATGACCCTGCGGAGGTCGGGCTGACGCGGGAGATGGTGATCGGCAAGCATTCCGGCCGCCACGGTTTGAGCGATCGTTTGACCCGGCTCGGTGTCAGCCTGGCCCGTCCGCAACTGGATGTCCTGATGCAGCAGGTGCGGCTCAGCGCCCAGCAGCGGAAGCGATCGCTGACCGATGCCGACCTGTTGGAATTGTGCCTGGCGGCCCAACGGGTCGCCTGACCATGCCGATGCGTTTACCGCGCCAGGACGATCAATTCTGGGGTTATCGCCTGGCCGTGGCCGGCCGCGGCCGCTCCCGGTTCGGCAGCAGAATACAGAGGAGCACGGCCAGGGCCGTACCGGCGGCGGAGGCGAGGTAGCCTTGGGTGAAGGAACCGGTCCATTCAGCGATCATGCCGGCTGCCAGGGGACCGAGCGTCTGGCCGACCGCGAAACAGATTGTGATCATGGCAAAAGCGGCGGCCGCCCGGGCCTTGCCGAGGTAGTCGCCAACGGCGGCCGCCATGATCGCCGGAATGGCAAAAGCGGCAACCCCGTACAGCACCACCGAACCGAACAGGGCCGTTTCCCCCCAGCGGCTGCCGGCCAGCAGGTAAGCCAGGGTCTGCACGCCGAAGACCGTCATCAGTCCAACCCTGCGGCCGACGCGGTCTGAAAGCGTGCCGAACAAGGTGCCGGAGAACAGGCTGAAGAAACCGACCCAGGCCCAGAAGCGGCCGGCACCTGCTTCCAGAAAGGCATAATCCTCGACCATGGTGGTGACGATGAACGTGCCGTAGATCACGTAGGTGGCACCGAAAATGAAATAAAGCACGCCCAGCGGACCGAGCACCCGCAGGGTACTGAAGCGGCCCCGGGTTTCGGCGGGATGGTAAGGGAGGGCGGATACTTCTCCGGCCGGCTCCAACCCCTTCTCGCCCGGATCGTTGCGGATCAGGAAGGCGGCAATCACGCCGACCAGCAGCACGATGCCGCCCAGAAGCAGCCAGCCGGCCCGCCAGCCATCAGGCCCGAAGGCGGCATTCAGTTGCGGCACCACAAATCCGGCAAACATGATGGCGAAGCCGCTGCCGACCACGATGCAGCCCGCTGCCCGCCCCCGTTTCTCCTGCCGGAACCAATAGGAGACCAGGACCATGAGCGGGATATTGGCCAGGCCGCTGCCGATGCCGACCGCGGTATAAAGGACCAGCACCGCTGCATAACTGCTGGAAGCGGCCATGCCCAGCATGCAGGCGGCGATCATGAACAGGCCGGTCGCGATCAAAATCCGGGGTGTCAGCCGGCGCAGCAGGAAAGGGATCAGGGTCACCGCTGCCAGGTAGCCGGCGAAGTTGGCCGTCCCGAGCAGGCCCATCTCGTCGTAGCTCATGGCCAGGGCGTCGCGCATGGACGGCAACAGCATGCCGAAGGCGAAGCGCGCCAGACCCAGGCAGGCAAAGATGGTGAGCGTGCCGACCAGAACGATGACCCAGCCGTAATGCAAGGCTGGCGGCGTCTTCTGTGATGGGGAGATTCTGTTCTTCATTGCCGGCAAGTCTAGCCGGTTTTGCGGGTATCTCCAACTTTATAAAAGCTCGGCGGGCGACCGGGCCCTGATCAAGGGTCGGGCCTGAGCGGCCCGGCAGTGAAGTCCTTGGTCAGGTCCTGCAGCCCAGCATCGACGAAAAAGCCGTCGGCAGATTCTGCCGACGGCTGCCAGGGTTGGCCGAACACCTCGGCCGGGAAATCAATTCTCCGCCAGATTCATCAACTCTTCTTCGATCAATCCTTTGAACAGGGCAATCTTGTATTGGTTGTGCTCCAGGGGCCGGGCATCGGCCATGGCCGCTGTGGCCGCCTCGGCTGCGGTGTCGGCATTCAGGGGCCGGCCCTGCAGAACCTTTTCGGCCTGCTCACTGCGCCAGGGGATCGGCGCGGCACCGCTGAGCACGATCCGGCCATGCCTGATATTGCCGGCATCCATGACCAGGGCGAGGGCTACGCCGGCCACGGCAAAGTCCCAGGACTGCCGGGCTCGGACCTTGCGGTAGCTGGACTTCAGGCCGGCCGGCGGTTTCGGCAGCTTGATCGCAGTGATGATCTCGCCGGCTTCCAGGAAGGTTTCCCGGCGTGGGTCTTCATTCGGGGGGACGTGCAGTTCGGCCACCGGCAGGCTGCGATCGCCCCTGGGGCCGGTTACCTGCAGGTCGGCGCCCAGGGCGATCAGCGCCGGTGCGGTGTCGGAGGGGTGGACAATATAGCAGGCACTGCCGCCGAGAATGCAATGGAACTGGTTCTGGCCTTTGAAAGCGAAGCATTTCCTGCCGCCCTTGCGCAGGCAGGGAAATTCGCCCCGGTAATACCAGCAGCGCGGCTTCTGGCAGAGATTGCCGCCCAAAGTCCCCTGCTCCCGCAGTTGGGGACTGGCCACTTCGGCCGCCGCCTGGGCGAGGGCGGCATAGCGGTTGCGAATATCGGCGTCTGTCGCCACGCTACGGATGGTGGTCAGGGCGCCGATTTTCAGCCCGCCGTCGGCCAGCTTCTTCTTTCCTTGCAGTGCTTCGAGAGCGCTGACGCTGACCAGCTTGCTCGCCGGAAAGACACCATCGTGCAGGCAGCCGAGCAGATCGGTGCCGCCGGCGTGCAGGAGAACATCCTCTCCGGACTTCAGTTCCTTGACGGCCTTCTTGAGCGTGTCGGGACGCGTGTAATTAAATCCTGGCAGCATGGTTTCAGCCCTCCTCCCGGCGGTTTTCGGTGAGCGATCTCATGACCTGCAGCGGATTGAGCGGACTGCTTGTGATGCGTACGCCGGTGGCATGATAAACGGCGTTGGCGATGGCGCCGGCCGTCGGAATGGTGACCGGCTCGCCAAGACCCTTGGCGCCGGCATTGTTGGCTTCCGGATCGGGCATCTCGATCGGCAGGGAGGTCATCTGCAGGGGCACATCGAGGGCCGTGGGCAGCTTGTAGTCATGCCAGTTCTTGTTGACCAGCTTGCCGGTCTGACCGGTATCAAATTGCCGGAATTCGGTCATGCCCAGGCCGATGCCCATGGTGATGCCGCCGAACACCTGGTTGTCGAAGGTCAGTCGATCCATGACCCGTCCGCTTTCGTTGGTGCCGACAAAGCGCAGAACCTTGATCTCCCCGGTTTTAGTGTTGACCTCGACCTCGCAGAACTGCGCAGCGAAGGGGTTGACCGACTTCTTCTCCGGGTTGGGACCGCGGTGGCCGACGCCGACCGCCACGCCGCGCTTATTGAGCTGCTCGAGAGCCGTCACCTTGACGCTCTTGTCCGCATCTCCTTGAGCAGCGATGGTCGCTCCCTCGAAGCGCAGGTTTTCAACCGGCACGCCCAGCTCTTCGGCCGCCATCTGCAGCAGCTGGCGTTTGACCTCGACCGCCGCCAGGCGCACCGTCGGCGCTTCGGTGGGAACCGTTTTGCTGCCGCCGCTCGGTGTGGCGTACTGGGTGGTGCCGGTATCGGCATTCTCGATCTGGATCATCTCAGGCTTGACGCCGAGTTCTTCGGCGACGATCATCGCCATCACGGTCTTGGTGCCGGTGCCGATGTCCGAAGCGCCCATGTTCAGGTTGACGCTGCCGTCGGCGAACAGCTTGACGATCACCGTGGAAGGGGGTCCGCCGCCGCCCACGAACCAGACACAGCTGCCCATGCCGACGCCCCGCTTCAGATGGCTGCCGGATTGATTGGCCTGTTGGGCAGCCTGCCTGGCCTGCTGCCAGTTGAAAGCCTCCGCACCCTGCCGGATGCATTCCTCCAGGCCGGTGGTGGTGTAGGGAATGCCGCCGCGGCCCTGGCTGACCTTGGGGATATTCTTCAGGCGCAGTTCGACCGGGTCCATGCCAAGCTCCTCGGCCAGTTCGTCCATAATCTGTTCCAGAGCCCAGGAGCACTGCGGGTGTCCCGGTGCCCGGAACGGCCGGGCCGGGCCACCGTTGATGAAGATATCGGTGGTTTCACAGCGAACGTTGGCACAGGTGTAAAGGTCGCGTACCAGCCAGTCGAGAATCGCCGTGCCGCCGGCCGGGTAGGCGCCGCCGGTGCCGGAGGCAACGAATTCAAGGGCGGTCAGAGTGCCGTCCCGTTTGGCGCCGACCTTGATTTTCATGTTGGCGGGCGGACGGTTGCCGACGCAGAGGAAGGTTTCTTCTCGGCTCAGAAACAGTTTGACCGGTCGGGCCACCTGCTTGGCCAGCAGGGCGGCGATCACCGTGTACTTGCCGGGTTCCAGCTTGCTGCCGAAACCGCCGCCGAGATAATGGCCGATCACGCGCACCTTGGACAGGGGCAGGCCGAGAGTCTTCGCAACCTTCGACTGGACCGCGTAGACACCCTGGGTCGATTCCCAGATGGAAAGGCTGTCGCCGTCCCAGTTAGCGACGCAGCCATGCAGTTCCAGCGGCGTATGCAGCTCGGCCTCGGTGCGGAATTCGCGCTCCCGCACGGCGCTGGCTTCGGCAAATCCGGCAGCGACATCGCCGCGACTGTAGCTATCCTTTTTCACCTGGTTGCCGCCTGAGTGCACCTTGGCCGCACCGCTCTCCAGGGCCTTCCGCTCATCGACCACGAACGGCAGAATCTCGTAATCCACCTGGATGGCATGCAGCGCATCACTGGCCTGCTGGGGCGTATCGGCCGCCACCGCCGCCACGGCTTCGCCCTCGAAGCGGCAGTGCGGATCGAACAGCAGCACCTCGTGACCCTTGGCCCATCGCCACTTCACCCTGGCGGCCGGGTCGTCGTTCGTCAGGACGGTGCGCACGCCGGGCAATTTCTCGGCGGCCGAAATATCGACTTTCCTGACTTTGGCGTGGGGGTGGGGACAGCGCAATACGGCACCGTACAGCATGCGTGGCAGGGTGACGTCGCTCGGGTACACCGCCGTGCCGCTGACCCGTTCGTAGCCATCCACCCGCGGCTTGCGCTTACCGATGACATTGGTCTTTTCCCAGGGAGCCGGTTCCTTGCCGGCGGGCGGGGTCTCGGGAACGGGCAGGTCTTTGGTGTAATAGAGATCTTTCTGGTCGTCGGCCATGAATACCTCCGGCGCGGGTCGCAAAGAGTGCTTTTTGAAAAATCAAACCGACGAAAGCTGCGCCGCTGATTTGCGCAACAGTCGCGGCGACGTTCAGCTCCGGTTCTTCTCAGCCGCGGTTTTGACGGCATTGAAAATATGGGTGTAGGCGCCGCAGCGGCAAAGGTTGCCGCTCATGCCGGTGGCGATTTCCTCGGCCGTCGGCGCCGGGTTGGCCCGCAGCAAGCCTTCGGCTGCCATGATCTGACCCGGCGTGCAGTAGCCGCACTGGAAAGCGTCCTCTTCGAGGAAGGCTTCCTGGGTCGGACCAAGCTGCTCACCCTCCATCAGCCCCTCCAGGGTGGTGATCTTACGGCCGGCGGCTTCGACCGCCAGGGTCATGCAGGCATACTGCGGCCGGTCGTCGATCAGTACGGTGCAGGCGCCGCACTCGCCGCGTTCGCAGCCGACCTTGGTGCCGGTCAGGCCGAGACGGTCGCGCAGGACGAACAGCAGTGTCCAGCGCGGCTCGACCAGCAGTCGCTGCGGGCGGCCGTTGATCTCCAGGGTCACTTTGGCCATCTCTTCGGAAGTGATTTCCGTGGCGGCCGCCTGGGCGACGTTGACATTGACCCGGCCGCCGACGGCAACCATGGCGGTGGTCGCACCGGCGGTGGACAAAAAACCGCGGCGGGTCAGGCCCTTGCCGCAGGCGCAGTCATGCTCTCCGGTTTTTTTAGACATGGGGGCTCCGTTTGCAGAAAATTGAACGGGATGGTCGGCGACGCAAAACCCTTTGAGATACAAGAGCAAGTATGAAAGATATTTTCGGGTTGTCAAATTCCGGGAGGTCTTTGGGCTATTTTGTGAGACGGATTGAAAGTGCCGGTGAAGAGGAGCTCTGCGTCGGCTGAGGGGCGAAAGAAGGGCCTTGAAACAGGAGGAATCAGGAGCCGCAGTCAGCCGGGTCGCCCTGCAGCTTGGCGATGGCATGGGGGATCGCCGGCCAGATCACGGCCAGATTTTCGACAGCGCCCTGCGGACTGCCGGGCAGGTTGACAATCAGCGTACCCTGCCGGATGCCGGCGATGGCCCGGGAGATGACGGCATGCGGCGTCACCTTGAAGCTGGCCATCCGCATCGCCTCGGCAAAGCCGGGCAGTTCCCGGTCGATGACGCGGCGGGTCGCCTCCGGGGTAACGTCGCGCGGTGAGACCCCGGTACCGCCGGTGGTCAGAATCAGGTCGGGGGCTTGCCGGTCGACCCAGTCGGTCAGGGCCGCGGCAATCCGCTCCCCGTCATCCGGCAGCAGGGCCGTCTCCCGGACAGCGACACCCTGCCGGGCCAGCCAGTCGGCAAGGGCCGGTCCGCTCAAATCTTCCCGTTCGCCCCGCGCGCCTTTATCGCTCAATGTCAGGATCACGACCTTCATGGTTGAATAGCGATTCCATTGAAATTGCGGAAATACCCAGGGAAAGGCGGGTTGCATTTCCCTTCCCCCTTGCTGCGGCTGCTGCAGGCCGCGACGACCCGTCCCATTGCCTCAGCCTCCGATGGTCGCCATGGCGAATGGTTCAGGGCCGGAGGTCTGGCCGGACAGATCATGACAGGCCTCCTTGGCACCGATCACGGCGAGAAGCCTGGTCTGCAAGGTGTGTTCATCACCAGAGAGAAAAGGCTTGAGGTCCATGGCACTGCCGGCGAACAGGCAGCTCTTGGCCATGCCGGTGGCGGTGACCCGGATCCGGTTGCAGGAGCTGCAGAAATGTTCACTGATCGGGGTGATGACACCGATCGTGCCCAGGGCCCCGGCGATCCGGAAGGGTCTGGCCGGCCCGCACATGCGGCTGGTCGGCAGGGGCATGAGCGGAAACCGCTGCTGCAGCCGGTGCAGGATAGCGGCGCCGGGGACGATACGACTGCGCCAAGCCTTCTCGCGAATGGTCGGCATGTACTCGATGAAGCGTACCGACCAGGGCTTTTCCAGGCTCAGCGCGGCAAAATCCTCGACCTCATGATCATTGACGCCGCGCATGACGACCATGTTCAGTTTCAGCTTCAGTCCGCTCCGTTCGGCGGTGTCAATGCCTTGCCAGACCTGCCTCAGCTCGCCGCCGCGGGTGATTTTTGCAAAGGTGGCCGGCTGCAGGGAATCGAGGCTGATATTGAGCCGGTCGACGCCGGCTCGTTTGAGTTTTTGGGCTGCGGCAGCGAGCAGGATGCCGTTGGTGGTCAGCGAAACCTCGTTCAGCCCGGGGATGGCACTGAGCTGCTCGAGAAAACGGATCAGGCCTTTACGGACCAGCGGTTCGCCGCCGGTGACCCGGACTTTTTCGATCCCCAGGCCGACGGCCGCGCGGGAGATTTTCAACAGCTGCTCGTAGCGCAGGATGTCCGCATGGGAGCAGGCAGCGACCCCTGCGGCCGGCATGCAGTAGCAGCAGCGCAGATTGCAGCGGTCGGTCACCGACAGGCGCAGGTAGTTGATGGTCCGGCCGAAACGGTCCTGGTTGACAGGAGTACAGGCGTCTTTGCCGTCGGCAACCGCAGGAGCGTTCTGGATGAGGTGTCGATCTTCAGCCTGTGGCATCTGCGTCCGTGCACATGGGGTGCGCTGTCCTGACTGCCGGCTTTGCCGCATTGGATCAGGGGTTTTGGATGTAAGCATTTTTCCGGGTGTAGAACCACCAGTTTAACACCAGACAGGCAAAATAGAAGACTGCAAATCCGTACAGGGCATATTCCGGGGTGGTCGCCTTGATCTGTTCACCGAACACCTGGGGAATGATGAAGGCACCGTAGGCGGCGACCGCCGAGGTCCAGCCAAGCACCGGCCCGGCCTGCTCCTTGTCGAAGATGATTGCGATCGAGCGGAAGGTCGAACCGTTGCCGACGCCGGTCGCAGCGAACAACAGGATAAACAGGATCAGAAAGGGCACGAAATAGTTTTCCGGGGTCGGCGAGGCATAGGCGGCCTGCATAAAGTACGCGCAGCCAAGCGCCGACACAATCATGACGAGCGACACCCACTGGGTGACGATGGCGCCGCCCAGCTTGTCGGCGATCTTGCCGCCGACCGGGCGGATCAGGGCGCCGATAAAAGGTCCCATCCAGGCGAACATCAGGGCGCTGGGGCCATTGGGGTTGATGGTGTCGTGGGTCAGCGTACCGTCGACCATGATATGCGAGAACCCGAAAATCACCTTGATCGACAGGGCGAACGCGGCCGAGTAGCCGATAAAGGAGCCGAAAGTCATGGTGTAGATGACGGTCATGGCCCAGGTGTGCTTGTTGCCGAAGATCCGATACTGCCGATCGAGGTTGGCACGCAGGTTGCCCCGGGTCAGGTACTTCATGCCGAACACCGTGGCGGCAATCACCAGCGGCAGGACGATCCACTTGCTGAGCAGGCCGAGGCCCACCGGCTTCGGCAGCAGCAGGTAGAGGCCGATGGCCGCGGTGACGAAGGCGATCGACAGCAGGCCGGTGATTTTGCCGAAGGCGACCAGGGGGGAGCCGAGGTTCGGCGAAACCGCCTCCGTGGTGATGTTATTCATGCCGAAATAGCTGGCGATCGCCAGGGGGATCAGCAGCAGCAGCCAGACATAACCGGCGTTTTGAATATAGGTTTCGGTGCCGGCCGGGATCTTGCCGATCAGGGTGCCGCTGGTATTGATCAAAGTCTGCGGGTCGCCGCCGAAGACGCCCATGGTCATCACCAGCGGGATCAGAATCTGCATGGTGGTGACGCCGAAATTGCCGAGGCCTGCGTTGAGGCCCAGCGAGGTGCCCTGCACCCGCTTGGGGAAGAAGAAGCTGATGTTGGACATGGACGAGGCGAAGTTGCCGCCGCCGATCCCCGAGAGCAGGGCGAGCAGATAGTAGATTTCGATGGGGGTTCCCCGGTTCTGCAGGGCGATGCCGGTACCAAGAGCCGGCAGGATCAGCAGTGCGGTTGTGAAGAAGATGGTGTTGCGGCCGCCGGCGATGCGGATCAGGAAGGAACTCGGTATGCGCAGGGTAGCGCCGCTGAGGCCCGCAATCGCCGACAGGGTGAACAGCTGCGCCTGGCTGAAGGGATAGCCGAGGTTGAGCATCTGCACAGTAATGATGCTCCAGTAGAGCCAGACGGCGAAACCGCAGAGCAGGCTGGGAATGGATATCCACAGATTGCGATTGGCGATCTTTTTCCCTTGCGATTCCCAGAACTGCTGGTCTTCCACATCCCACTGGTCGAGGTTGATCGGCATGGCTCACTCCTTGCGGTTTACGGGGCGTTGTTTGACAGTCAGCCCTGTTCGATTTTCTGCATGTCCTCTGGATGCTTCTTGCGCATCATCGACTGTACGGTCAGGTGCATCCAGACCAGACAGACCAGGGACAGGGCGAACATGAACATCCAGCAGCTGGTCCAGAGACCCGTCCACTCGAGCAGGTAGCCGAAGATGATCGGGCAGATAAAGCCGCCCAACCCGCCGAGCACGCCGACCATGCCGCCGACCACGCCGACTTCCTCCGGGAAATAGTCGGGGATCAGCTTGTAGACGGCCGCTTTGCCGATGCCCCAGATGCTGCCGAGCAGAATGACCAGGATTGCGAAGATCCAGACGTTCGCCTGGAAGAAGATCCGGGTCACCCCCTTGGCCAGCAGCTCCTTCTTTTTGACGGTCTGGCCGACCTCGACCACCGGCTCCTGCCAGGTCTGCTTGCTGGGAAAGATCAGCATCTGGTCGTCGGAAAAACGGTCGATCTTCGGCTGCGGCTTGACCGCATAGGCTGTCTCGCCGACCCTGACCTCCGTCGCCGTGACCGCAGTCACCGTCCCGCCTCGCTGGGCCATGACACCGCGCCCGGGGGAATAGATCTCCATCTTGGGGATGATGACCAGGAAACTGATCAGGACCGAGGCTCCCAGCACCCAATACATGATCGTGCGGCCGCCGAACTTGTCGGACAGCCAGCCGCCCAGGGCGCGGATCACCCCGGAGGGCAGACTGAAGGCGGCAGCGAACAGCCCGGCGGTGACCAGCGGCAGGTAGTAGACATTAACGAAGTAGGGCACCAGCCACTGGGAAAAGGCGACGAAACAGCCGAACACCAGGAAATAGTAGAGCCCGAACCGCCAGACTTTGATGTCGCTGAGCGGCGCCAGCATCTGGCCAAAGCTTTTTGTGGATGAGGCCGGTTTCTTGTTCTCGGCAAAAATGAAAAAGATCACGCCCATGGCAGCGAGCATGAGCGCATAGTAGACCGGCAACTGCCGCCAGCCCTCGAGGGTGGTGCCATGGTCGGTCAAGCGGTTGAGCAGGGTCGGCGCAAGCAGGGTGGTCAGCGCCGCGCCGGCGTTGCCGGCGCCGAAGATGCCGAGCGCCGTGCCCTGGTTCCGGCGGGGATACCAGACCGAAGAGAAGGCGATGCCGATGGAGAAGCTGACGCCGGCCAGGCCGAAGCCGAAGCTGCACAGGGCGAAAGTCAGAAAGCTGTCCGCCCGGGACAGCAGGAACATGGGAATGGCGCAGAGGAAAAGCAGGGAGCCGTAGACCGGTTTGCCGCCGAACTTGTCGGTCAACATGCCAGCCGGCAGCCGGAAGAGCGAACCGGTCAGCACCGGGATGCCCATCAGCCAGCCGATTTCCACCGGACCCCAGTCGAACACCTGATTGTCGGCCAGGAAGGTCACCAGCACGCCGTTGAACATCCAGGCGGCGAAGCAGACCGTAAATGCCAGCGTGTTCAGGAAAAGGATTTTATGGGATTGGGCGGTGGCGACGTCTTGCATGGTCCATCCCTCCGTTTTGTCTACGCTCGGGTCGTCGCAAAACCTGCCGGGATTAACCGGCCTTCCGCTCCCGGTACCAGGTCACGACCTGCCACGGCCGCGCGAGGTAGGTCAGCGGCACACTGATGACGTGCACCAAGCGGGAAAAAGGCAGCAGGGCGAGGATCAGGAAGGCATTGAAGGCATGCAGCTTGACCACTGCCGGCATGGCCGCCAGGTACTCGACCTGCGGATCGAATTTGACCAGTGACCAGAGCCAGGGCGTGGCCGTATGCAGGTACCAGACCGAGCCCCAGCGCAGGCTGAAGGCGATGTAGACCCCGGTGGCAACCTGCAGCAGCAAAGCCGCCAGGACCAGCCAGTCCATGACGGTGGTCGCCGCCGAGACCCGGTGGTTGACGGCGCGTCGGACCATCAGCAGCGCCACTGCGATCACGGTGCTGACTCCCAGAGCCAGGCCGGTGACTTCAAGCAGGTAGAGCCGGAACGGCCGGCCGAGCAGGGCCCCCCAGCCGGCCGGAAACAGAAACGCCAGGAAATGGGCCAGGAGAATAATCAGGATGGCGTAGTGCCAGGGGACCGAGCCCCAGTAGAGCGAGCGGCTCTCCAGAAATTGCGAGGAATGCGAGGACCAGGAATAGCGATCGACACAATAGCGATACAGGCCGACCCCCACCATTAAATTTACCGCAACATAGGGAAAAACGCCGAACAGGATCAGATCGCTCATGATAAAGACTCCTTTTGCCGGTCCGGGATCGGTCGCGCGTCGTCGCCGGCCAGGCTGTCGTTCAGAAAAGTCTGCAGGGCCTTGAGGAGGTGGAGATAGGCAGAATCCCCGGTTTCGATCCCCCGGGTCATTTTCTCCAGGGCGGGCAGCAGGCCGTCCCGGATGATCTCCAGGCGCGCGCCCTGCGCATCGATGGCGCCGATGAAGCGCAGGACTTCGCAGAAATGGTCGGGAAGGTCGCTGGCGGCGGCGAAGCCGTGGTCACGGTAGATCTCCTGCAGCTTGATCATGAAGAAAGTGCGCTGTTGGCTCTCCCCGCACAGTTGATAGCCGACATAGGGGTGACAGGCCGCCTGCAGGTCGAAGCTGTTGGTGAAGGCCTCTTCGACGGCGGTGGGCGCGCTGGATCCGACATACTGCAGGAAGGGCTCCAGCTGTTTGCGGCCTGCGGGGCTGAATTGATCCAGATGCGTCGCACAGGCGGCCGCCCGGGCGGCGATGCGCTCGTCCGGATAGCTCAGCAAGGCGGCAAACTGCCGGCAGATGTCCTGATGAAGGGACAGTGCGTGCATGGCTACCACCGTCGCTTCGGCGGGCGGCGGTTGCCGAAGCCCATATGCCGACGATGCTGTTCGGTCTCTCCCGTCGCCTCGATGGCCTGTTCCCGCATCATCGGCGGGATCACTTTGCGTTCCCGCAGCTTGGTCAGGGCGGTCATCCGGTAGATCGCCTCGATATCGGCGACGCTGACGCCGGCGGTTTCACACGCTTTCGCCACTTCGCCGGCCGGCACGTCGCCGACGCTGACCTCGCGACGCTGCAGCCGTACGGCGATCAGCTTGCGGTAGACAGCCCGGACCTCCTCGGTGTTGCCGCCGGCAAACAGGCCGGCAAGGTATTGCATCGGCAGCCGGGCCTGTTCGAGGGTCGTGAAGAAGTCCTCGGCCAGCTGCTGGTTGCCCTCGTGGGCCTTGGACAGCACCGGCAGCAGCGGCGGCACGTAGAACAGCATGGGCAGGGTTCTGAATTCGGGATGCAGCGGCAGGGCGATCGCCCACTCCTTGACAAACCGAAACACCGGTGAACGCTGCGCCGCCTGCAGGACCTGCTCGGCGATGCCGGAGCGGCGGGCCTGCGCCTGCACCTCGGGATCGTTGGGGTCGAGAATCAGCTCACGCTGGGCCGCGACCAGGTCCTGGTCGGCCCGGCCGGCGACCTCCTCGATGCGGTCGGCGTCATAGAGCAGCACCCCCAGGTAGCGGATGCGGCCGACGCAGGCCTGGAAACAGGCCGGGCTCTCGCCGGCTTCCTGGCGGGGATAGCAGAGGATGCATTTCTCCGATTTGCCGCTCGACCAGCCGTAGTAGGTTTTCTTGTAGGGGCAGGCCGAAACGCACATCCGCCAGCCCCGGCACTTGTCCTGACTGATCAGGACGATGCCGTCCTCGCCCCGTTTGTAGATGGCCCCGGAGGGGCAGCCGGCGACGCAGCCGGCGTTCAGGCAGTGGTTGCAGATGCGCGGCAGGTAGAACATGACCAGCTTCTCGACGGCGAACATCTGCCGCTGCTCTTCGGCGTCTAGCTGGAGTACGCCGGGATCATTGGCGGCATAGATGTTTGATCCGGACAGGTCATCGTCCCAGTTCGGGCCGGCTTCAATCTTCATCGGCTTGCCGCTGACCATGGAGACCGGCCGGGCGGTCGGCTGATCGTCGCCGGCCGGGGCGCTGGTCAGGTGATCGTAGCGGTAGGTGAATGGCTCATAGTAATCGTCCATGGTCGGCAGGGCGGGGTTGTGAAAAATCTTGCCGAGCAGCCCGCCCTTGCCGCCGAGCTTCAGCTTCACCTGGCTGCCGGTCTGTTCCCAGCCGCCGCGGTATTTGTCCTGATCCTCCCACTGGGTCGGGTAGCCGGTGCCGGGCTTGGTCTCCACGTTGTTCCACCACATGTATTCGGCTCCCTGGCGATCGGTCCAGAGATTCTTGCAGGCGATGCTGCAGGTATGGCAGCCGATGCATTTGTCCAGGTGGAAAACCGATGCGATTTGTGCGCGTACGTTCATGATCGAGGCTCCTCGTTCCGGGTCGGGTTACCAGTTCGGCTCCCCCTGGAGTTTGCGCACCAGGATGAAGGTGTCGCGGTTGGCGCCGGTCGGGCCCCAGTAGTTCCAGGCGTAGGTGAACTGACCGTAGCCGCCGAGCATCAGGCTCGGCTTGAGGCGGATGCGGTTGAGGCTGTTGTGGCCGCCGGCCCGCCGGTTGCCGCGCAACGGTGATTTGGGGACGCCAATGGTCCGCTCCGGAGAATGGTAGAGGAAGGCGATGCCCCGCGGCAGGCGAGCGCTGACCACCGCCCGGGTGACCACCACGCCGTGATCGTTGTAGACCTCGACCCAGTCGTTGTCGACCACGCCGATTTCCTCGGCATCGTGCTCGTTGAGCCAGAAGGGGTGGCAGCCGCGCGACAGGGTCAGCATGCGGTGGTTGTCGCCATAGGTGCTGTGGATGCCCCACTTGCCGTGCGGAGTCAGGTAGTTGAGCATGATGCTCTTGCCGCCGGTTTTAGTGACCACCAGGTCCTGCAGGGTGTTCGGGTCGGGTTTCGGCTTGTAGGTCGGCAGGTGCTCGCCGGCGGCG
This sequence comes from Desulfuromonadales bacterium, assembly GCA_035269105.1. GTDB lineage: Bacteria > Desulfobacterota > Desulfuromonadia > Desulfuromonadales > BM103 > JAQYVZ01. The sequence continues at coordinate 44,913 of DATFJP010000134.1, forward strand.
ATATAGCCCTGGTGGTCGAGGTAGAAATGCTGGCGGCCGGTCAGGGTCCGCCAGGGCACCAGCCGTTCGACGTTCAGACAGTAGGCCGAGTAAGCCCGGCCGTTGCCGGTCAGGCCCGACCAGACCGGGCTGTTGAGCAGCCGGCGCGGCTGGCGGTCGAGATCGGCGAAGGTGGTGCGCACGTCGCGGCTGCCGGCTGCCAGGTCGGTCAGCGGCAGGCCGACCTTCTGTTCCTCAGCGGCATAGGCCCGATGCGCCATTTCGCCGTTGGTCTCCGGCGCCAGCTGCAGGATCGCGTCGGCGGCATCCTTGGCCTCGGCCAGGGCCGGATAGGTTTTGCCTTCCCAGGTCACCGATTTATGGCTCTGGGCCATTGCATCGTAAACGTCATCCACCGGCCAGGACAGGCCGTGGGCGCCGATGCCTTCCCGGGCGCCGGGACCGAGGGAGATGAAGCGGTTGTAGAGGTTCTTGTAGTCCCGTTCGACCACGGCCAGGCCGGGCATGGTCTGGCCGGGAATCGCTTCGCATTCGCCTTTGCTCCAGTCCTTGATCTCCGGCTGGGCCATTTCCGCGGGCGTGTCGTGCTGCAGCAGCACGGCGACGACGTCGCGCACCGGGTCCGGCAAATGGCTCGCCGCCAGCTCGCTGACCTTTTTCGCCAGGCCCTTGAAGATGTCCCAGTCGCTCTTCGACTCCCAGCAAGGGGGCACGGCCGCCTGCAGGGGATGGATGAAGGAGTGCATGTCGGTGGTGTTGAGGTCGTCCTTCTCGTACCAGGTGGCGGTCGGCAGGACGATATCCGAGTAGAGCGCCGAGGTGTCCATGCGGAAGTTGATGTCGACCACCAGGTCGAGCTTGCCCTCGGCCGCTTGCTTGCGCCAGACCACGTCCTTGACCGACTCTTCGGCGGTCTCCGGGGCGACCGTGTTGGTGTGGGTGCCGAGGTAGTGCTTGAGGAAGTACTCGTGGCCCTTGGCGCTCGACATCAGGGCGTTGCCGCGCCAGATGATCCACAGCCGCGGCCAGTTCTCCGGGGCGTCGGGATCCTCGACGGCGAATTTCATCTGTTTGTCAGTCAGCTGTTTGACCGTCCAGTCGACGATTTCCTGGCTGCTGCCGGCACCGGCGGCTTCGGCCTGGCGCACAACCTCCGCCGGGCTGCGGTCGAACTGCGGGTAGAAGGGCAGCCAGCCGCAGCGTACAGCCCGAACCTGGTGGTCCATGGTATGCCCGGCGGTGATCTTGTTCTGCTCCGCGACCGGCTGGATCAGCTTTTCGTCCGCGGTGCGTTCGTAGCGCCACTGATCGCTGTGCACGTAATGGTAGGAAGGGGCGTTCTGGAAACGCGGCGGCTTGTTCCAGTCGAGGGCACCCATGATCGTCGCCCAGGGCGCCATCGGCGCCAGCTTCTCCTGGCCGACGTAGTGATTGAGGCCGCCGCCGTTTTTGCCGACGCAGCCGCACAGCATCAAGGCCGAAATGCCGGCCCGGTAGATCAGGTTGGCGTGGTACCAGTGGTTGACGCCGGCGCCGATGATGATCGAGCATTTGCCGCCGGTCTTTGCGGCGGTGCCGGCCCATTCGCGGGCGAACTGCAGCACGTTGGCGCGATCGATGCCGGTGAATTTCTCCTGCCAGGCCGGCGTGTAGACGGCGTCGTCGTCGTAGCTTTCGGGATAGTCGCCCGGCAGACCGCGATCGACACCGAACTGGGCCATCAGCAGATCGAACACCGTGGTCACCGGGACCCGGCCCTCGGCCGTTTCCAGGTAGCGCACCGGCACGCCGCGCGACACGGGCCGGCCGGTGCCGAAATCGTCGAAGGCTACCGGCAGGACCTCTTCGGCGCCATCGATCAGGGTCAGCGCCGGGGCGATCTCGCTGCCGTCTTTGCCATCCTTGAGCTGCAGGTTCCATTCGCCCTTTTGCTGCTGCCAGCGGAAGCCAAGGGTGCCGAGCGGCATGCGCGGCGCATCGGCGGCTGCATCCCAGACCAGGTATTTGAAGGCGGCGTTTTCTTCATCCCGGTAACCGTCCACCGTCGCAGCCGAAAGCATCCGGCCGGCGCGGTGATTGTCCCCCTGGTCATCGAGCCGGACCAGGAAAGGGGTGTCGCTGTAGCGTTTCAGGTAGTCGAGAAAGTAGGGGGTTTGCTGCCGGTGGTGGAACTCGCTGAGGATGACGTGGTTGACCGCCATCCAGAAGGCGCCGTCCTGGCCGGCATGGGCCGGGATCCACCAGTCGGCGTGTTTCGAGGTCATGCTGAAGTCGGGGGAGAGGACCGTGACCTTGGAGCCGTTGTGGCGGGCCTCCACCAGGAAATGGGCGTCGGGCGTGCGGGTCATGTTGACGTTCGAACCCATCACCGCGATGTACTTGCTGTTGTACCAGTCGGCGCTTTCCGCGACGTCGGTCTGCTCGCCCCAGATCTCGGGAGACGCGTTGGGCAGGTCGCAGTACCAGTCGTAGAAGCTGAGATTGACGCCGCCAAGCAACTGCATAAAGCGGGAACCGCCGGCAAAGCTGAGCATCGACATGGCCGGGATCGGCGAGAAGCCGACCAGGCGGTCGGCGCCGTACTGTTTGATGGTGTAGATGGTCGAAGCGGCGATGATCTCTTCGACCTCGTCCCAGCTGGAGCGGCGGAAGCCGCCCTTGCCGCGGGCCTGCTGATAGCTCTTGCGGCGCTCGGGATTTTCGACGATCGAGGCCCAGGCGGCCAGCGGATCCTCGTGCTCCGTCCTGGCCTGTCGCCAGAGGTCTGTCAGCACGCCGCGCAGATAGGGATACTTGATGCGCAGCGGGCTGTACAGATACCAGGAAAAAGCGATGCCGCGCTGGCAGCCGCGTGGTTCGTAAGGCGGCAGGCCCGACTCGAGTTCCGGGTAATCGGTCGCCTGCAGTTCCCAGCCGACGATGCCGTCCTTGACGTGCACGTTCCAGGAGCAGCCGCCGGTGCAATTGACCCCGTGGGTGCTGCGCACCACCTTGTCGCACTGGTTGCGGTT
>DATFJP010000135.1:0-6017 GCA_035269105.1 Desulfuromonadales bacterium
GACCGCAGCTCACAAGACTCTGCCGATGAACGTTCATGTCAAAGTTTCCAACCTGTCCAACGGGCGCGCTGCCGTTGTCCGCATCAATGACCGCGGCCCATTCATCAAGGGGCGGGTCATTGACCTTTCCTATGCGGCGGCCAACCAGCTGGAGATCGTCCAACCGGGAACCGCACCGGTCCTGGTCGAAGCTCTCGGTTTCAAAATGGCGACTCCGGAAGGGACGGCGGCGGTTTACCGGCAGCCGGAAACTTATGATGCCGGCACTTACACGGTTCAGGTCGGAGCCTTCGCCATCGAGGCCAATGCCCGGCGCCTGGCCGCACAACTCCGAGCCAGCTACGGTGCCGCCGGAGTCGTGGCAGCCTGGGTTGACGGGCAGAGATTCTACCGGGTGCGCGCGGGCCGCTACCCTTCGCTCGAGCGGGCGAATGCCGCCCTGCCAGGATTTGCCCGGCATGGTTTCCCGAACAGTTTCGTGGTCGCCGAGCAATAACTTCTGCTGAACAGCATCTGCTGCTGGAAAACAATGAGTGAAACTCTGAAGCGAATTTACCGGATTTTTTTCTCGTTTAACGGCAAAAGCTATGAGCTTTATGCCCGCCAGGTCAGCCAGGCCGATCTCTATGGTTTTGTGGCCATCGAGGATATCCTGTTCGGCGAGCGGTCGAGCCTTGTCGTTGATCCGGCCGAGGAGGCTCTCCGCAAGGAATTCGCCGAAGTCAGAAAAATCCTGATTCCCTTTCAGGCGGTTCACCGCATCGACGAAGTCGAAAAGCAGGGCCAGCCCCGGATTTTGAGCCTCGCCGGGAAAAACGGCCAGACTCCGGAAGCCAGCAGGTCCCTTCCGCCTGTACCGGATCCGAAGGATGCCGACTGAGAGGACCGGCTTCCAGCGGCGGCGGCTTATTCAAAAACATTCTGTCTGAACCGGCTGCCATGATTGTCTTTGAACCGATTGGCTTGATTCGAACGCCTTACCAGAGCAGCGCTCCGCGCCAACCGGTCGCGGAAGACCGCGGAGAATTCCGCCTCGAACTGCACAGTTGTTACCGGCCAGGCCTGGCCGGTCTCGAAACATTCCGCTACATCCACGTGTTGTTTTACCTGGATCGCCTCGATCGTCCAGTCAGCATGCAAGTGACCCCGCCCTGGGCGGACGGACGCCAGGTCGGGTTGTTCGCCAGCCGATCGCCGGCCCGCCCCAACCCGATCGGGCTGAGTGTTGTCGGCTTGAAAAAAATTGCCGGGACATCCCTTTACATCTCTGGAATTGACGTTTTCGATGGAACGCCACTGCTGGACATCAAGCCTTACATTCCGGATCACGACCGGAAGTCGGATGCCAATCGCGGCTGGCTCGATGAGGTGCATAGCTGAATCCCCGGAACAAACCAGCTGACTGACCCGACATCAGGGTTGACCGCACCTGGTCCGTGACCTGGCCAAACCGCTCCGCCAGATCACGAGGATTGCCCCGGCCCGCATTCCGGGTTTTCCGCATGGTGGAGAATGTTCGGGACGCGATTGCCGGTCGGCATCAGATCGGCAGGTGGGGCGTCATTTTTTTCCGCAAACCAGGTCCTGCGCCGACAGACATCCTGAAAACTGCCGTGACAATAAAGGTTTATAAAATCATCCCAGTGGGGTCGGACTTTGGCGACATAAGTCAAAACGAATTCGCAGTGCTGAAAATAAGGACAGGTCTGCATGCGGACGTCTCCAGGCAAAGGTTGCATTGTTGTTGTATATACGAATATTGCAATTTTTAGGCCACAGGGGGCCAGGTCCCGTTCAGTCGATGCAAAACATCGGGGGCCATGATCAGCCGGAGCGTTTCTGCAGTTCTTCCCGGATATATTTCTTTTGTACGGACGTCAAGCGGGGAGAGGCCAGGAGATTACGAACGTCGAGACTGTTCATGCGGGGCAGGAAAAGGGTAAACCAGATGCGCGGCGTGCGCGGGTGACGCAGAATCGCCATGCGCAGATTGGGACGCATCTGCCACTTGGGGTGTCTGGCAATCAGGGAAATGGTTGCATCTTTGGCGGTTGCACCATTCAAAAACTGCAGAATGGCGACCTCGCGCAGACGTGGATTGTGCAGGCAGATTTCGACCAGCGGAGTTTCTCCGGATTTCAGCAGCTGCGCGACCACAGTCGGCGTCGCCCGTCGGGCCAGCGTCAACCTTTGGCCGAGTTCAGTGGCGGGCAGGCGTTTGATAATGGCCCGCTCCGCGGCAAATTTCTGGTCAGGAGTCACGCCGGGAATATAGCAGAGGTCCACGAGTTCGAACAGGTGCAGGCGGGGCAGGATGCTCAAAACGATCGCACTGGGCGTTCCCGGGTTGCGCACCAGATCGATCTGCAGCTGGCGGCTCTGTTTGACCTGCTCGAGCTGGTGGATCTTTTGCAAAAGGGCTTCGCTCAAATCACGGCGTTTAAGGAGAAACGTGATGTGATCGGTGTTGAGAGCGGGGTTTTTCAGCGCGGCAGTGAGAACTTGCGAAGAGCTGCCCTGCAGAACCTGGTAAAGTTGTTCTGACCCGGCCGTCAGTGCCCGCTGCAGATTATGGGCCGAGTGCCGGTCCAGGGAGGGTTTCGATTCAGAGGCGAAATTCATCGCTGCATTCCTGATGGAGACTCAACCTTTCGCTTCACCGGACAGGTACTCGGCAAGAAATTCGCTCTTGAAGCCGAGAAAATCGTTCTGCTCAATGGCCTTTCTGGCCTGGGCCGTCATATTCAGATAAAAACGCACATTGTGGATGGCCGCCAGGGTGGCTGAAAGAATTTCATTGGCACCATAGAGGTGATGCAGATAGGCCCGGCTGAAGTGCGAGCAGCAATAGCAGTCGCAGGAAGGATCGACCGGGAAAAAATCGCGCCGGTACCTTCGGTTGGTGAGCCGGATTTTGCCGCGTCGGGTGAAGAGGGTGGCGCTGCGTGCGTAACGGGTCGGTATGACGCAGTCGAACATGTCCATGCCCCGCTCGATGCTTGCCAGGATGTCCTCCGGCAATCCGACTCCCATCAGATAACGCGGTTTGTCCGCCGGCAGAAAAGGTTCTGTATATTCGACCACTTTTTTCAGCAGTTCCAAACCTTCGCCGACGCTGACACCGCCGACCGCATAGCCGGGAAAGGCCATCGATGTCAGGGCCTCGGCGCATTCGCGACGCAGGTCCTGGTAAACGCTGCCCTGAACGATGCCGAACAGGGCCTGGTCTGGTCGCTGCTGATATTGAAGGCATTCCTCGGCCCAGCGCAGGGTCTTTTTGATGGAACGAGCGGCATAGGCATGGGTCGCCGGGTAGGGGATGCACTCGTCAAACGCCATGATGATGTCGGCACCGAGGGCGTTCTGAATTTCTGTGGCCTGTTTGGGGCCGAGAAAAATACGCTTGCCGGTGACGTCATCTTTGAAATGCACACCCTGTTCGCCGATTTCCTTGTTGGGCAGGGAAAAGACCTGGAAACCACCGCTGTCTGTAAGAATCGGTTTCGGCCACTGCATGAATTCATGCAGGCCCCCCGCTTTGGCGACCAGGCTTTCCCCGGGCTTGAGATGCAGATGATAGGTGTTGGCCAGAATGATCTGGGCCCCTGTTTCAAGGGCCTGGGCGGGCGTCATGGCCTTGAGGGCGCCATGGGTGCCGACAGGCATGAAAATCGGCGTCTCGATGACACCATGGGGTGTGGTCAGGCGGCCTCGTCGGGCACGGCACTGTTTGTCGGTATTCAACAGCTCGAATTGGAGCATGGGCTTCACCGGTCCGTGATAAAATGAAGATATTTCTGGTTGCGGGCAATGCCTGTCGGCAGATACAGGGGTGCCGCCGTGACCTGGGTCTGCTTACAGGTCCCCCCCAGTCCAAGTCTGCACGGACTTTATCAGAATTGGTCATCTCCAGCAATGGCCGAAGTTTGGAAGATTTTTATGACAATGCCTACCATTCCGGCCACGCTGAAAGAGATTGATTTTTGCCGGATATTCTATCGACTGCAACTCCAGGATGACGTTCAGTTCGATCTCGGTCTCATTCCGAACCTGCGCAGCCTGCTGAGAGCGGCTGCAAAACAGGTCTTTGGTCCGCTGGGCGCAGACGGGCTGCGCCGGTACCAGAGGCTTTTCGATCCGCAAACCAGTCACGATCCCGTCGCCCTGAAAAAATATCAGAAACCTTCACCGCCTTTCGTTTTCCGATTGCAGCCCTCTCCACGCCGCTCGCTGCAAGCAGGCGAGGAAATCATTGCCGAAGTGCTTTTTTGGGGCAATGTGATTCCGTTTATTGACGATTTTCATGCCTGCCTGCAGCGGGTCGGCCAATTCGGTCTGGCCAGCGGCAGCGGAAAATTCGAGATTACAGCCATATTCGGCAGCGGCGAAGACGGACAACTTGGAAGCCTCGCAGCAAACAAGCCGCCGCAGGTCAGTACGCCGATCCTGATTTCCCTGGGCAACTGGCTCGATCTGTATCTGCCTGTGAGTTCTTCTCTGACGCTGGAGTTTATCACCCCGGCCAGGCTGATGGTCAGCGGCCAGCCCCTGCGTCGGCCCGATTTTCAGGACATTTTCCCCTTTGCTTTGCGACGGGTCACCTCCATGCTGCATGCGCATGCCGAGCATGAACCTGTGCAGGATGTCAAAGAGATTTTCCAGGCCGCCGGTGAGGTCGTCGTCCGCTCACGGAAGTTCAAATGGCGGGACTGGAAAAAGCTTTCCGGGCCCGGTCCGGTCGGGACGGTCGGCGGCATCGTCGGGACCCTGACCGTTCAGGGCAATGGTTTGCACGAGATCAGCTGGATTCTGGCAACCGCCAGTCTGCTCGGGATTGGCAAAGGGGCGGCTTATGGTGCCGGCCGTTTCCGTTTATTGACAACATCACCTGCATGGGGGGACGACTTGCCGGACGGCGAGATCCGGTTATAATTATCAGAAACACCAATGATTTCGGGGAGGTGATGACCATGACAAATGCTTGGGAAGAACGCAAGAAAGCGATTGAAAATGAATATTTCTACAAGCTGGCACAAGAGCAGATCACCAAGCTCAAGACCGATGCCAGAGAACACCTGACCCGGGAACTCTGCCGCAATCGATGCCCCAAATGCGGAGATGCGATTGTTGCCATGGAATTTCGCGGCGTGCCGCTCGATAAATGCGAAAGCTGCGGCGGGGTCTGGTTAGGCCCGAAGGATCTGCAGATTCTTGCCGAAAAGGATCATCGGACCTGGTTCGATCGCTGGTTCAAGGCTGAGGAATGACCGGCGCGCGATCGACCTTTTTCGAGGAGTCTGTCGGACTATCCATGAACTGGCTGCAAATCCGATCCTTCGGCCCATATTTCAGCTCCTTTTTGCCCCATAGCTACGGCTATGTGCCTGCAAACGACCTGAAATCTGTTCTCGAAGCCTCGAATTTTCGCTTCAGTCCGTATCGTCCGGCAGGCTCCTAGGGCATGGCGGTGAAGATGGTTCTTTTCAGGAATGTCCTGCTCGGTTTTGCGGTTGCCGCAATTGCCCTGCTGGTTGCGACTCTGGTTGCGGTGACCGTTTTAGGCCAGGCGGCCGAAGAATTGGAGACGTTTTCCTCTGCGCGCCGAGCAACGACCGGTCCTGCAGGGTCAGGCGAAGGCTCTTTTGATCCTCTCGCATTGGCCGATTTCATGCGGACCGGTCAAGTCGTGACTCTGGTTTGCGGCTTGACCGGTTTCCTGCTCGGGTTGATCCTGTTGGTGGTCGCCGCCAACCAGGCTGCGCGTCTGCTCAAACGCCTGAAGGAGGCGACCCGGCAACTGGCGAATGTCGTGGTTTTTGACGAAGCGCCCCACGGCTCGACTTCAGGTTCGATGGATGATCTCGAACTCGAAATCTACAAAATGGTGCGCAATATTCAAGCCAGTCAGAAGCGGTATCTGGATGCCAGTCCCCTGACCCGTCTGCCGGGCAATCGTGCGATCGAACAGGTCCTCGAAGGAAAAATGGCCCGGGATGAGCGGTTTGCTCTCTGCTATG
>DATFJP010000136.1:0-18420 GCA_035269105.1 Desulfuromonadales bacterium
GATTTTAATCCCGCAAGGGCAGGCGATTTTTGGGCGACCACGCCGAAGAAAGGAAACCAAGTGTCTTCCGAACCCGAAACGAACCGACGACCCAACCCTCCGGCTCCAAACCGCAACCCCGGGCACGGCGCCCTGCCATTCTCGATCCTCAGCATCATGACATCCCTCCTGTTTATCTTTTATGGCATTTGGCTGGTCCGCCTCAATCTGATCGGCATCGCCACTGCGGCTTATGGCGTGCTTAACCTGGTGATCCTCGCTTGCGCCTACCATTACCGGGTCCGCTGGTGTGTTACGAGCATTCAGGCGGCCGCCGCCGCTTATCTCCTGGTTTATGTCCTGGCGCTGGCGACCGGCATGGAGACCGGCTTGGGTATCAGCGGCATCCTGGTGGTCGCTCTCGTCCTCTGGTGCAACTGGTTTGCCATCACCAAAATCATTCGCCGGCCGGTTTGAGATCGAAGCATTCCGCTTTTTAAAAAAATACGGTCGTCCGAGATTTGTCTCGGACGACCGATGGTTTAATATGCCAGAGCGAGATTGAAAGAAGGGTAGATCGATCAGTCGACCAGTTCGACGACGGTCTCGGCCATCAATTCCCGTCCTTCGAAGAATTCTTTTTCCATGTTGCCGGTCACCCGGACGTAATCGCCGACCTCGATCCGCTGGTAGCCTTCCATGTCCAGGGGATTATAGGCCATCTCTTCAACGTCGACCCGGGTCGCTTGCAGGCCGGTGGCCACCGTGAATTCCTCGTCATCGACAGCGGTCACCGTCCCTTGAACCGTGGTCGCCGAAACGACGATCGGCGTCGTTACTGTCACCAGGTAATCCTCTTCATCGACCGCGCTGGCGAAGAAAGTCGTGCCCAACTTCTCGACGTAGACGCTGCTGGCCTCGATGGTGGTGGTTTCATAGAAATCATCGTCGATCAGGCCATTGACGGTTACCTTGTCGCCGGCAAGCAGTTTGTAGCCGTCGGCATCCCGGTCGCCGTCATCCATCTCCACGGTAATGACGCCGTCGCCGTAGTCGAGGATAAAGCTGTCCGCGGTGACGGATTCCACCGTCCCGCTGATGCTGATCCAGGAATCATCCGGTTTGGCGTAGGGATTCTTGGCCATCGCGGGATTGGCGAGGATAACTCCCGCAGCGATAAAAATCAGAGAGGCCAGAAGGCTGATTGCAAAAGTCAGGTTGGTTCTGGCTCGAATCATGGTTGTCCTCCTTTCCGGTTATTCAAAGTTGAATTAGCAATAGCCTAGCAACTGAAACGGGAATGGCTATGGGCAGGAAGCTCCTTTTCCGGGTAGAAAAATTTTTACCGGAGGGGGGAGCAACGCAACGCAGATGACTCGAATGACGTGAAAAAACGACCCGAGGGAGAAGTCTGCTCTCGGAATAAATATGACAGTTATGGTAATATATCCCTGTGTCTTGAACTGCATGACACGACCAGGAGGCCCCCATGACCGGCAAAAACGGCAAATCGGAACAGTCCCCTGACAAGCACCGCAAAAACCAGTCTCAACCCTCCCATATCGTCGGTATCGGCGCGTCGGCCGGCGGTCTTTCCGCCCTGGAGGAATTTTTTGATCATACGCCTGCCGACAGCGGCATGGCTTTTGTCGTCATCCAGCATCTCTCGCCGGATTTCAAGAGTCTGATGGACGACCTGTTGGCGCGCCACACCGACATGGAGATCCATCGCGTCACCGACGGCATCCAGTTGAAGAAAAATGCGATCTATCTCATTCCCCCCAAATCGCACATGACGGTCTCCAGAGGAAAGCTGTACTTGACCGAGGTCGGCAAAGCCAGCCAGCAGACCGAACTGCCGATCGATGTTTTTTTCCGGTCCCTGGCCGGCGACTGGGGCAGCAAAGCGTTTGCCGTCATCCTTTCCGGGACCGGGACCGATGGTTCCCGCGGCATCAAGGCGATCAGGGAAGCCGGCGGTCTGGTTCTGGTGCAGTCGGTGGAGAGTGCACAATTCGACGGCATGCCGCGCAGTGCGCTGGCGACCGGTTACTGCGACCTGCTGGTTCCGCCTGCACTCATGCCCGAAGTCATTCTGGGTGTGGCCGAGGCCGAAGCCGAACAGCAGGATCGACATACGGTCCTGAACAAATATCTTCAGATCGATGCCGCGGAAGGTGAGCACGGGCAGATTTTCGCCATTCTGAAAAGCCACTACAATCTTGATTTCAGCAAATACAAGGCAACCACCGTGGGGCGGCGTATCCAGCGCCGGATGGATTTTCATAAACTCAGTGACACTGTTGAATACATGGCCATGCTGAACAGCAACGCCAACGAATTGAACGCCCTTTATCATGACCTGCTGATCGGCGTGACCGAGTTTTTCCGGGACCCGCAGTTTTTCAAGCAGTTGGCGGACAACGTCCTGCCGAAGATTTTCGAAGCGCATGGCCAGGCCGATGACATCCGAATCTGGTGCGCCGGTTGCGCTACCGGTGAGGAAGCCTATTCCCTCGGCATTCTTTTTGCGGAAAAGGCGGAAGAATATGAATACCGCGGCAACGTCACCGTGTTCGCCACCGACGTTCACCGGGCCTCGACCGACTTTGCCTCACAGGGAAGATATGATCGCAAACGGTTGGCCAACGTCTCCACGCAGCGGCTCGAACGGTTTTTCGAGGCGGTGGGCGACGGCCATTATCAGGTCAACCAGATCTTGCGGAAAATGATCGTGTTCGCACCGCACAACCTGATCAACGATCCGCCCTTTACCCGCATGGACCTGATTTCCTGCCGTAATCTGATGATTTACCTCCAGCCGGACATTCAGGAAAAGATTCTCTCCCTGTTTCATTTTGCGCTGAAGATCGACGGCTACCTCTTTCTCGGCTCCAGCGAAGGGCTGGGCAAGATGGCCGGCGAGTTCGAAACGGTCGACAGTAAAGGCAAGATTTTCCGGAAACTGCGAGATCTCAATATCGCCATCAGCATGAATTTCGATCATGCCCCAACCCGCTTTTCTGCGCCGGCCATCGTCCCCGTTTCGGCACAGAAAACCGTCAGCCTCGACCGTCAACTCATCCGGGACTACGATTTCCTGCTCCAGCAGTACATGCCCACCGGCATACTGATCGACCAGGACCGACGGGTCCTGCACAATTTCGGCGACGTCAGCTTCTTGCAGAAGCCGATGCAGGGACGCTTCGAGAACGATCTTCTGGCCATGGTCGACAGCAGTATCAAGGTGCCCTTGACCACCGCCCTGCATCGCGCCGGCAAGACCCGGGATGAAGTGAAAATCCATGACGTCAATGCGGTCGGAACGGATGATGGGCAACGCTGCGACCTGGTCGTGAAATACATCAGCCACCGGAATGGCAAAGAAGGGCACTATTTTGTCACCCTGGCTGCCGTCGAAAAAAAAGGCACCGCCGGGACCATGCCCGCCAGGTCGGTCGAACTTGCGCAGGGCGAGGATTTGCCGGAGCATCTTCAACAGCGAATTTTCGACCTGGAGCAGGAGCTGCAGGCCACCAAGGAGAGTCTGCAGACTTCGGTCGAAGAGCTGCAGACGGCCAACGAGGAGTTGCAGACGACCAACGAAGAACTCATGGCCGCCAACGAAGAGCTGCAGAGCACCAACGAGGAGCTGCATTCCGTGAATGAGGAGCTTTACACGGTCAACGCCGAATTTGAGGACAAGAATCGGGAGCTCAACCGGCTCAATCGCGACCATGCCAACCTCTTGAACAGCCTCGAATCGGGGATCGTCTACGTCGATGGCCAGCTGAATATCCGGAAATTCAATCCCGCGGTAGGTAAAATTTTCAAGCTTCAGCCGCAGGACGTGGGCCGGCCAATCGATCACATCGCCTATCACCTGGCCAATCAGGCTCAGATGCTCAGGGATGTCCGTAGCGTTCTCGAAACCGGCTCTCCGATTGAGAAGGAAGTCCGGACCGAAGACGGGCAATGGTTGTTCAAGCGGGTCCTGCCGTTCCGCAACGATGCCGGAGAGATTGAAGGGGTCATCCTGGCGTTTACCGACATCACGGTCCTGAAGGACGCCGAAAGTCAGCTGAAGCGGCATGCCGAGGACCTCGAAGACAAGGTCAGGGAGAGGACCCTGCGGCTGCAGCAGGCCAAGGAAACGGCGGACCAGGCGAACGCCGCAAAGGGATCTTTCCTCGCCAACATGAGTCACGAAATCCGCACGCCCATGAGCGGAGTCCTGATGGCCGCCGAACTGCTGGCCGATACGGACCTGAACCCGCAGCAGTCCAATCTGGTCAAAAATCTGCAAAGGGGTGCCCGCAGCCTGAATACGATTCTTGACGACATCCTGGATTTTTCGAAAATCGAAGCCGGCAAGGTCAAAATCGTCAAGGAGCCGCTGATCATCGAAGAAACGATTGAAGATGTTCTGGGTCTCTACCAGCCGGAAATCAAAGCCAAGCAGCTGTCCGTCGACTGCCGGGTGGCGGCCGATGTGCCGGAAATCCTTCTCGGGGACCAAGTCCGCCTGCAGCAGATCCTGATCAACCTGATTTCCAATGCCGTCAAATTCACCCCTGATGGGTGTATAGAGATCGGGGTCGAGATGGAAACAGCAACTTCGCGCAACGGCATCCTGCATTTCACTGTCCGGGATACCGGCATCGGCATCCGGAAAGAGGAACGGGACCTCATCTTCGAGCCCTTCGCTCAGGGTGACACTTCACCGACCCGCGAATACGGCGGCACGGGGCTGGGCTTGTCCATTTGCAAAAGTCTCGTGGAATTGATGGGCGGCAGATTGTGGTTCGAAACCGCGGAAAGGGGGACGGTTTTCCATTTCACTGCGGTTTTCGAAAAATTGAAGACCCGCAGCGGCCATTCGCCCTCGGTCGAGAGCGACCAGGGGGTCAAAACCGGGCCGTTGAAGTTCGCCTGCAAGGTCCTGCTGGCCGAAGACGACCCCGTGAACCGGGAGCTGATTTCCACCATGGCCCGGAGTGTCGGCTGTCAACTGTCATTGGTCGGCAATGGTAAAGAGGCGTTGGATATTCTGCAGCAGGAGACCTACGATCTGGTCCTGATGGATATTTCGATGCCCGTTATGGATGGGCTGGCCGCCACAACGCAGATCCGCAATTTCGCTGCAGGGCATGTGAATTACCAGGTGCCGATTGTCGCCTTGACGGCTCACGCCATGGAGGAAGACATCGATCGCTTCATCGGCAGCGGCGTCAACCAGGTCCTGACCAAGCCGCTTTCCATCGAAGCCCTCAAGGAGGTGATCGGCAGTCACTGTGAAATCGAAAAAGCTGCTTCCTGAAGTTCGCGTCCGCTGGGGGCGTTTCACGGAGCGCTCGACAGCCTTCTATTTATTGCCGTCTTTTGCCCGGCGCAGATAGCAGAGCAGCTGCTGTTCGACCACATCGGCACTCAGGGTCAGTTCCTGGTCCGGGAAAGAGAAGACCTTGACCACATTCTTGAAATGACTGCTGGATGGCATCAAGCCTTCCAGTGCATTGCGCAGGTCCATGGTCCAGGCTTGGTTGAGAAAGCAGTCGCGGTTTTCCGGGAACAGGGCCAGATAGAAGATGCCGGCCTCGACCAGATCCTGGAAGAAATGTGAGCCGTAGGACAATTCGGGCATCAGGTCGCCGGAGGCGAAGGCGACTTCACCCAGAGCGGATATATTGCTGATTTCGGCAAAAGTGACCGGTACTCCCAGGGAGGGCGTCGAGGTTCCCCAGCGGCCGGGCCCAAGCAGCAGGGTCGGGCTCTTCTCCTGGTCGGCGATGCGCTTGTTCAGGCGGCCGATCAAACGGGCCACCTCGTGCTTTTCATTCTGGGAAAGCGTGGTATAGGTCGAGGGCTCGACCCAGATCACCCAGCGCAGGCGCTGGGCGATGTTGCCGCCCATGAAGTTGCCCGCCGCGCGGAAGAAGGTCTGATCCTCCGGGATGTCAGAGGGGACCGAAACCTGCTGACGGGTCCCCTTGGTCTGCAGCGGGCGGCATTGCACGATATTGATGTGGGCGGTTTCCGCCTGGTCGAAGTTGACGGTGAATTCGATGTCCACCGGATAATCATAGGCTTTTTCCAGGGTTTTCATCAGCCTCTGCATGAGCGGCGTAAAATCGGTTTCGGTCAGCAGCTTGTCGAAGGTCAGCAGCCAGACCGGCCGCTTGCCCCGTCCCCGTGCGGCCAGCCTTTGCATGGCTTCGCGGTCGTGGACCGCAAAGCGCTCCAGCTTCAGGTCGAGACCTTCCTCGCTGAGGCTGTAGAGCGAGTGGGTCTCCAGGGTATTTTCAACGACATTGACCAGATCGACGTCCCGCTGGGCAAAACGGCGGGTGTCCTCGAAGCCCTTGTGGGGCAGTTTCTGGGGGGCATCGAGGGCCACGATCCGCGGGTAGTCTCCTTCGACCCGATCTACGGCGCGGGTGCCGAGTCCCAGCACCAGCCGCAGCATACCGGCCTGGGGGTCCATCTGCCGGTCCCAGACGAAGGTGTTGTAGGAGACGCCGACGCCGGCCAGTTCCGGAAAATAGTAG
Organism: Desulfuromonadales bacterium; assembly: GCA_035269105.1. GTDB lineage: Bacteria > Desulfobacterota > Desulfuromonadia > Desulfuromonadales > BM103 > JAQYVZ01. The sequence continues at coordinate 6,528 of DATFJP010000136.1, forward strand.
TGCTTGCGGTAGGCGCCGGACACCCGCTGGATCAGCAGCCCCATCTGTTCGTCCTGTTTTTCGAGGCCGCGCTGCAGGCGATAGGTGAGTGCATCCTCGCTCATGGTGCTGGCGAAAATGCGGCGCACGGCATCGGCGAATTTCTCGTAACGCTGCTCGGGAGAGCCTTGGTTCGGGCAGAAGAAACTGTCGTACTTGCCGGCAAAAGCATTGCCGAAACCGTCTTCGAGCAGGGAGCTGGAGCGCACGATGATTGGATACTGACCGTAATACTCGAGCATTTTCTGGAAGCCTTCGCGGATGATGTCCGGGAATTCCCCGCTCATCATCTTGTGACGCAGTTCCCGGGCGGCTTCGAAATACCCGGCTTCCGACTTCTGGCGCATGAACAGGCGCCACCAGCCGTTGTGAACGATGTAGGAGTAGTAGACATTGGAGCCGACGTAAAAGGAGTCATGGGCTTCCAGGTGTTCGCTCCAGTCGAAGGCCTGGTCGTTGATAAGAATACTGCGCGCCAGCAGCATGCCGACCGCTTTGCCGCCGAGAAAGCCGGTGCCTATCATGCGAGCCTTGATGTTGAGCAGGTCCTGCAGGGAGAAGTGTTTCCGGGCCAGGTCGATGATGCGCGGTTCACGACCGACCAGATGCCGGCAGAGGTGGCGGACCATCTGCGACTGCTCTTCGGCTGCTGCCGGGGCGGACAGCAGCTCCTCCGCCTGCAGGAACAGCCGGTGCCAATGGTCGAGCTGGCGGCTGGCGCTAGCGACGTCATGACGGAAGACATCGGTGAGCAGGTTGGTGGCTTCAACGCTGGTATCGACCGGCCGAAACGATTCCCCCTTCATCTGGTGAGGCAGGAACATGGTCGGTGAGTGCCTCTGCCAAACCTTGAGCGGCTGAATGTAGACATGCTCGTTGGCGGTGTAGAGATCGAGCAGGACCTGGGTGGTGTCGCGGATCCGGAAAATGGTACGAAAGGCATGCCGGTCGCGGATCAGGGCAAAATAAGCAACGGTATCCAGTTCATAGAGGTAAGGACAGGTGACCTCGAAGAAGTTGCCGATCATGTGGTCGGTGGCCCAGGCCGAGAGCAGCTCGGAGAGACAGTCGAAAACGTAGAAAGCGCCTTCACCCTGCGCGCTGGCAACCGAGTGAATCTGACTGGCAAAAGGTTCGAAGCCGAGGCGCGGGTCGAGGGCGATGGTTTTGACCGCCGGATTTTCCTCCAGCAGCGGCGGGTGTTCGCCGAACCGCAGGTAAATGACCTTGCGGCCGACCTTGATGGCCTGCTCGACGAAAGGGGCCACGAAGAACCGGTAATCCTCGATGGAATTGACTTTCCAGACGACATTGTCGCCGATGCGCAGATCGTCGAGAATTTTGTCCAGACCGGAAAAACCGGTGGTCACCCTGGCGGCAGTCTGCATGTTTTCCTCGCGAGTCGAACAGGGAAAAGCGTTCAGGCGGCAAAAAAAATCTGCCGCCTGAACAGGTGGTTCAAGCCGGCTCGATCAAATGACGCCGAGCGCTACCATCGCATTGGCGACCCTGATGAAGCCGGCGATGTTGGCGCCGTTGACGTAGTTGCCGGGGGTGCCATATTCAATGGCCGTTTCGTAGCAGTTTTCGTGGATATCCTTCATGATTGTCCGCAGCCGATCCTGGGTGTAGTCGAATTTCCAGGAATCCCGGCAGGCGTTCTGCTGCATTTCCAGTGCCGAGGTAGCGACGCCGCCGGCATTGGCCGCCTTGCCCGGTCCGTAGGCAATTTCCGCCTCGAGAAAGATTTTTACGCCATCAGGCGTGGTCGGCATGTTGGCGCCTTCGCCAACCGCGATGCAGCCGTTCTTGACCAGCATTTTGGCGTCTTTGCCGTTGATCTCGTTCTGGGTCGCCGAAGGCATTGCGACCTGGCAGGGGATTTCCCAGACATTGCCGCCGGCGACGTATTTGGCTTGTTTCCGGTAGTTGAGATAGTCCTTAATGCGGCGCCGTTCGATCTCTTTCAGCTGCTTGATCAGTTCGAGGTCGATGCCTTTTTCGTCGTAAATGTAGCCATTGGAGTCGGAACAGGCCACGACCCTGCCGCCAAGCTGGTGAATTTTCTCGATGGTATAAATAGAGACGTTGCCCGAGCCGGACACCACGCAGGTTTTGCCGCCGAATTCGTCCTTGCGGGCCTTGAGCATCTCGTCGACGAAAAAGACGGTGCCGTAGCCGGTGGCTTCGGTGCGCACCAGGGAGCCGCCCCAGTCCAGACCCTTGCCGGTCAAAACGCCTGCTTCCCAGCGGTTGGTGATGCGCTTGTACTGGCCGAACATGTAGCCGATCTCGCGGCCGCCGACGCCGATATCGCCGGCGGGGACGTCGGTATGTTCGCCGATGTGGCGGTAGAGCTCGGTCATGAAACTCTGGCAGAAGCGCATGATCTCATCGTCGGACTTGCCCTTGGGATCGAAATCGGAGCCGCCCTTGCCGCCGCCGATCGGCAGATCGGTCAGAGCGTTCTTGAAGATCTGCTCAAAGCCCAGGAACTTGATGATGCCCAGGTAGACCGAGGGGTGGAAGCGCAGGCCGCCCTTGTAGGGACCCAGAGCGCTGTTGAACTCGACCCGGAACCCCCGGTTGATCTGCACCTCGCCCTTGTCGTTCTGCCAGGGAACCCGAAAGATGATCTGCCGCTCCGGTTCGCAGATGCGCTCGATGATCCGGTGGTGGGCGAACTCGGGATGTTTGACCAGCACCGGGCCGAGAGATTCCAGGACCTCCCGCACCGCCTGGTGGAATTCGGTTTCGCCGGGGTTGCGGGCCAGGACTTCCTGGAAAATCGGTTGAACTTTTTCGTCGAGATTGGTGGGCATTGTATCCTCCTTGCTTAAAATTTAATCACTAGTGGACAATACTTTACCACGCAAAAATAATTTCAATCAAACATTATTTTATGATTAAAAATTAAGCAGAAATAGAGGGCTGAAATTTCCCGAGGGAGTCTCTTCTTTTGATGCGGCTTCTCATTGATGAAAGAATCTATCCAGCCTCCAGCCTCCAGCCTCCATCCATCAGCCTCCAGCCATCAGCCATCAGCCATCAGCCAAGTCTGGATGGCGCGCTGCTTGCCATCCCAGGCCTCGCCGAGACGTTCACGCAGGAAGGCTGCATAAAGGCTGTCGAGCAGCTGCAGTCCCTCGTTGAGGGTATACATGCGTTCGAAGAAGACCGCCTGGCGCTCGTGCTCCGGATCGGCCAGGTCGTCGGTTTCGATCTTGACCGGCGGGGTTTTGAAGGAAGCCAGATGGAAGGTGTCGCCTTTCAGGTTCAACTTCCAGAGCATCTCCTGCTTCTCCAGGTACAGCACGGCTTCCTGAATCTCTTTGCCGGCCTGCAGGGCAACGCAGACCTCGCGGAACTGATCCTGTGGACCGCTGACCGCAACCTTCTGCTGGCCGCTCTCGCTGCTGCCGGCCAGGATCAACCGATCGTTCAGATAGGCAACAAAGCATTCGCCCTCGACGGCGGGTCCGGGGCGGCAGACCGCATATTCAGCTGCGCCCTGCATGGTTTCGTACAACAGCCAGAGCAGAAAGTCGCGGCCCAGCCAGCGGTTGGATTCGATCAGGTCCAGAACCGCGTCGCTGGTTGCCAGGTTGGCATGGGCCAGTTGCTCGGCCAGGTTCTGGTCAACCACCCGCTCGGCGCGGGAGTAGGGATGGATCGGCAGCAGGCGCAGCCCCTCGAAGGTCTTGTTGAAAAAGTCCACGAACAAGTCGACGGTCTTGGCGCCGAGATTGGTGAAGGTGACCGTGCTGTTGCGGCTATCCCAGACCACGTCGTGCACCTGGGGGGTCGGCAGGGTCCTGGCGAACAGGGCGCCGCGCACCGCTTCGCGGAGATTGTCGCGCTGCTGTTTCGGGACCTTGTGGAAATTCGGATGTTCCGCCAGGAATTCGTTCTGGGCCTCTTCCAGGTAGGCCTTGAAAAGCGCGGCAGGCAGCTTGCGCTGGTCGCGCCGGAAAGAGAAGACCAGGTACTGGTCGCGCTGGAAGATGGTCGAATCGGGAAACCGTCCCTCCTGCAGGTTCTCCAGCTGGACCCAGCCGGTGGTTTCTTCCTCGCTGGTCTGCTCGATGGAGCGGAAGCCGTGCCTGGCCAGGCAGTCGCCGGCCCAGGCGACCAGATCGGCCTGCGGCGGCTGGCCGGTGACGGTGAACTGACAGATGCTGACGGTGTTGTTGAGAATGCCCATGACAATGTCCCCCAAGGGATGGTGGTTGCAAAAGGTATGTTCGTACAATGTTTGTCAGGGCAGGACAAGGGAAAATTTTACGGTTGCTGGAAAAGAGCCTTTTCGACCATGTCGCGGATTTTTTTACCTAACCATAGCCGACTTCTTTCTGATGTAGAAAGGCAGGGACGAGGACAATGTCCGCGGCAGCATCATAATGATACAGGGCAACATAGCCGATCTGGCCGAAGGTGACGATCAATTCACGCAGTTCCTGGTGGTTCTCCACCGGCCTGCCGGTTTCCGGGTCGGTTTCCAACCTGCGAAACTGCTGCTCGATCACCCGGGCGGCTTTGAGCGCCGTTGTCTGGTCCCTTGCGGAGAGAAACTGCCGACAACGCACCAAGCCGGCAACCGCCTGCCCGGTGACGATTACTCGTGGCATTCGGGAGTCTCGGCAGCCTTGTCGTCTCCCCAGGTTTGCAGCCACTCCCGGACTTCCTGCCCGGTCAGGTGCTTGCCTGTTTCCTTGTAGGACGTCCAGGACGCCAGGGATTCCTGGACAAAGCGCTCTTTCGCTTCTTGCCGCTCCACGTAATCGCGAATGGCTTCCCGCATGATCCAGTGTGCGGAACGTTGTTGCCTTTGGGCCAGCTGCTGCACCCGCGCTCTCAAGTCTTCGTCAAGCTTGACGGATGTTGCCATCTTTTATGCGCCTGCCGATAGGGTAATAACTGGTAATACTCTAGCACTCTTTTTCGGCGCTTGACAGCTTGATCCGACCCTTTGACCGATTCGGCCAATGAAGATTGCTGGACTGGTTCAACGGGAAGTGATACAATTGTGTCACTTTTCCTTTCAAACGGAGCAACAAATGAAAGTCGAACTGGTCACTAACCTGAAACGGCAGGCAACAAAAATCCTCGCTGACCTGCACGAGTCGAAGGAGCCGGTGCTGATTACCGAGCACGGTCGGCCCTCAGCCTACCTGGTTGATGTTGCCGACTTTGAGCTGATGCAGCGACGCATGCAGATTCTGGAGGGGATCGCGAAAGGGGAACGCGCGATTTTCGACGGGCGCACCTTCAGGGACGGCGAAGCGCGCGAAAAACTGCGTAAATGGCTGAAATAATCTGGACTGAGTCGGCGCTCGGGGACCTAAATGAGGTTGCCGAACATATAGCCATGAGCAATCTGCCGGCGGCGGAAGGCCTGGTTCAGACTGTGTTTGACAAGGTTTCCAGGCTGGAGTCTCACTCGGAATCGGGCCGTATCCCACCAGAATTGAAAGGGCTGAACTACCGCGAGGTCATTGTGCCCCCCTGCCGCATCTTCTATCGGACCGAAGCAGGGCAGATTTTTATCCTCCATGTCATGCGTCAGGAGCAGGATCTGCGAAAGTTCTTGCTCAACAATGAACCTGGCACTAATGACGGATAGAATGTCCCAATACCGCAATACCCTCCCAATACCAATGCCAGAAAAGCCCAGCATATTCCCGAATGAACCGAAAAAAAACTTGGCCGGGACACAGCCGTTCCCCTAAGCTGGTGGCCGGTGCTGGCGCGAACCGACCCTGCCCGGCTGCAGGGCAGGTGACGCACCCGGCGCAACTCGCTATAATAGGAAGCCAGGTCCGGATCTGAATCTTCAGCCAGGAGGCTTTCTCATGCTGCACCGTTGGTGTCTGCTTTTTGTTTTGCCCCTTTTGCTGTTCGGCTGTGCCGTCAACCCGGTCACCGGCGAGCGCGAACTGGCCCTGGTGCCGGAGAGCACCGAGCTGGAGCTGGGCGCCGAGCAGTATGCGCCGAGCCGGCAGATGCAGGGCGGCGACTATGTCACCGAACCGGCGATCACGGCCTATGTCAGCGAGGTCGGCCAGCGGCTGGCTTCGGTCAGCGACCGGCAGCTGCCCTACGAGTTCAAGGTGATCAACGACTCCACGCCCAACGCCTGGGCCCTGCCCGGCGGCAAGATCGCCGTCAACCGCGGCCTGCTCACCGAACTCAACAGCGAGGCGGAGCTGGCGGCGGTGCTCGGTCACGAGATCGTCCACGCCGCGGCCCGACATGGCGCCAAGGGCATGGAGCGCGGCCTGCTGATGCAGGGTGCGGTCATGGCGGTGGGCATGGCCTCGGCGAACAGCGAGTACAGCCGGATGGCGGTCGGCGGCGCCAGTCTGGCCGCCGGCCTGATCGGCCAGAAGTACAGCCGCGACGCCGAGCGCGAGGCGGATTACTACGGCATGCAGTACCTGGCCCGGGCCGGCTACGACCCGCAGGCCGCAGTCGACCTGCAGGAAACCTTCGTCCGCCTGGCCGAGGGCCGCAACCAGAACTGGCTGGCGGGTTTGTTCGCCAGCCACCCGCCCTCCCCCGAGCGGGTCGCCGCCAACCGCGAGACGGCTCGCCAATTGCGGGCGGGCGGTGAAATCGGCCGGGAGCGCTACCATCAGGTCATGGCGTCGCTGCTGGCCGCCGGGGAGGCTTACGCCGCATACGACGCGGGCCGCGCGGCACTGGCTGACGGGCAGACCGAACAGGCCCTGGATCAGGCCGAAAAAGCCCTGTCCCAAGTTCCCGAGGAAGCCCTGTTTCATTCCCTGCGCGGTGACATCCGCCTGCAGCAGGGGCGCTACCGGGACGCGGTCACCAACTATGACCGGGCCATCGCCCGCAACCCCGGATATTTTCACTTCTACCTGCAGCGCGGCCTGGCCCGGGACAAGCTCGACCAACGCGATGCGGCCTACGCAGATTTGAATCGCAGTACCGAACTGCTGCCGACGGCAACGGCCCTGAACGCTCTCGGCAACCTGGCCCAGAGGCGGGGCGAGCTGCCGCAGGCCAAGCAGTATTACCGCGCCGCTTCCGGCTCGGACACCGAAGCGGGACAGGCTGCGGCCCTGTCCCTGGCGCGGCTCGACCTGGCCGACAACCCCGGACAATACCTGAGCGTGCGTTTCGGGGAAGGGCAGCAGGGCGAACTGCTGGCCCAGGTGCAGAACACCACCGGCTTGCCGGTGACCGATGTCGCCGTGGCCTTGGCCTTCACGGACCCGAACGGCCGGCGGCAGCAGCGAACCCTGAACCTGTCCGGGAGCCTCGGCCCGCAGCAGGCGACGGTGGTCGTCACCGGGGTGAGCGCCGCGGCGGTGGCCGGCGGCCTGGAAGGGGCCGTCGTCAGGGCCCGTCCCGCCGAATAAACCCATCTTTTCCAAAGTCGATGCAATGACCTTTGACCAGCCCCTCCAAGTTTTGAATACCGTCTTCGGCTACAGCGCTTTCCGTCCCGGTCAGCAGGAGATCATGGACACCCTGCTCGCCGGCCGGGATGCCTTCGTGCTGATGCCGACCGGCGGCGGCAAATCCCTCTGCTACCAGATCCCGGCGCTGCTGCGCCCCGGCACCGGCATCGTGGTCTCGCCGCTGATCTCGCTGATGAAGGACCAGGTCGATGCCTTGTGCGCCAACGGCGTGGCAGCCGCTTACTACAATTCCTCCATGCCGGCCGCCGCTGCCCGGCAGGTCCTGGCAAAAATGCATGCCGGTGAACTCGATCTGCTGTATGTCTCGCCGGAACGCCTGATGAACGAAGATTTCCTGGCCCGCCTGCGCGGCATCGAACTCAGCCTGTTCGCGATCGACGAGGCGCACTGCATCTCCCAGTGGGGCCATGATTTCCGGCCGGAGTATGCCCAGCTTGGACGTCTGCGTGACGCTTTTCCCGGAGTGCCGCTGGTCGCCTTGACAGCCACCGCCGATCCGGATACCCGGCGGGACATCATTCAGCGGCTGGGCCTGCAGCAGGCGGCTGCCTTTGCCACCGGCTTCGACCGCCCGAACATCCGCTATACAGTGGTCGACAAATTGAAACCCCAGGCCCAGCTCAAGACCTTCCTCGCCAACCGGCCCGGCGAAGCCGGCATTGTCTATGCCCTGAGCCGCAAGCGCACCGCGGATGTGGCTGAACGGCTGGCGGCCGAAGGTTATGCGGCGGCCGCCTATCACGCCGGCCTGACTGCGGCCGAGCGGCAGCGGGTCCAGGAGCAGTTTCTGCGCGACGATCTGCAGGTGGTGGTGGCGACGGTGGCCTTCGGCATGGGCATCGACAAGCCCAACGTGCGGTTCGTGGTCCATTACGATCTGCCAAAGAATATCGAGAGCTACTACCAGGAGACCGGACGGGCTGGACGGGACGGCCTGCCCGCCGAAGCCCTGCTGCTGTTCGGCTACGGCGACATCGCCATTGTCCGCAGCCTGATTGAAAAGGGGGGCAGCCCGGAAAAGAACCGCATCGAACTGCACAAGCTGAATGCCATGGTCGGCTTTGCCGAGCCGCTGACCTGCCGGCGACGGGTCCTGCTCGGCTACTTCGGCGAAACGCTGGCCGAGGATTGCGGCAACTGCGACATCTGCCTCGATCCGCCGCAGCGCTATGATGCCACGGAAGACGCGCAGAAAATCCTGTCCTGCGTCTTCCGGGTCGGCCAGCGCTTCGGCATGAAACACGTCATCGATGTCCTGCGCGGCTCGCAGAGCCAGAGAATCCTGCAGCTGGGCCACGACCGGTTGTCCACCTACGGCATCGGTGCCGAAAACAGCCAGGAGGCCTGGAGCAGCCTGACCCGCCAGTTGATTCACCTCGGCTTTCTGCAGCAGGATATCGCCAACTACTCGATACTCAAGCTTACCGAGGCGGCACGACCGCTGTTGCGGGGAGACCAGCAGGTGATTTTGCCCAGTCCGCGGGTCAAGCCGCAGGCCGCCCGCAGGAAAAGCCGGCGCGACCTGGAAAACCTAGCTTACGACACGGACCTGTTCGAGGCCTTGAAAGCCTGTCGCAAGCAACTTGCTGAAGAGGCCGGCGTGCCGCCTTTTGTCATTTTCGGCGACCAGGCTCTGATGGAAATGGCGGCCTTGCGCCCGGCCGATGCGCAGAGCCTGCTCGAGGTTCATGGTGTCGGCCATCACAAGCTCAAGCGCTACGGTCCTGATTTCCTGGCTGTCATCCGCAGCTTTTCAGCGGAACAACCATCATGACCGGCAGACGGCAGACCCAAGGCCTTTTTTCGGCTCGCATCGAGTCTGGAGCGAAGGTGGCCGGAAGTCTCGGCTCGGTTTTTCCGACAAGTCGCCACGGCGATTTTGGATTTGGCTTTTCGTTGTTCACCGTGCGACAATTACCTTTGACCAACATTTAAGAAGATTTCGCAGACGAGGTTTCCATGAACGAAGACAACAACATGTTTGACGAAGAATTCGCGGACGAAGGCAGCTTCGCCGAGATGCTGGAAGAGAGCCTGACCGGCACCGTTCGCCTCCACCCCGGCCAGAAAGTGGCCGGGAAAGTCCTGCAGATCGGCAAGGACTGGACCTTCCTCGACGTCGGCCAGAAGGGCGAAGGGGTGCTCGATACCCGGGAACTGCTCAATGAGGAAGGCGAGCTGACCGTCGAGGTCGGCGATACCCTCGAAGCTTATTTCATGTCCGGGGCCGGCGGCGAGCTGAAATTCACCACCCGCCTGGGCGCCGGCGCCACCGGCATGGCCCAGCTGGAGGAAGCCTGGCGCAGCGGCATCCCCGTGGACGGCCGGGTCGAGAAGGAGATCAAGGGCGGCTACGAAATCAAGCTGGCCGGCAGCGTGCGCGCCTTCTGCCCCTTTTCCCAGATGGGCCTGCGGCGGGTGGACAATCCCGAGGAATTGATCGACCAGTCCCTGCCCTTCCGGATTACCAGGTTCGGTGAGCAGGGCCGCAACATCGTGGTCTCCCATCGCGCCATTCTCGAGGAAGAGCGCCGCCAGCAGCGCGAAGCCTGGAAGCAGACCCTGGAGCCGGGTTTGGTGGTCAAGGGCAAGGTTACCAGCGTTCGCGATTTCGGGGCATTTATCGATATCGGCGGCATTGAGGGCCTGCTGCCGATCTCGGAATTCAGTTACAGCCGGGTCGAGAATCTTGGGGAGCTGCTGCAGGTCGGCGAAGAGCTTGAACTGGCGGTCAAGAGCATCGACTGGGAGCAGGACCGTTTTTCCTTCAGCCGGCGGGACACCCTGGCCGACCCGTGGCAGAAAGCCGGCACGGTGTTCGCCAGCGGCACCACCCACACCGGGACCGTGGCTCGGCTGGTGCCCTTCGGCGCCTTTGTCACCCTGGAAGAGGGCATGGACGGCCTGATCCATATTTCCCGGCTGCGCGAAGAGCACCGGATTCAGCATCCCAAGGAGGTGCTCACGGTGGGGCAGCAGCTGCTGGTGACCATCGAAAGCGTCGACCGGGAAGAGCGGCGCATCTCCCTGGCCCCGGCCAAGGAAGGTGCCGAAGAGATGCAGAACAGCTATACCGAGCAGCCGGATGCCGCCGGCATGGGCACCCTCGGCGATCTGCTCAAGGCCAGCCTGGACAAGAAGAGGAATGGCTGATCTGGCCGGCTGCATCGCCGACTTTTTTCAGCAGCAGCCAGCCGTCATCGCCTGGGGGGTCGCCGCGCCCGAACCGGTCGCCTGTGCCGACCGGTTCGAGCAATGGCTGGCGGCGGGGCGACACGGCGACATGGCCTATCTCGAAAAGCATCGCGAAGTGCGTTTTGAACCGCGGAACTTTTTTCCGGTCGCCCAGTCGATCGTGCTGTTCCTGCATCGCTGTCCGGAGCGGATTCTCGCGCCCGGCGTGCTGACGGAAGCTCTGGTCTCGGCCCATGCCCGTGGTCCCGATTACCACCATGTCATGAAAAAGCTGATACATGAACTGGCTGCGACCCTGGCGGAGACCTTTCGTGATCTCAAATTGAAACCCTTCGTCGATTCCGCTCCGGTTGCCGAGCGGGAACTGGCGGTTCGGGCGGGGCTGGGCTGGATCGCCAAAAACAGCATGCTGATTCACCCCCGCTACGGCAGCCAGGTTTTCATCGGCGGGTTTTTCCTCGACCGCCCCCTGCCACCTGCCCCGACCGCCGTGCCGGACGGGTGCGGCGCCTGCCGGACCTGCATCGACGCCTGTCCCACCAGAGCGATCGACGACAACCGCCAGATCGATGCGACGCGCTGCATCTCCTACCTGACCATCGAGAAGAAAGGCAACATCGAGGCGACCCTGCGCGGCAGGATGGGCAACCGCATATTTGGCTGCGATACCTGTCAGCAGGTCTGCCCGTGGAACCGGGATCACCTTGCCGGCGCCTTACCGGAGGGGTCAAAATTCGATCGGACGCTTGAGGACTGGCAGCGAATTCTGCAACCGGGGGGCGGCTTCAAGCGCCTGTTCCGCAAGACGCCCCTCTATCGGGCCGGTCGCGCGCGAATGCTCAGGAACGTGTTGATTGCCCGGGAAAATCGGGAAGAGCATGCGATCTGGTGAGGAGATGAACGGCCCGCTGCCAACTGCTCTTGTCCTGCCCGGCCGGCACAGTTCGATTGACTTGGCGAGCTTTTTTACTCTACCCTGACCTGAATCGCTGAAGCCGCTAGTTTCAAATCCTTCTGCCGCTTTTATCCGAAAGGAGCATGCTCATGCTGAAGAAGTCATCCCTGTTCAGAGCCTTTGCCTGCCTGGTGTTGCTGTCCTTCTCCTTAACCCTCATGCCGGCGGCCGCCCTGGCGGCTCCAGGCTCCCAGTCAGCAGGCCCGGCAGCCGAATCCGCAGCCGGACCGAACCTGACCGGCCTTACTTCCTC
>DATFJP010000137.1:0-5795 GCA_035269105.1 Desulfuromonadales bacterium
GGGCGGGTGGTCAACCCGCGCGGCACTGAGCCGATCAACGTCAAAAGCATGTTCGAGGTCCTGACGTCGCCAGGCAACGACCGCTTCAGCCGGGAAGCGGTCGAGCGGACCCCATGGACGCGGCGGTTTCTGCCCGGCAGGGCTCAGGGACCGCAGGGTGAGCCGATTGCCGACCTGATTGAATGGACCCGTCGCAACTGGGACAATCTGGTCCTTAAGCCCGAGCGCGGCTATTCCGGGATCGGCGTCCGGGTCGGCGGCGTCAACCCCGATGCCGAAGAAGCAGTCGCCCTGGCCCTGGAGAAGGGACAGTATATTGTCCAGGAAAAGATTCCGCTGCATCTCTGGGCGGAAGAAGGCGTCACGTTTGATCCGGCCCGGGGAGTGGTGCTCGAGCGTTTCCAGACCGACTTTCGCTGTCTGTTCGGCCGGGACGGTCTGTTCGGTTTCCTGGTCCGTTATGGCGGCGTGCCGACCAACGTCGGCAGCGGCGGCGGTGTCCAGCCGCTGGCCCTACTGCGCTCCCGGCTCAGCCCCCGGGAAGCGGCCAAGCGCATCAACGATGTCATGCTCAGCGTCGACCCGGCCGAATTGCGCGGGGTTGTGGAAATGCAGCAAAAGATGGCCCTTGAGCATCGGTTCACCTACCTGCTCGGACCGATCAAGATCGCCCTGCGGCCGCGCCTGATCCAGGACAGCCACCTCGAACAACTGCGCCGCTACACAACCGCGGTCTGGCAGGACTGCCTGCTGCTCGAAAAAATGTACCTGGAAGGAGCCCTGGCCGACATGATCGATATCGAGGCGGAAGAGCTCGACATTTGCCTGTCCCAGCCCTGGAGCGGCGCCGCGGCAATCTTCGCCTCGGACGGCCTGTTCAGTTTCGGGGCGCACCCGGAGCGGCCATGACCATCGACGTCAGTCCAGACTGGTGGAAATCCCTGTTCGATGAAGTCTACCTGCTGACCGATGCACGCTCGGTCTGCAATCAGGAAGTAACCCGCCGCGAGATCGATCTCGTCTGCAAACTGCTGCCTCTGCAGGCTGACCACCGGGTTCTGGACCTCTGCGGCGGGCAGGGCCGCCACAGCATTGAACTGGCCCGGCGCGGCTATCGGAACTGCACGGTTCTCGACTATTCGCAGGTTCTGCTGGCCCTCGGCCGCAAGGCGGCCGCGGAACAGGGGCAGCCCGTGGCTTTTATCCAGGGCGATGCCACCGCCACCAGCCTGGACCCGGACCGTTTCGACCATGTTCTGATCCTCGGCAATTCCCTGGGCTACCTTCCCGCGGCCGAGGATGACCTGCGCATCATGCAGGAAGCCCTGCGCCTGCTGAAATCCGGCGGTCGACTGCTGGTCGATGTGACCGACGGCAGCGCCGTGCGGGCACAGTTCAATCCCAACGCCTGGCACGAAATCGCCGACGATATCGTTGTCTGCCGCCAGCGGGAACTGGAGGAGAACCTGATCAGGGCCCGGGAAGTCGTGATCTGTAAAAATCGCGGTCTGCTGCGTGATCATTCCTACGCCATCCGCATTTACGACCCTGCAAACCTGCAAGCCTTGCTCCACAAGGCAGGTTTCACTGCAATCGATGTCCGAAAAGGGTTCTCCTCGGGGCGGTCCGGCGAGGATTACGGTTTCATGAATCACCGCCTGGTCGCCACCGCCTGCAAACCGGCGGCATGAAGGCAACCTGCTGCGGCTGGACAAAACCCTTTTCCCAAAATTCCGTCTTCCTGCTTCCGGTCCACGAGCAGCAGCAGGGCAAAAGCCTTCCGCTTGGTTGAGGTTTGGTCGCCAGGCCTTTTCGGAGCCCTCGACCCAGCGGTCGTTCGGGAGTGCCGATAGGACTCCTGAATTTGCCAAAGTCCCCCCCGCTTGTTATGCTTTCAAAGCTTGGAATCCGGCCGTAAAACCTTTTCTGGAAAGGCAAATGATTTATGTGTGGCATTTGCGGAGAGATTCGTTTTGACGGCAACACCGTCGCCATGGAAGCCTTGCAGGCAATGGCCGCAAGAATGTCGGCCCGCGGCCCCGATGCCGACGGATTGTTCACCCAGGCCGGCATCGGATTCGGCCACCGTCGGCTGAAAATCATCGATTTGAGCGATCGGGCCCAACAGCCGATGGTCGACCCTGAGCTCGGCCTGGCGGTCGTCTACAACGGAGCCATTTACAACTACCCGGAACTGCGCGGCGAATTGGAAGGGAAAGGCTACCGCTTCTTCTCGACCAGCGACACCGAGGTGATACTCAAGGCCTACCATGCCTGGGGGCGGCAAGCCGTGGAGCGCTTCAACGGCATGTTCGCCTTCTCTCTCTGGGAGCGCGACAGCGGCCGGGTTTTGCTGGCCAGGGACCGGCTCGGCATCAAACCGCTCTATCTCGCCGACGTTCCCGGTGCTTTGCGGTTCGCTTCCAGCCTGCCGGCGCTGCTGGCGGCCGGCGAGGTGGATACCGGCATCGATCCGGTGGCGCTGCACCACTACATGTCTTTTCATGCCGTGGTTCCGGCTCCCTATACGATCCTCAAGGGTGTGCGCAAGCTGCCGCCGGCGACGACCCTGCTGATCAAGCCCGACGGCAACCGGCACGAGGAGCTTTACTGGGAGCCGCGTTTTGAGCGGCAACCGGGCGACGCCGAGCACAGCTTCGAGGAATGGCAGGACCTGGTCCTCGACGAACTGCGGCTGGCGGTCGAGCGGCGGCTGGTCGCCGATGTCCCGGTCGGTGCCCTGCTCTCCGGCGGGCTCGATTCCAGCCTGATCGTCGGCCTGCTGGCCGAGGCCGGGCAAAAGGATCTCAAGACCTATTCGGTCGGTTTTGAGGCGGTCGGTGAGGAAAAGGGCGACGAATTCATGTATTCCGACATGATCGCTCGCGAGTACGGCACCGATCATCACAAGATCTTCATCGATTCCGATCAGCTGCTGCCGGCGCTGGACCTGACCGTGGCCGCCATGAACGAACCGATGGTCAGTCACGATGCCGTCGGGTTTTTCCTGCTTTCGCAGGAGGTTGCCAAAGACGTCAAGGTGGTGCAGAGCGGGCAGGGCGCCGACGAGGTGTTTGCCGGCTATCACTGGTACCCGCCGATGCTCGACACTGACGATCCGGTTGCCGAATACCGCAAGGCTTTTTTCGATCGCAGTCATGAACAGGTCCTGATCGCCCTGGACCCCGATTACCATACCGACGACGTCAGCGGCCGTTTCGTCGCCGAACATTTTGCCCGACCGGGAGCCAGCGAAGCGATCGACAAGGCGCTGCGCCTGGATACCACGATCATGCTGATCGATGACCCGGTCAAGCGGGTCGACAACATGACCATGGCCTGGAGCCTGGAGGCGCGCGTCCCCTTCCTCGACCACGAGCTGGTTGAACTCGCCGCCCGGATCCCCGGCCGGTACAAGGTGGAAGGCGGCGGCAAGCACGTTCTCAAGGAAGCTGCCCGCAAGGTCATCCCGGCGGGGGTCATCGATCGGCCCAAAGGCTATTTCCCGGTTCCGGCCCTCAAGTACCTGCGCGGGGCCTACCTGGACAAGGTCAGGCACATCCTCGACCGCAATGTGGCCCAGCAGCGGGGCCTGTTTCAGCCGGACTACGTCACCCAGCTGCTCGACGAGCCGGAAGCCCACATTACGCCCCTGAAAGGGTCGAAGCTCTGGCAGATCGCTCTGCTGGAATTCTGGCTGCAGACCCACGGCATCGGATAAGAGGACCATTTATGAGCGACAAACGCCACAAGCGCCATCGCCTTGACCGGATCAAGTCGCCGACGGCCAGCAGCTGGGGGGGGCCGGTCGGCCCGGCAAGCAAGAAGCTGCCTGAAAATATTGCGATCGACTGCGGGTGGGGGCGTTTGATCTTTGCTCACACCTTCCAGGATCCCGAGCAGCTTGCCGCAGCCCTGCGCCAGGAAGAAACCGGGCGGCGCGATATTGCCCTGTATGTCCGCAATCCCCATGTGGTCCTGTCGATCGCCCCGCAGGAGCTGTTTCTCGACCCTTCGGATACCTACCGGCTCTGGTTGACCGATTATCGGCCCCACGGCAAGCAGGCCAAGGGTTTTGTCATCCGGCGGCTGCGGACCCGGGCGGATGCGGCGGCAATCAACCGCATCTACGCCACCCGGCAGATGGTGACGGCTCCGACCAGTTTCATCTGGGAAAATCGCGGCAAGCGGGTGCTTACCTATCTGGTCGCCGAAGACCGGGAAACGGGAGAAATCATCGGCACGACCACGGGCATCGATCATGTCAATGCATTCGAGGACCCTGAGAACGGTTCCAGCCTCTGGTGCCTGGCGGTCGATCCCCAGTCGCCCCATCCCGGGGTCGGCCTGGCGCTGACCGATTACCTTGCGGGGCACTACCAGGCACGGGGCCGCAGCTTCATGGATCTGTCCGTGCTGCACGAAAATCGCCAGGCCATCGGTTTGTACGAAAAAATGGGCTTTCAGCGCATCCCGGCTTTTTGCCTCAAGCGCAAGAATCCGATCAACGAGCCTTTGTTCACCGGCCCTGACGCAGGGCTCGAGCTCAACCCCTACGCCCAGATTATCGTCGACGAGGCTTTGCGGCGGGGCATCGCCGTCGAAGTGATCGACGGCGAGAACGGCTTTTTTTCGCTGACTCATGGCGGCCGGCAGATCACCTGCCGGGAGGCCCTTTCCGAGCTGACCACCGCCGTGGCCATGAGCCGCTGCGACGACAAGCAGGTCACCCTGCGGCTCCTGGATCAGGCCGGCCTCGAGGTTCCGCGTCAACAACTGGCCGGCTCGCCGGAGGCGAACGCCGCCTTTTTGGAAGAGTGCATGGCCGTCGTTGTCAAGCCGGCCCGCGGCGAACAGGGCAAGGGCGTGCATGTCAACCTGACCGACGCCAACGCGGTGGAGCGGGCGATCCCGGTCTGCCGGCAGATCTGCGACAAGGTCCTTCTGGAAGAGTTCCGCCCGGGCGAGGACCTGCGCATCATTGTTATCAACGGCGAGGTCGTGGCGGGCGCCATCCGCCAGCCCCCCCGGGTCATCGGTACCGGCCGCCATTCCATCCGCACCCTGGTCGAGAAACAGAGCCGCCGCCGCAGCGCGGCAACCAAGGGGGAAAGCTGCATTCCGCTGGATGAAGAGACCCGTCGCTGCGTCGGCGAAGCCGGCTACGATCTGGAAGATGTCCTGCCGGCGGAGGAAGTCCTGCAGGTCCGCAAAGCGGCCAACCTGCATACCGGCGGCACCATCCATGACGTGACCGAGCAACTGCATCCGGTCCTGCGGCAGGCCGCCGAGTCGGCGGCAAAGGCCATCGGCATTCCCGTGGTCGGCCTCGATTTTATCGTCCCCGCCGTCGACCAGTCCGATTACGTGATCATCGAGGCCAATGAACGGCCGGGACTGGCCAACCATGAGCCTCAGCCTACCGCCGAAAAGTTCATCGACCTGCTGTTTCCGCAGACCATTGCCCGGGCCAGCGACCGGAAACATTCTGTTTAATCGAGGAGAAGGATTTTCATGCAACGCCTGAACATCGACGTCGAGTATCTCTGCGACATGCTCGAAACCCTGCTCAACATCCCCAGCCCGACCGGTTTCACCGATGAAATCGTGCAGGTGACCGGCCGCGAACTGGAGCGGCTCGGCATTCCTTTCGAACTGACCCGCCGCGGCGCCATCCGGGCGCATTTGCCGGGCAAGCTGCAACAGCCCGACCGGGCCCTGGTCGTGCACCTCGACACCACCGGGGCGATGGTCAAAAACCTAAAGGAGAATGGCCGGCTCGAACTGGCGCCGAT
>DATFJP010000138.1:0-17233 GCA_035269105.1 Desulfuromonadales bacterium
GAGACCCCGCCACTGCTCGATCGTTGCCGGTTCGTCGTCGCCCTGCGCCAGGCTGGCAATCACGGCAAAGCAGCCCAGGCTGGCCAGGGCATAGACCACCGTGTAAAAGGTCGCCGCCGCCAGACCGTCTTTGGTCTGGCCGATCAGGCCGATCAGCACCGTGCCCATGTGGACCACCGAAGAGTAGGCGAGCAGGCGCTTGATGTCCGTCTGCACCAGTGCGCAGAGGGCGCCGGCCAGCATGGTCAGGGCGGACAGCATCCAGAGCAGGGAGGTCATCTCCTGCCAGCCGCTGGCGCCGCTGGCGAACAGACCGATCAGGGCGGCGACTACGGCGCCCTTGGAGCCGGTGGCCAGCAGGCCGACGACCGGCGTCGGTGCACCCTGATAGACGTCCGGCGTCCAGAAGTGGAAGGGGACCAGGGAAATCTTGAAGCCGATGGCGACCAGCAGCATGCCCCAGCCGAGCAGTCCCCAGGGCCGCAAAGTCCCGGTCGTTTGAAGACCCTGCAGGGCCTCGGGCAGGTGGAAGCTGCCGCTGCCGGCATAGATCAGGGCGATGCCGAAAGCCAGGAAACCGGTGGCTACGGCGCCGAGCACCAGGTATTTGAGCCCGGCCTCGGCGGCGAGATCGCTGCGGCGGTTGCTGGCGATCAGGATGTAGAGGGCCAGGGTGAAAGCCTCCAGGCCGAGGAAAATGCCGATCAGGCTGGTGGCCGAGGAGAGCAGGCTCATGCCGGCAGCAGCGAACAGGACCAGCGAGACGTATTCGCCCGGCGGCAGCAGGTGCTCGCGGATATAGCGCTCCGACAGCAGCAGGACCAGCAGGGCGATCCAGGCCCACAGCGCGGTAAAGAAGCGGCCGTAAGCGTTGGTGGCAAACAGGCCGCCGACTTCCGGGACCGGCGGGGCAAGGACCAGGGAGGTCACGGCTGCGGCCAGGGCGACGACGACACCTGCGGCCACTATGGGTGTTGGCTGCCGGAACCAGGCGCCGGTCATCAGCAGCACGGTGGCGCCGAGGGCCAGGATCAGAACCGGCGTCAGGGCGATCAGCTCCAGGCCGCTCATGGCATTCCTCCCAGGAGCAGCTGCACCGGCTCCTGCAGCGGCGCCAGGAAAGGCGCCGGGTAGAGGCCGAGCCAGACAGTGAGGATGGCCATCGGCAGCAGGATCAGCCATTCACGAGGCGTCAGGTCGGCGATCTCCCGGTCGTCGGCCGGCGGCCCCCACAGCGTATTCTGGACCATGCGCAGCATGTAGGCGGCGGCGAAAACCACGCCGAGGAAGGCGAGGCAGGCCCAGACCGGCTGGGTCTGGAAGGTGCCGAGCAGCACCAGGATCTCGCCGGCGAAGTTGGCCAGGCCGGGCAGCCCCAGGGAGGCCAGGGCGAACAGCAGGAACATGGCCGAGAGATTGGGTGCTTTGCCCCAGAGGCCACCCAATTCCCGCATGCTGCGGGTGTCCGTGCGGCGGCGGATCATGGCGATGATCACGAACAGGCCGCCGGTGGTGATGCCGTGGGCCGGCAGCAGCAGCAGGCTGCCGGTCCAGGCCGTGGTCTGCCAGGCGGCCAGGCCGAGAACGACCAGGCCGAGATGCGAGATCGAGGCATAGGCGAACAGCCGCTTGACGTCGTCCTGCCGGTAGGCGCTCCAGGCGGCATGGAAGATACCGACCAGGGCCAGGAAGGCCAGAACCGGCAGGGCATCACGGGTCGCGGCCGGGAACAGCGGAAAGGCGACCCGGATCATGCCGTAGACGCCGGTTTTCAGCAACAGGCCGGTGAGGTCGATGGTGCCGGCGATCGGTGCCTCGGTGTGGGCGTCCGGCAGCCAGGTGTGGAAAGGGACCAGCGGCGTCTTGACGGCGAAAGCCGCCATGAAGCCGAGGAACAGCCAGAACTCCTGACCGGCGGTCAGCTGCGTCTGCGCCAGTTCGGCGAGGGCGAAGGTGTAGCTGCCGGTCTGCTCGCCGTGAAGCAGGTAGAGAGCGATCAGGGCGATCAGCATGGTCAGGCTGCCGGCCAGGGTGTAGAGGAAAAATTTCAGGGCCGCGTAGCGGCGCCGCGCATGTCCCCAGATGCCGATCAGGAAGAACATCGGGATGATCATGATCTCCCAGAACATGTAAAAGAGCACCAGGTCGACGGCCAGGAAGATGCCCATGATGCCCGCTTCCAGCAGCAGGACCAGGGCGAAGAACATGGAGGGATGGCGCTCGGTCTGCCAGGACATGAGAACCGCAACGGTCTGCAGGAAAGCCGTGAGCAGAACCAGCAGCAGGGAAATGCCGTCCATCGCCAGGGTGAAACGGATGCCAAAGCGCTCGATCCAGGCGGCGTCCTCATACCACAGCCAGCCGTTTTCCGGCGAAACCTGGCCTTGGAGCAAAAACAGGCCGATGGCGATGGCCAGGATCAGATGGGTGGTGACCAGGGCCAGCCAGCGGCTGGTGCGTTCGCGGGGATCGCAGAGCATGCAGAGCAGGGCGCCGGTCAGCGGCAGGATGATCAGCAGCGACAGCCAGGGGATCTGCGCAAGGAAGGCGGAGAGGGTCATCAGTGTCCTCCTCCCCGGGCCACCAGGGCCAGCAGCACCCAGCCGAGAATCAGCAGGAAACCCCAGGCAAAGGCGGATAGGTAAGTCGATAACCGACCCGTCGTCAACCGGCGGACCATGCCGCCGCAGGTTGCCGTGAAATGGGAGAGACCCTTGAGGGTACCGTCGATCAGGGCCCGGTCGGCGCCGATATAGATCAAGCGGGCCATGGCGTCGAAAGGCCGCACCACCACCAGGTCGACCAGCTGGTCGGTCCGCCAGCCCTGCAGCAGGAAGCGCGCCGTCCGGTTGTCCAGGGGCGGTCGGTAAGCACGGTAGCGCCAGTGGGCCGCTGCCCAGCCGGCCAGCACCAGCAGGGCCGCCAGGGCGATCAGCTGCCATTCGAGTTGGTGGCTGACAGATGGCTGGCGGCCGGCCAGGCTGCCCAGCCAGTGTTGCAGGCGCTCGCTGCCGCCGACCAGGGCCGGCAGGTTGAGGATCCCTCCGGCCAGGCCGATCAGGGCCAGCGGCCAGAGCGGCCAGCGCATCAGCCAGGTGACCGGATGCGGGTGGCCGGCACCGCGGGGCTCCCCGGCGAACACCAGGTAGGTCAGCCGGAAGGTATAGAAGGCGGTCAGCAGCGCGGTCAGGACACCGACCAGCCAGAAGACCCTGTAGACCGGGTCGGCATGGCTGAACAGCGCCAGCAGGACGGCATCCTTGGAGAAAAAGCCACCGGTCAGAGGCATGCCGGCCAGGCAGACGGCGCCGGCCAGGAACACCCAGAAAAGTTCCGGGGGGCCACGGCGGGCGAGGCCGCCCATCCGGAAGATGTCGTTTTCCTCACCGGCCAGGTGGATCAGGCAGCCGGCCGCCATGAACAGCAGGGCCTTGAAAAAAGCATGGGTAAAGAGGTGGAACATGGCGCCGCTGACGGTGCCGGCGCCGACCGCCATGAACATGTAGCCGACCTGGCTCATGGTCGAGTAGGCCAGAACGCGCTTGATCTCGCGCTGCGCCATGGCGCAGGTGGCGGCGTAGAGGGCGGTCAGGGCGCCGACCGCGGCGATCGCAGTCATGCCGGCGGCCGACAGGGAAACCAGCGGGAACAGTCGGCAGAGCAGATAGACACCCGCAGTGACCATGGTGGCGGCATGGATCAGGGCAGAGACCGGCGTCGGTCCGGCCATGGCGTCGGCCAGCCAGGTCATCAGCGGCAGCTGCGCCGACTTGCCGCAGGCGCCGAGCAGCAGCAACAGGGTCAGGGCGAGGACCGTGCCGGGAGCCAGAGCGGCGGCCTGGGCGTTGATTTCGCTGATCGACAGGGTGCCGGTCAGGGCGAACAGCCAGAGCAGGGCGATGCCGAGAAAGACATCGCCGACCCGGGTCACCAGAAAGGCCTTGGTCCCGGCCCGGGCATTGTTCTTGTCCCGGTACCAGAAACCGATCAAGGCGTAGGAGCAGAGCCCGACGCCCTCCCAGCCGAGGAACAGCACCAGCAGATTGTCCGCCAGGACGATGGCCAGCATGGCGAACACAAACAGGTTGAGCAGCGTGAAAAAACGGGCGTAATCCTGTTCCTGGCGCATGTAGCCGACGGCATACAGGTGAATCAGGGTGGCGACCCCGGTGACCATCAGGGTCATGGGCGCCGCCAGCTTGTCGAAGTGCAGGGCAAAAGCCACATTGACATCGCCGCTGGCCAGCCAGGTGGCGAGTACGGCACGGGTGCCCTCGCCGGCCGCGTAATCCCAGAACAGCAGGGTCAGCAGCGTGGCACCGGCCACCCCGGAAACGGCCAGGGTTTCGGCGAACAGGCGCGGCAGGCGCATGCCGAACAGCAGGTTGGCCAGAGCGCAGCTCAGGGGCAGCAGGGGTATGAGAAACAGCAGTGTCTCGCTCATCCTTGCATCCTGTCGAATCGGTCAGCTTCGATGGTCCCCTGCCGGTGGCGCAGATAGAAGACCATCGCCAGGGCCACGGCGACTTCCGAGGCGGTTACCGCCATGAGCAGCACCACCATGACCTGGCCGTCCGCCTGTTGCCAGTAGGCCGAGGCGCCGACCATCACCAGGGCGGCGGCATTCAGCATGATTTCCACCCCGATCAGGATCATGATCAACTGGCGGCGCATCACGGCACAGGCCAGACCGAGCACGAATACGGCAGCCGCCAGGGCCAGAACATGGGCCAAGGGGACGATCATGGAAGGTCCTCCCCGCCGCGCCGCCGCGGCCGGTAGCGGCCGAGGTAATAGGCGCCCACCGCCGCGAACAGCAACTGAAAGGAAACCACTTCGACGGCCAGCGCATAGCGACCGAACAATGCCGCACCGAAGTCGCGCGGTCCCAGGAAGTACGCCGAACCCTGCGCGGCGGCATCGGGGTCCTGGAAGATGATCAACAGGGTGCAGCCCAGGATCGCCGAGGCGACCAGCAGCCCCGGCACCCAGCGCCGGCGGTTGAGATCCTCCGGCCGCTCGCGCGGCGCCAGTTCCAGGATCATGATGATGAACAGGAACAGGACCATGATGGCGCCCACATAAACGATGACCTGCCAGGCGGCGACCAGCGGCGCTCCGAGCAGGTAAAACAGCAGGGCCAGGGCGAACAGGGCCTTGACCAGGTAGATGACCGCATAGACCGGATTGCGGCAGGTCACGCAGAGCAGGATGGCTGCCAGCATGACGAAACCTAGAATGTAGAATAGTATTGAAGCCATAATCAAAAATCTCGTTTAACGCAGAGGCGCCAAGGCGCAGAGAGAAATATTTTCCATAAATTCATTAATTTCTTTTCTTTGCGCCTCTGCGTTAAATGCTTTTGTCAAGGCATCAGCGACCTGGGGTCGAAGGGTTCATCCTCGTCCTCGTTGCCGCCCCGCGGATTGACCACGCCGATCCCGGCATGGCGATAAAAGTTGTAGGCATTGTCCTTGCCACCGTCGGCGATCAGCAGATCCTCTTTCTCGGCGACCAGGCTCAAGGGGTTGCGGTTGCAGATTTCATAATCGGGCGTCATCTGGATCGCCAGGGTCGGGCAGGCTTCGGCGCAGAGTCCGCAGAAGATGCAGCGCGAGAAGTTGATCCGGAACCAGGCCGCATAGCGCCGGCCGTTATCGGCCTCGGCCGCCTGCATGGAAATGCAGTCGACCGGGCAGGCGGCGCTGCACAGGTGGCAGGCCACGCAGCGCTCGTTGCCGTCCGGGTCGCGGGTCAGGACGATGCGCGCCCGGTAGCGGGGCGGCGGCGTCCGTTTCTGCTCCGGGTACTGGATGGTGGCCGGCTTCCTGAACAGGTAGCCCAGGGTGATCCAGAAGGGTTCGAACGTCCCTTTGATGTCGCGCCAAAAACCCATTTATTCGCAGATCCTTTTTGAAGAGACTGCCGTTCGCGGCAGGCAACTTAGAGTCATCCGTTCAGAGCCAGCAAGATCGCCGCGGTGACCAGAAGATTCAAAAGTCCCAAAGGGACCAGAACCTTCCAGCCGAAATGCATCAGCTGGTCGTAACGCAGCCGGGGCATGGTGCCGCGTACCCAGATGAAGCAGAAAGCCACCAACAGAACCTTGATGGCGAACCAGACGATCGGCGGCAGCAGCGGACCGTGCCAGCCGCCGAGAAACAAGGTGGTGATCAGGGCGCCGATGACTACCAGGCTGATGTATTCGCCGACGAAGAACAAGCCGAAGCGCATCCCGGAATACTCGGTGTGAAAGCCGCCGATGATCTCATTTTCCGCTTCCGGCATGTCGAAGGGCGTACGCTTGGATTCGGCGCCGATACTGATCAGGAAAATCAAAAAAGCGACCGGATGCTTCACCAGATTCGGCCAGGCGGCCTGCGACATGACGATCTCGGTCAGAGAGAAGCTTTTGGCGGACAGCACCACCGGTACCAGGGCCAGGCCCAGGGCCAGTTCGTAAGAGAGCAGCTGGCCCAGGCCGCGCATGGCGCCAAGCAGGGAGTACTTGGAATTCGAGGCCCAGCCGCCGATGACCACGCCGTAGACGCCGAGGGAGGAGATGCCGAGGAAGTAGAGCAGGCCGATGTTGAGGTCGCAGACCACCATCGGCAGCTCCCGGCCGAACAGGGTGATCGGCGGCGCGAAGGGCACTACGGCGAAGGTCAGCAGAGCCGCCAGCGCCGTCAGCCCGGGAGCGAACAGAAACAGCAGTTTGTCAGACTGGTCCGGCACGAAATCTTCCTTGGTGATCAGTTTGATGACATCCGCCAGCGGTTGCATCAGGCCGAAGGGGCCAAGCCGGTTCGGTCCGTGACGCATCTGGATGCGGCCGAGGATCTTGCGTTCGGCCAGCACCAGGTAGGCTGCCATGGTCAGGATGACGGCAAACACCAGCCCCAGTTTGACCAGGATCAGGACCAGGTCGAGGAGCAGCGTATTCATGACCCCTCCTCTTTCTCGAGACGCCCGTCAATCCGCCGTCCGCCCGGAACCATGCCCTCCAGCGCGCTGTCCCAGAGGTGCGGAACCAGGATCAGGTTGTCGGCCATCCGCGCATCAAGGTGCACGACGACCCGGCAGTGACCTTCGGCCGTCGTCAGGCGGGCGCCGTCGCCCTCGGTCAGGCCGAGGCGTTCCGCCAGGTCGGGTTTGAGAAAGACCGCCGGGCCGCTGGCCAGCGCCTGCAGGGGGGCCGAAAGATGGCTCAGACGGTCGGCACCGGCAAAGGTCCGTACCGGCAGCACCGGCAGGGTGTCTGCGCCGGGCGCCGGCTCGGCCAGTGATACCCTGGCTTTGGCAGGGAGGCTGGCTTCGGCGGTCAGTCGGCTGCCCTTCGAGCCCGGTTCTGCGAAAACCAGGTCCCGGAAACGAGGGTCCTCCGCTGCGAGCTGTTGGCGAATGGTCGGCAGGTGGTCCTTGCGGCCGAGAATCCGCGCCAGAATCCGCCAGGCGGCCTCCGGAGCGGCGCCGGGCGTATCGGTCCGGAACTCTCGCGGCGGATGGTCGCCGCCGCCGGTTTCGCGGATCGGCAGACCCGGATCGAATACCTGCCGGAACGCCTGCAGGCGCCCCTCGTTATTGACGAAACAGCCGTCGGTTTCGGCAATCGCCCGGGTCGGCAGCAGAATGTCCGCCCGCTGCACCGCCAGGCCCGGCACCGAATCCAGAACCACCAGCAGGTCCAGGTGACCAAGCGCCGTCTGGGTTCTGGGGGGATCGCAGACGTCCCGGAAGGGGTCGGTTTCCAGGCAGACCAGGGCCTTGACGCTGCCCTCCCGGACCTGGTCCAGAAGAGCGTCAAAATCCCGCGCTGCAGTGGCCAGCAGGGCGCCGCCGTAGCTGTTGGGTCCCCCCAGCATGGCCATCAACTTTACCGGTCGCTCCGCCGGGGACAATGCCTGGGCAGCGTCAAGGAGCAGGCCCATGCCTTCGTGCCCCAGCAAGTCGCCGCCGCCAAGCAGAACCGGTGCCTCGGCCACCCGGATTGCTGCCAGCAGCGGTTGGACCAGCGGCCTTTCCCGTTCGAGCAGGTTTTTAGTCTGGCCTGAGGCCAAACCCCGCAAGATCGCCGCCAACCTGGCCGGTTCTGCGGCAAGATGCTCGAAGCGGCAAGGCAGGTCGATGGGACGGGGATCGATGACCACCACCCGGGCGCCGCTGCGGGCGGCTTGCCGGACGGCCACGGCCGCCATGGGGCCTTCCGCCAGCAGGTCGGCGCCGATCACCACCAGCAGGTCGCTCCGGCGCACATCGGCCAGGCTGCAGGCGCGGTCACCGAGCCGGGCCGCCACCAGTCGGGCGGTCCGGTCCCGTTCCGCATGCGCCTCGAAGGACAGCTGGCGGCAGCCGAAACGCTCCGCCCAGCGTGCCAGCAGGGCGTTCGCTTCCAGGCTGGCCCGAGCCGAGCCGAGGAAAATAATGCTGTCGGCACCATGCCGCTCGGCCGTCTCCCGGATCCGGCGCTCGGCGGCGGTGACCGCCTGGGTCATGGATGTGCCCTGCCCGTCGACCCGCGGCTGACGGGGGCGCTCGGCATGATTGGTGTAGTCGAAGCCGAACCGGCCGCGGTCGCAGATGAAGAAGCCGTTGGTCTCGCGGTTGATTCCGGAGCGAACCCGCTGCAGTTCACGGTAGCGGGCGGAAGGTATCGTGGCGCAGCCGAGGCTGCAGTGCGGACAGATGGAAGGCGCTTCCTGCAGATCCCAGTAACGCGATGTATAGCGGAACACCTTGTCGGTGAAGACGCCGGTCGGGCAGACATCGATGATATTGCCGGAAAACGGGCTTTCCAGGCGTCCGTCCGCCAGGCGGCCGAAGAACACCCGCCCGCGCGAACCGAACACGCCGAAATCGGTGCCGCCGCAGTATTCGCGGTAGGTGCGGACACAGCGATAGCAGGTGATGCAGCGGTTCATCTCCTGGAAAACGAAAGGACCCAGGTCCTGGTTGCGGAAGGTCCTCTTCCGGCCCCGGTAGCGGCGCATGCCGTGACCGCCGGCCACGGTCATGTCCTGCAGCTGGCATTCGCCGCCTTCGTCGCAGACCGGGCAGTCGTGGGGATGATGCATCATGCTCCACTCGATGACATGCCTGCGCAGTTCGGCGGCTTTTTCGTCCAGGGTCGAAACCACCATGCCGTCCTCGGCCTTGACCATGCAGGCCATCTGCACCCCTTCGACGGGTCCCTCCAGGAAGGTCATGGCGCACAACCGGCAGGCGCCGACCGCACCGAGCGCTTCGTGGTAGCAGAAGTGCGGGATGACGATACCGAGGTCCCGGGCCGCCTCGAGGACGTTGGTCTCCTCCGGCACGGTCACTTCGCGGTTGTCGATGGTCAGTTTCGGCATGGTCTCTTCAGTTCCGGGCCGGCAGCGATAAGTCCTGAGTCATGCTGACGGCCGCTGGCTCATCGCCTGTAGGCCGGCATTATACAAAAGGGCAGCTGCCCTGGCGAATATGGTCGCGAAGCTCCTCCTCGAACAGGCGGAGCAGGGCGCCGAGGGGAGCCATGGCCCCTTCGGCGAGGGCGCAGAACGAGCGGCCGCTGATGTTGCGATACTGATCGTGCAGCATGGTCAGGTCGTCTTCGGTGCCCCGGCCGGCTTCGATCTTTTCCAGCAGCCAGGACACCATCTGCAGCCCTTCGCGGCAGGGTGTGCACCAGCCGCAGCTCTCCCGGACGAAAAACCGGTTGACGTTGCAGGACACCGCCAGCATGCAGGTGTCCTCGTCGAAGGCTGTGACACCGGCCGTTCCCAGGCGGCTTTCGACCTTTTCCAGGGGATCGAAGTCCATGGCGACGTCCAGGTGGTCCGCCGTCAGGTAGGGGGTTGAGGCTCCCCCTGGCAGGCAGGCCTTGAAGCGTTTGCCGCCGCGGATGCCGCCGCCGTACTCCTTGACCACCTCGCGCAGGGTGATGCCGAGCGGAAGTTCGAAGCAGCGGGTACGCTTGAAATGGCCGGACAGGCCGAACAACTTGGTGCCGGGCGAATTTTCCGGACCGGACAGCTCCTGGTACCAGGCGTTGCCGTTGCGCAGAATGTGGGGCACATTGGCAAAGGTCTCGACGTTGTTGACGTTGGTCGGACGGCCGAACAGACCGCTCTGGGCCGGGAAGGGCGGCTTGGCGCGCGGGTAGGGCCGGCGCCCTTCCAGGCCGGTCAGCAAGGCGGTTTCTTCGCCCAGGATATAGCGGCCGGCGCTGCGGTGCAGATGCAGTTCGAAGGAAAATCCGGAGCCGAGAATGTCGCGGCCGAGGTAGCCGGCGGCCTCCGCCTCGGCGATCGCCTTTGCCACGACCCGGGAGCAGTCTTCATAGGCATAGCGCAGGAAGATGTAGCCGACCGGCGCCTGCAGGGCGTAGGCAGCGATAATCATGCCCTCGACCAGCTGGTGCGGATCGGCCAGGATCAGCAGGCGGTCCTTGTAGGTCCCCGGCTCCATTTCATCGCCGTTGCAGACCAGATACTTTTCGCCCTTTTCGTCGACCGGGAAAAACGACCACTTGACGCCGGTCGGAAAACCCGCCCCGCCCCGACCCCGCAGCCCTGAGTTCTTGACGTGCTCGGTCACCTCCTGGGGCGTGTCGCGCAGGGCGATGCGCAGTCCCTCATAGCCGCCGGTTTTCTCGTAGCCCTTGAGAAATACCGTCTGCCCGGGAATCCGGTTTTTGAACAGAACCTGGGGATAGTCGCTCATGAATCGATCTTTTCAGCCGCGGTCGCGCCACGGCGTTCCTGTTCGAGAATGCGATCGATGTCTTCCACGGTCAAGGGGCCGTAGGTGGTTAAACCGATCATCATGGCCGGAGCATCGCCGCAGACGCCCAGACAGCAGGTCGGCAGCAGGGTGAACATGCCGTCGGCGCTGGTCTGGCCCGGATCGATGCCGAGCTGCTGCCGGAGATGTTCGACGATCTTATCGGTGCCGGTCGCCCAGCAGCACACAGAATCGCAGACATGGATGACCTTCCTGCCGACCGGCCGGCGGTAGATCTTGTCGTAGAAGGTTGCCAGTTCATCGACTTCCACCGGCGTCACGCCGAGAATCGCTGCGGTCAGCTGCACCCCCTCATCCGGAACCCAGCCGTGATGATCCTGGATGGCCCGCAGCACGTCGACGATCATCTCGTGCGGATGGTCGATCTCCGCAGCTTTGGCCCGGAGCTTTTCGACCTCTGGTTTTGGCAGCAGGTCATGCATTGTGTTCACTTCGGTTGCCGGCATAAAAGCCTATAGGATGCTGATAAAATCTGATTTTAAAAACCAAAAATGTGCTTTGCCTTTTGCTTAATCCGATTTGATCAGATTTTATCAGCGTCCGATTAAAGGTTTTGCTTCCTGTCTGGCTTGTCTCCGATGGATTCTCAGCGATCCAGGTCGGCCAGGATGAAATCGATGGCCCCCAGCAGCATGATCAGGTCTGCGACCAGCCAGCCGCGCGACATCCGCCCCAGAACCTGTACCTGGGCGAAGCTGGGGGTACGGATACGGACCCGGTAAGGCACGCTGCCGCCGTCGCTGACCACATAGTAGCCGTTCTCCCCCTTGCTGGACTCGATGCCCCGATAACATTCGCCCCGCGGCGGCGTCAGGCCGCGGGTGACATTCAGAAAATGATGGATCTGGCTCTCGATGTCCGTCAGCCCGTTCTTCCGCTCGGGATAGGCGTAGCGGTAGTCGGCGGTCACATAACGGCCGTCCGGCATATTCGCCGCCGCCTGCTCGACGATGCGCAGGCTCTGCCGCATCTCTTCCAGGCGCACCAGGTAGCGGCCGTAGCTGTCGCCGCTGCCGGCCGTCGGGATGTCGAAATCGAAGTTTTCGTAGCCGGAATAGGGCATTTTCTTGCGCAGGTCCCAGGCCAGGCCGCAGGCGCGCAGGTTCGGCCCGGACAGACCCCAGTCAATCGCCTGTTCGAGGGTGGTGACGCCGATGCCCTCGGTCCGCATCCGGAAAATCGGCCCATCGGTCAACAGTTTGTCCAATTTGTCGATCAAGACCGCGCAATCATAGGTAAAGGCATGCAGGGTTTCCCGCCAGCCCTCCGGCAGGTCCATCGGCAGCCCGCCGATCCGGAACCAGGACGGGTGCATGCGGCCGCCGGTAATCTGCTCGATAACGTCGAAGATTCTCTCCCGGGCTTCGAACGCGTAAAACACCGGGCTCATCGCGCCGACGTCATGGGCAAAGGTGCCGAGCCAGACCATGTGGTTGGCGATGCGGAACAATTCGCAGAGCATGACCCGGACCACCTGCGCCCGCTCCGGCACCTCGACACCGAGCAGGGTTTCCACCGGCAGCAGGTAGGCCAGGTTGTTCTGCACGCCGGACAGATAATCGATCCGGTCGGTGTAGGGAATGTACTGGTTCCACTGCTGGCGTTCGCCGATTTTTTCCGCGCCGCGATGATGGTAGCCCATGTCGACGTCCATATCCTCGATCTCTTCGCCCCGCAGCTTGGCGACGATGCGCAGGACGCCGTGGGTGCCGGGGTGGTGCGGACCGATGTTGAGGATCAGGGTATCGTCTTCGCGATGCATGCTGTCCCGGAAGAAGGCGCCGGCATCGGTCGGGGTCATACCCCGGGCGGTCTCTGTCGTGAAAGGCGCCATCTCCGTGGCCCGGCAGGGATGCTCCTTGCGCAGGGGATGCCCTAGCCAGTCGGCAGGCATCAGGATGCGGCGCAGGTCGGGATGGCCGGCAAAGGCGATGCCGAACATGTCGTAGACTTCCCGTTCATACCAGTTGGCCGTTTCCCAGACTCCGGTGGCGCTCGGCGCCCGGGGAAATTCGCCCTGCAGGGGAACCTTGACGCGCAGGTAGCCGGGTTCGTCGAAGGAGAGCAGGTGGTAGACGAGGGTGAAATCATGCTCCGGCCGGGAGCTGCGTGCCCTCTCGTCGAGGGCCGTCAGGTCTTCCAGTCTCTGGTAGCGGACCGGGGCCCGGTTTTTCAGGAAGTCGAGCAGCTGCGGTGCCTGCTCCGGGTCGGTCCAGAGCGTCAGCATGTCCGCCCCCCGCTCATCTTCGCGGACCCGTTCGCCGAAGGTTTCGGCGAGAGATTTGCGCAGGCTTTCGGCATGCGGGGGGAACTCGATGCGAGGCTGCGGCGGACGCCACATCTGGTTCCAGCGCTGGTGCCGGAATTCGGGCGCCTGCTGGGAGGTGCCGCGAATCGGGCTGTTGCCGTAGCCGGGACCGCGGGTATCGCGGCTCTTGCTGACGCCGTCGACCAAAACCGGCACGCTGGTCCCCTCAGAACCACCCTGCAGGCCGAACACCTTGCGCGCCGGTTGTTCCTCGGCGGCGATTTTTTCCTGCAGCATCAAAAGGCCCTGCATGAAAGCTTCGGGCCGGGGCGGACAGCCGGGAATGTAAACGTCGACCGGCAGGATCTGGTTCACCCCCTGAATCACGCTGTAGACATCATACATGCCTCCGGAGTTGGCGCAGCTGCCCATGGAAATCACCCACTTAGGATTGGCCATCTGCTCATAGATCCGGAGAATGCTGGCGCCCATGCGTTTGAAGGGCGTGCCGGAAATGATCATCAGGTCGGCTTCGCGGGGAGTGCCGCGCAGCACCTCGGCCCCGAAGCGGGCCAGGTCATGGCGGGGCGTCATGCTGGTCATCATTTCGACGAAGCAGCAGGAGAGCCCGAAGAACATCGGCCACAAGCTGTTCTTGCGCCCCCAGTTGATCGCATCATCCAGACTGGCCAGGATGATGCTTTCAGGCAGTCGGTCATTCATGGCGCGTCCTGTCTGTCCTGCCCGCGCAGTTTGTCGGCACTGGGCCCCCAGTCGAGGCCGCCGACCTTCCAGAGATAAACCAGGCCGAGAAACAGGATGAGAATGAAGAAGCTGATCTGGGCAAAACCCGCCCAGCCGAGGCGATCATAGGCAACCGCCCAGGACGCGATGAAGACCACTTCGATATCAAAGATGAGAAAGAAGATCGCGACCAGATAAAAGGGGGCGGGTGCTTTCAGGCGCGCTTGACCGGTGGGGTAGATGCCCGATTCGAAAGGCTCCTGCTTGACCTGGCTGCGGGTTTTCTGGCCGAGAGCCCAGGCGATGAACAGTAAAAAGCCGACCAGGAAAACGGCAATCCCGACATACAGGGCCAGCGTCAGCAGACTTGCAAAGTCGGGTGGGACGGCAGGCGGGTTATGGGTGACCGGTGAAATCGACATCTCAGGCAATCACAAAGGTTCGGAAGCCGTCGGACGGCTCATTTCAGAAAACGGCACTAAATGCTAGCATAATACCAGAGCACATTCCATGCCGCTTGAGTCAGGAGCATATTTTTCTGTGCCGATCGATAGCGGCCCGGGCCAGTTCGTCGCAGCGTTCGTTTTCGGAGTGGCCGGTATGACCACGCACCCAGTGCCACTCGATCTGGTGTTTCTCCCTGAGCACCAGCAGTCTTTCCCAGAGGTCCCGGTTGGCCACCGGTTTTTTCTGGGCATTCCTCCAGCCGCGTCGGACCCAGCCGTCAATCCATTCGGTGATGCCTTTTTTGAGATACTGGGAATCGGTGGTCAAGCGGACGCGGCAAGGTCTTGTCAGGGCTTCCAGGCCGGCAATGGCGGCCAACAGCTCCATGCGGTTGTTGGTGGTTTCCGGCTCGAAGCCGGACAGTTCCTTCTCCCGGTCACCGAAGCGCAGAACCGTTCCCCAGCCGCCCGGGCCCGGATTGCCGGAACAGGCACCATCAGAGAAGATTTCTACGCAGGAAGGTTCGTCTTGGGTCATTGATCGGCGTCTCGATGGTCTGGATTGAATGTGCGGCTCCACGTTACCATGGCTGGGTATTTATATCATCTGCGAACTTCACAGTCAGAACAGCCTGTTTTTTAACAGGACCGCCTTTATCCGGCAAGAGGTTTGTCCTTAGTCGCCGGCATCATATCTTTCACAGAGCTGCCGCAGGTAGCGCGATCCCAGTTGCTGACTTGCCAGGGCCCGTTTGACGGGAGGCAGGTTCAGGACCACGCCCAGGACCGCCGCGAGGGCGCGCTGACTCCAGAGGACCTGGTTGTCGATCAGCAGGTGCTGCAGTTTGCCGCGCTCGATGGCCATCAGGACAACCTTGTGGGTTGAGGAAACCGGCGTAATGACGCGCTCGGCGCGGAGCTGCATGGTCAGGGCGGCGTGGGGACAGTTGCGGATGCAGACGCCGCAGCCCAGGCAGAGATCCCCGTCGATGACGGCCCTTTTGCGGCCGTTGCCGCCGGCCTGCTCGGAGGTCAGGGCAATGATTTTTACCGGGCAGGTCGGCAGACAGCGGCCGCAGCCGGTGCAGCCGGCTTCAACCCGGGCGATGAAATTGCTGGTGTGCACCGGATGCAGGTGGCCGAAGCGCTGGGCGGCGAGCATGGCCTCGCAGCAGCAGGGGCAGCAGTTGCAGATGAAGCTGACCCCCTGCTGCACGTTTTCACCGAATTGAGCCAGGTTCTGCTCCCGGGCTTTGTGCAGGAGCTCCTTGCATTCCACCTGATCGATGCGACGGACGTGGCCGTGCCGGATCAACGAGGAGGCGACCGAATTGAAGGTCATGCAGATATCCATTTCGGCGTCGCAGCTTTGTCCCTGGTGCTCCCGCTTGTGCCGGCAATAGCAGAGCCCGACTCCGATCTCGGCGGCGGTTTCAATGACTGCCGTGGCTTTTTCATAATCCAGCACATGCAGGGCATGTTCGGAACTGACGGCCTCCTCCTGGACGAGCACCCTGCCCATCTGGGTTTTTCCGGTCAAAAACAACTGCTTGATGAAACCCTCTTCAACCGTCACATATTGTTCATAGAGTTCGCTGAGCAGCTTCTGGTCCAGATCGTCGCGAACCCGCATCAGGGCGAACTCGAAAAATCCCGCCATCGGCGGCGGCAGGACGTATTCATGCCGGTCGTTCTGCAGAATGTCGACCAGCAGGGCGCGCCCGGCCAGTTCCTGCAAGACCCGCTCGGCTTCGGCTTCCGGGATTTTCCATCTTTGCGCCGCCTGAGCCGCCGAGAAGGGGCGAATCGGCAGTTTGGCAACCAGTTCCGCCTCTTCGGCGCTGAACAGCATCGCCAGAATGCGATAGAGCAGGTCCGAAGGCGGAGCTCCCTGCGGAAACCGGTTCAACCGGTCGGTCAGTTGCCGATAGCTGGAACGAGGAGTGCGATGAGCCATTTTGCAACTCCGGAAAGGGTCTTCCGCAGCGTATCGCAGCCGCTGCGGTCATTTTCGGCGGTCGCCAAGTCTCCACCTGCCGGTTCGACGCTGGCGGCAACCGGCCCTTCAGATCGCCTGGACGCCGTCGCGGGTGGTTTCCTTGACGCGGTACATCGCCTTGTCGGCCAGTCGGATCAGGTCGTCCTTGGTCCGGGCATCGTCCGGGTAGGTCGCCACGCCGAAACTGGCGGTCAGGTTGAAAGCATGGCCGTCATCGTCGTGGAAAGTATGTTCGCGGAAGATGCTCAGCAGCCGGTTGGCGGCTGTCATGGCACCGGTTTTGTCGGTGTTGGGAAGAATGATGACGAATTCATCACCACCGTACCGAGCCGGCTTGCAGATCCTGCGCATATTGCTTTTGAGCAGCTGACCGACCTCGCTCAAGGTCCGGCTGCCGACCACGTGGCCGCGGCTGTCATTGATTTTCTTGAAGAAGTCGAGGTCGATGAAAATCAGGGACAGCTTGCCGCCGAACCGCCGCACCCGTTCGATCTCTTCCTCGAGCAGCGCATGCAGATGTCGACCATTGTAGAGTCCGGTCAATTCGTCGGTAATGACCAGTTCGCTGATGCGTTTGAAATTGCGGGCGTTTTCGATGGCGATGGCTGCGTAGTCGGCGATGGTCGCCAGAATCTGCAGGTCGGCCTTGGTGAAGACGCCTTCTGCCGGACTGTTGGTCAGTTCGATAACACCCAGCACGTGATCCTTGCTGCGCACGGGAACGCACAGGACCGAGCGGGTCTCGAACGGCGAGGTCATGTCTGTCATATCGACATAACGGGAATCTTTGCGGATATCCTCGATCAGCAGCGCCTGTCCGGATTCCGCCGCCCGCCCGGCAATGCCCTGGCCGCGCGGCAGGCGTCGGCCTTTCAGCTTTTCGGCGGCCGGGGAAACTGCCACTTCGAAGGTGAGCTCGCCGGTTTCTTCGCTGCGCAGCAGCAGAGACCAGGCGCGGGCCTTCAGCAGCCGGCTGGCCTGATCCATGATCAGGTTCAGGACATCCTCGTGGTT
>DATFJP010000139.1:0-7892 GCA_035269105.1 Desulfuromonadales bacterium
GGGACCGGCTGGTCAGCACTTCGCCGCTGGCCAGGATTTCGCCGAAAAAAACTTCATGTCGATTCTCCGCAAGAGAACCGATCTTTATGAAATTTCTACGATCTTCATATCGGTTTGGGAGCGTATAAAGGAGGTCAAGGAGGGTTTCGATACCCATCCGGGCCAGCTTTTCGGCGAGCTGCGGGCCAACCCCCTTGAGCGACTGGACCGGGGTCGCCAGGAGTTCATGACAGCGGTCTGGGGTGGGTTTGGCCATCGCCCTGGCACCGGTTCGGGGTGGGCGGGTCGAAGTTCAGACTTCTTCTTCGAACAGCTGGTTCAAGGCTTCGAGCAGGACCTCCGGGTCCAGCCCATGTGCGATTGCACCCTGCTCGAGAGTTTCGTGCTGGGCACCCATGCAGCCGATGCAGCCGAGGTTGAAACCGGCCAGAACCTTGGGTGCGTCAGGGTGGCTGCGCAAAATTTCGCTGAACGTCATGTCGCTGGTGATTCCGGCCACGGCATGCTCCACAGAAAAAGATTATTCGTAAATGATATCGATGATTTCGTAAACCCGAACCCCGGAAGGGACCTTGATCCGCACTTCGTCGTCGATGGTATGGCCGATCAGGGCTTTGGCCACGGGACTGTTCACGGAAAGTTTGCCCAGCTTGATGTCGGCTTCATCTTCGCCGACGATCTGGTAGCTGACCTCGTTTTCGGCTTCGGTGTCGAACAGCTTGACTTTGGCGCCGAAGACCACTTTTTCGGAATCGATTTCAGCAGGATCGATGACATGAGCCAGAGAGATTTTGCTGTTCAACTCGGCAATCCGGCCCTCGATGAAGCCCTGCCGGTCTTTGGCCGCGTCGTATTCGGCGTTCTCCGAAAGGTCTCCATGGTCGCGCGCTTCGGCGATGGCCTGGACGACCTGGGGGCGGTCCACCCGTTTCAAGCGTTTCAACTCTTCCTGAAGCTTCTGAAAGCCCTGGGGCGTCATGGGTACTCTTTGCGACATAACGTTAAACCTCTTGCTCCTCCACTCCACATGGATTCCGGAGGAAATGTTCAGAACTGCACGTTAATGTTCAGAACTGTAAATAAAAGTGTTCGGGCAGGAAGCCCTGCCCGAACCTGTTTTGCGCACCGGATTTTTTTTGCAATTCAATAAAAAACGACGGGTAGTTCCCTACCCGCTCTTGCCATGATACTCCTGTAGGGGCTTTACGTCAAGCGTTTCCCGCTGCATGGCGAGGATTCCTTCGGCGGCCGCCGACATGCCCGCCACGGTCGTGAAGTAGGCGACATTGTAAACCAGGGCCGTCCGGCGGATGGAAAAGGAGTCGATGATGGATTGAGCACCGAAGGTCGTGTTGAAAACCAGGGCGATCTGCTGGCTCTTGAGAGCGTCCACGCAGTGGGGACGGCCCTCTTTGACTTTATTGATGCGGGTGGCCGCGACGCCGTGGTCGTTCAGGAAGGTTGCCGTGCCACCGGTCGCCAGGATGTTGAATCCCGCCTCCTGAATTTTGCGGGCGACATCCAGGGTCGCATGTTTGTCGGCATCCTTGACGCTGATGAAGACGGTTCCCGAATCCGGCATTCGGACATTGGCCCCCAGCTGCGCCTTGGCGAAAGCCCGGCTGAACAGCCGGTCGATGCCCATAACCTCCCCGGTTGATTTCATTTCGGGTCCGAGCAGGGTATCGACGCCGGGAAACTTGGCAAAAGGAAACACGGATTCCTTGACCGACACGTGTTTCGGGACGATCTCTTCGGTGGCCTGCAGTTCCTGCAGGGTTTTGCCGGCCATGACCCGGGCGGCGATTTTGGCCAGTGAACGGCCGGTCGCCTTGGACACAAAAGGCACGGTGCGGCTGGCCCGGGGATTGACCTCCAGCAGATAGACCACCCGGTCCTTGACGGCATACTGGATATTCATCAACCCTGAAACGCCGAGCTCCAGGGCCAGGGCGACCGTCTGCCTGCGGATTTCATCGAGCAAATCCGGCTCAAGTGAGATCGGCGGCAGGACGCAGGCAGAGTCTCCGGAGTGGATGCCCGCCTCCTCGATATGCTGCATGATGCCGCCGATCACCACCTGTCGGCCGTCGCTGAGGGCGTCGACATCCACTTCAATGGCGTTCTCCAGGAATTTGTCGATCAGAATCGGATGCTCAGGCGAAGCCTTGACGGCATGCTGCATGTAGCTGCGCAGCTGCTCGACATCATAGACAATCTCCATGGCCCGGCCGCCGAGGACGTAGGAGGGACGGACAACCACCGGGTAAGAGACCCGGTCGGCGACCTTTTCCGCTTCTGCAAAGGACCGGGCCACGCCGTTCTCCGGCTGCAGCAGATCGAGCTTGTGCAGCAAGGTTTGAAAGCGTTCCCGATCCTCCGCCCGGTCGATCGCGTCCGGGCTGGTGCCGATGATCGGCACACCGGCTTGTTCCAGGGCGACGGCCAGTTTGAGCGGCGTCTGTCCGCCGAACTGCACGATAACCCCTTCCGGCTGCTCCAACTCGACGATTTCAAGCACGTCTTCGAGGGTCAGAGGTTCGAAATACAACCGATCCGAAGTATCATAATCGGTGGACACGGTCTCCGGATTGCAGTTGACCATGATGGTCTCATAGCCGTCCTCGGCCAGAGCGAAGACCCCGTGCACGCAGCAGTAGTCGAACTCGATGCCCTGCCCGATCCGGTTGGGACCGCCGCCGAGAATGATGATTTTCCGGCGGTCGCTGGGTTCGGCCTCGCACTCTTCCTCGTAGGTGGAATAGAGATAGGGTGTGAAGGCTTCGAATTCGGCGCCGCAGGTATCCACCCGTTTGTAGACCGGCCGGATGCCCGCCTGGTGGCGCAGGCTGCGGATTTCCGCCTCCTTGCGACCCCACAGCACGCCCAACCGCCGGTCCGAGAAGCCGAACTGCTTGGCTTCGCGCAGAAGGTCCCGGAAATCCTGACCGGCTGGCTGTGCAGCCAGGTCGGCGGATTCGATCAGGCGGTTCTCCAGGTCGATGATCTGCCGGATATTATTCAGGAACCACGGGTCGATAAAGGTGAGTTCATGGATCTGTTCGACGCTCATGCCGGACCGGAAGCCATCAGCAAGATACCAGAGACGGTCAGAGTTGGGTGTGCGCAGCCTGCTCTGCAGCAGCGTCAATTCCTCATCGGTCAGGCTGCGCCGGTAGTCGCCCGGCTCCTGGAACAGGCGGCTTTCGAAACCATAGGAATCGATTTCCAGGGAGCGTAATGCCTTCTGCAGACTCTCCTTGAAGGTCCGGCCGATCGACATGACCTCACCGACGGATTTCATCTGCGTGGTCAGAATCGGATCCGCTTTGGGAAATTTCTCGAAGGTAAAGCGCGGGATTTTGGTGACCACATAGTCGATGGTCGGTTCGAAGGAGGCATAGGTCTCCCGGGTGATGTCGTTCGGAATCTCGTCCAGGGTGTAGCCGACCGAGAGCTTGGCGGCGATTTTCGCGATGGGAAAACCGGTGGCCTTGGATGCCAGCGCCGAGGAACGGGAGACCCGGGGGTTCATCTCGATGACGATCATGCGGCCGTTTTCGGGGTTGACCGCAAACTGGATGTTGGAGCCGCCGGTTTCGACCCCGATTTCGCGGATGATCCGGATCGAAGCGTTGCGCAGGAGCTGGTATTCCTTGTCGGTCAGCGTCTGGGCCGGAGCGACCGTGATGGAATCGCCGGTATGGACCCCCATGGGATCGAAGTTTTCGATGGAGCAGATAATGACGACATTGTCGGCCAGGTCGCGCATGACTTCGAGCTCGAATTCCTTCCAGCCGATGACCGACTCTTCCACCAGGATTTCATCGGATGGCGAGGCGTCGATGCCGGCCATGGCCATTCGTTTGTACTCCTCCAGATTGTAGGCGATGCCGCCGCCGGTGCCGCCCAAAGTGTAGGAAGGCCGGATGATGGCCGGAAAACCGATGTCCCGGATGACTTCCATGGCCTCCTGGTAACTGTGGGCCAGACCGGACCGCGGCACACCGAGGCCGATCTTTTCCATGGCCTGCTTGAAAAGAGTGCGGTCCTCGGCCATTTCGATCGCCGGCAGCTTGGCGCCGATCAACTCAACACCGTATTTCTCGAGAGTTCCGTTGCGGGCGACGGCAACGGCGCAATTGAGGGCCGTCTGTCCACCCAATGTGGGAAGCAGTGCGTCAGGCCGCTCTTTTTCGATGATGCGGGCCAGGGTATCAGGCAGCACCGGCTCGACATAGGTGCGGTCGGCAAAATCGGGGTCGGTCATGATGGTGGCCGGGTTGGAGTTCAGCAGGACCACTTCGTAGCCCTCCTCCTTGAGGGCCTTGCAGGCCTGGGCGCCGGAGTAGTCGAACTCACAGGCCTGGCCGATGACGATGGGGCCAGCCCCGATGATGAGGATTTTTTTCAGGTCGGTTCTTTTCGGCATGCGTCAACCTTTGTCGCGCCGCAGCGCGTCGAATTATAAGATTCTTAAATGTACTGGAAAGACAAGGCTATGCATCGCGCTTCTTCCAGTTTTCCATTAACTTGATGAACTCTTCGAACAGATAACGGGCATCATGTGGTCCGGGAGAAGCCTCCGGGTGATACTGGACGGAAAACACCGGCCATCGGCCATGGCGGAGCCCTTCGACAGTCCTGTCGTTGAGATTGGTATGGGTGATGGCCGTCTGGTCGGGAATGCTGTCGGCAGCCACGGCGAAGCCATGATTCTGCGCGGTGATTTCCACGCTGTGCCCCTCGCCGCGATTGACCGGCTGATTGCCGCCGCGATGACCGAACTTGAGCTTGAAGGTTTTGCCGCCAAGGGCAAGAGCCAGGAGTTGGTGGCCCAGGCAGATACCGAACAAAGGCACCTTGCCCAGCAACTGGCGAATGTTTTCCTGGGCATAGACCAGGGGCTCCGGATCGCCCGGACCATTGCTGAGGAAGACTCCGTCCGGATGCATGGCCAGGATCTCTGCGGCCGGCATATCGGCGGGCACGATCGTGACGTCGCAGCCGCTGGCCACCAGGTTGCGCAGAATGTTGCGCTTGATGCCGAAGTCATAAGCCACTACCTTGTAGCGAGGTTCGGCATCCACCGCCATATAGCCGCTTGCCAGCCCCCAGGGTCCCTCCGTCCAGTGATAAGGCTCCCGGCAGGTGACTTCCCTGACCAGGTCGCGACCGACGATCGAGGGAGCCAGGCGGGCCTTGGCAACCAGGCTGTCGGCATTGAGGTCCTGGGTTGAAAGGATGCCGGTCTGAGCGCCCTTGTCGCGGATATGGCGAACCAGGGCGCGGGTGTCGATCCCCTGCAGGCCGACGATGCCCTGTTCCTTGAGGTAGGCATCCAGTGACATCTTCGATCGCCAGTTGCTCGGGAATTCGCTGGCTTCCTTGACCACGAAGCCCGCCAGGTGCGGACGATCGGATTCGACATCCTCGAAATTGACCCCGTAGTTGCCGATCAGGGGATAAGTCATGGTGACGATTTCGCCGTGATAGGACGGATCGGTCAGGATTTCCTGGTACCCGGACATGCTGGTATTGAAAACCACCTCGCCGGTCACTTCGCCGGTCGCACCGAGCGCCCGGCCATAAAAGACCCGGCCGTCGGCCAGAGCCAGAGCTGCTTTCATCAATCGCTTCCTTTTCATGGTTGGTAGCGGGTCCGTCCGCTGGAATTCCTGGATACCAACGACGGCAGAGGACCCGGTTTTTTTTCCGATTGCCTGCCGATCAGGTTCTGCGGTAGACGACTTTGCCGCCGACAACGGTACAACTGGCGGCACCCTGCACTTCCCAGCCGGCAAAGGGGGTGTTCTTGCTTTTGCTGGCCAGCTTGTCCACTTCGACCGTCCAGGCCAGGTCGGCGTCGATAAGGGTGACATCGCCGAGACTGCCGACTTCGAGAGTTCCGATCGGCAGATTGAAGGCCCGGGCCGGGCCGCAGGTCAGCAGTTCAACCATGCGGTGCAGATCGATGACGCCGTCGCGAACCAGCTGCAGGGAGAGCGGCAGGGCTGTTTCCAGACCGACCACGCCGTTCAGGGCAATATTGAATTCGACATTTTTCTCATCAAGATGGTGCGGTGCATGGTCGGTAGCGATGGCGTCGACGGTCCCGTCGGCCATCCCTTCGAGAACCGCCTGCCGGTCCGCTTCGCTGCGCAATGGCGGATTCATCTTGGCGTTGGTGCGATAGCCGCGCACGGCTTCGTCGGTCAGCGAAAAATGATGCGGAGTACATTCACACGTGACCGGCACGCCTCTTTTTTTGGCCTGACGGACGATCTCGACCGAGCCTCTGGTCGAAACGTGACAGACATGCAGACGGCAGCCGGTCAGTTCGGCCAGCATCACGTCACGGGCGGTCGCTGCGTCTTCGGCGACCCAGGGGATGCCCTTCAGTCCGAGTTCCGTGGCGACGGGTCCATCGTTCATGACCCCGCCGCCGACCAGGGAAAGGTCTTCGGCATGGGTCGCGACGACCAGCCCGAACGGCCTGGCGTACTCCATGGCCCGTCGCATCATTTCACTGCTGGCAACGGGAACCCCGTCGTCGGATACGGCATAACAGCCCAGATCCTTGAGCTCCCCCATTTCGGTCAGGCTTTCGCCGGCCATGCCTTTGGTGATGCTGGCAACCGGAAACACCCGGCAACTGCCTTCCTGTTCGGCTTTCTGCAGAATATAGCGGGTGACGGTCTGGTTGTCGTTGACCGGCTTGGTGTTGGGCATGCAGGCCACCGCGGTGAAACCGCCGCGCACCGCCGCGGCCGTGCCGGAAACGATGTCTTCCTTGTATTCCAGGCCGGGATCGCGCAAATGGACATGGATATCGATCAGGCCGGGGGTGACCAGTCTGCCGGATGCATCGATGACCTCGGCGCCGGCCTCGGCGATCTCAGCCTCGACGGCAATGATGACCCCGTTTTCGATCAGGATGTCCAGGTTTGCATCCAGCTTCTGGGCCGGATCGATCACCCGCCCGCCTTTGATCAAGAGCTTGTTCATGGTTGTCGCCTTTCTCTCTGCAAAGCGTCGAAAGCTTTCTTAGTCCTGTATGGAGTCAACACCGCTGACCAGGTAGAGCAGCGCCATGCGGACGGCGACTCCGTTTTCGACCTGGTCGAGAATGACATTCTGGACGCCGTCGGCGACGTAGGAAGAGAGCTCGACGCCGCGGTTGATCGGACCGGGGTGCATGACGATGGCATCCCGCTTCGCCAGCAGCAGGTTCTCCGGGTTCAGTCCATAAAAACGGGCATATTCGCGCAGACTCGGCAAGAGCGTCTTGCTCTGCCGCTCAAGCTGGATGCGCAGCATCATGACCACGTCCGCCTCTCGAATGGCATCGCGCAGGTCACTGTAAACCTTGACGTTGCCCATGCGTTCGATGCCGGGGGGCAGCATGGTCCCGGGCCCGGCCAGACGCACGCAGGCTCCCATCCGGGACAGGGCGTAGATATTGGAACGGGCGACGCGGCTGTGGGTGATATCACCGACAATGGCGACATCGAGTCCGCGGATTCTGCCTTTGTGCTCGCGCATGGTCATCAGGTCGAGCAAAGCCTGGCTCGGGTGCTCGTGGGCGCCGTCGCCGGCATTGACGATGGAACAATTGACCCGCTCCGCCAGATAATGGGGAGCTCCGGAATGGCCGTGCCGGATCACGATGATATCGGGCGCCATGGCCTCGATGTTTTTGGCGGTATCCTCCAGCGTCTCGCCCTTGACGACCGAGGAGGTCGACCCGGAGATGTTGACGGTGTCGGCAGAAAGCCGCTTGCCGGCGATTTCGAAGGATAGCCGGGTCCGGGTGCTGGCTTCGAAAAAGGCGTTGATGATGGTCTTGCCGCGCAGAGTCGGCACCTTCTTGATGTCGCGCGAATTGATTT
>DATFJP010000140.1:0-2906 GCA_035269105.1 Desulfuromonadales bacterium
TCAATATTCGCGGCAGCGAAAAGCAGATGCTGGCGGTACGCAAAGTCTGGGCTTCGCTCTGGTCCGATCGGGCGCTGCTTTACCGGAAGGAGCTGGGCCTCGACATCGCAGCCAGCACCATGGCTGTGCTGGTCCAGGAACTGGTGGTCGGCGAAAAATCGGGCGTGATTTTCAGTATCAGTCCGAGCGATCCGCAGAGACTGGCCATCGAGGCTGTCCCCGGTCTCAACCAGGGGCTGGTGGAGGGCAGCGTCGAACCCGATTTCTGGGAACTGGACCGGGCGACCTTAGGAACAATCACCTTCAGGGCGGCGGACAGACACAGTCAAATGACCCCGGCCGGGGATGGGATAAAGTTGACCTCCCTGCCGGCAGAGAATGGAAGCCAGCCGGTTCTGAACTCTGAAGAAATTCGGCAACTCGCCCAAACCGCCCTGGCCCTGGAAAAGGATCTGGGCCAGCCCCAGGATATCGAATGGACCTGGTCGGGCGACCGGCTGATCCTGCTGCAGGCGCGCCCGGTGACAACCAGGACGGACAATCGCGACGATCCGCGTCTCTGGT
This sequence comes from Desulfuromonadales bacterium, assembly GCA_035269105.1. GTDB lineage: Bacteria > Desulfobacterota > Desulfuromonadia > Desulfuromonadales > BM103 > JAQYVZ01. Next base: position 565 of record DATFJP010000140.1, read on the forward strand.
ACCTCAGCCTCAGACGCAGCCTGGAAAATCTCGAACAGCTCCGTGACAACATTGAAAAGAACGTCATCCCCGGTATGGAGGCTGAAGCACGGCAGCTGGCTGAAGTCGACCTGCAGGCTCTCGACGACCGTAACCTGGCCAGGCAGATCCTGCTCCGGCGGCAGGCTCGGCAACACTGGGAAAGCACCTATCGCAGCGAGTGCATCCCGATGGCCCACGGCATCCGCCTGTTCGGGGAATTTTATAATGACGCCGTGCAGCCCGAAGACCCTTTCGAATTCGTCGATCTGCTGAAAGGCGGCGAATTAAGGGCCGTGGACAGAAATCACCGACTGGCGGCCTGGGCGGAGGATCTGCGCCGGGATGACACCTTGCGGCAGGCGCTGGCATCAGCACCGGCCGCAATCCCGGAACAATCAGCTGCCAGGCTGGCAGCCCTGGCCGAGGAACTCGGCCTGGAAATCGCCTTGGTCCGAAAGCTGCTTCTGGAAATGGCCCGGACCCCGGCCACCGCCGTGTCCAGAAAAAACGGGACCCTGGAAAACCGTTATCTCGAAGGTTTTGCCGGCGATGAGCGCCGCCAGGCCGCACGGATCCTGGCCCTCGGCCGGGCCAGCTACCGGCTGCGCGACGACGACAACATCAGTCTCGACAAGATCGTTCGCGAACTGCAGCGGGCGGAACGGGAAGGCCGGGCCCGACTCGAAGAAAAGCGGTCTGCCGCCCTGGAGCATCTGCTCCTGGAAGACAATGGGACCTCTTCGGTTTCAACCCGGCCTGGGACTGCCCCGGGCCAGGATGCCTCTGCAGATTTTCGGGCCCGCCAGCTGCAGGGCCAGCCGGCCAGCCCTGGGCTGGCCACGGCCGCGGCACGGGTGATTCACGCCAGGGAGGATCTTGCCGAATTCCGGGCCGGGGAAATTCTGGTCTGCGACGCCATCGATCCGAACATGACCTTCGTCGTGCCGCTGGCCGGCGGCATCATCGAACGGCGCGGCGGCATGCTGATCCATGGCGCCATTATCGCCCGCGAATACGGCATACCCTGCGTTTCCGGCATTGCCGCCGCGGCGGACATCATCGCCACCGGTGACCGCATCACCATCGACGGTTATCTCGGCCTGGTTTTCTTTCCTCCCACCGCCGGCAAGCTTTTCCGGACCGAGCAAAGCGCTCCCCTGCGCCGGGAACTCGACGATGCCGGGCAGTGAAGGTTTTTTAATGCCGAGCAAAAGGCCTCTTTCCACCCGGTTCCTTCAGCCACCGCCAGCTCCCAGCAGACGATTGCGGAAGTGTTCGCTGATCGGGCTCTCGCCCAGCCAGAGACCGAAATAGGCGACTGCAAAATCGTGGCCCGGCACGCTGCCCAGCAATTGTCCGTTCAAGCTCAGTTCGGTGCCGTCGCCGGGCCGGTAGGTCAGAGCATAGCGATCACCCGGACGAACGTCCCGGAACAGCTGGTAGAAGGTCTGCAGACGCTGCTGCAACGCCTGGTATTCTCCGGTTGCGAGATTGCGTTGCAAAAGCTGGTCGGAGGAACGCGCAAAATCCTGGGCCTCGATTTCGCGAAAGTAGGCCAACTCCAGATGTTTGGCGATGTTCTCCCGCCAGTCGCCCGCCGCTCGTTCGGCCGGCAGATAAAAGGCCCCGGCATAGACATCGAACAGGCGCGCCCATTTTAGCAGGCCGACACCTTGCAGGGAGAAGGCGACATCACCGGTCTGCAATTCGTCGACAAAGACCACGCCCCCGATTTCGGCAGCCGAACCGCTATTCGGCAAAGAGAACAGGACAGACATCAATAGCATGATCGCTGTTTCCTTGAGTCTTTTCATGATAGCTCCTCTCGCCCTTCCCCGACGGTTGCAACCACCAGCAGAGGTCATCTGTCAGCGCCGAACCAACGGTACCGTCCCTCCCCGCCTCCCTGACGGTCACTCAGCCAGACCAGCAGCGGGGTGACCAGGGCCCAGACGACGGCCAGAGAGACGATGCTGAGCCCCGGCATGTCGCCGAACCGTGCGGCTTCCAGCCGGATGCCGGTCCAATAAGCCAATGGCCCGCCGACCATGCCCAGAACGGCACCCAGCAGGTAGCGTCCTGACAGCCAGTAAAGGGCGAAGCGGAACAGGGTGGCGAACTGGGCCCAGATCACGAATACCCATGGCGGCAGCCAGAGAGGCCAGTCGGGAGATGCACGGAAGGTAAATACTCCCAGAGTCTGCTGGACGCTGTCGACCAGGACACCCAGCAGGCAGGCGGCAAGCATCAGACGCAGTTCGGTTTGCCAGGTCTCGGCCAGGAAGAGGTGCACCGCAACCAGCAGGACGGCAGCCAGGGAA
>DATFJP010000141.1:0-24104 GCA_035269105.1 Desulfuromonadales bacterium
GGAAAGTGCCAGCAGCAGGGCCATCAGCAGCGCTGCACCGAAGGTGCCGAGCGCACCGCAGACGACGGCCAGGGCGATTCTGCGGCGCAGGTTCAGCCGCCGGCCGAGGCGGAACAGCAGGCCGCAGGCCAGGGCCGGCAGGCCCATCAGCAGGGCGTTGCCGCCGAGGGCGGTCAGACCGCCGAACTGGAACAACAGGCTTTGCAGCACCAGTCCCAAACCGATCGCCGCGAAAGCGGCAGGACCGAGCAGGACGCCGACCAGGCCGGGCAGCAGCAGGTGCATGCTGGTCGGTCCGAGCGGCACGTGCACCAGCGTCGCCACGAAGAAGGCGGCGGTCATCACGGCGACCCGGGGCAGGTCGCGCTCCGGGATGCGGCGGGTGCTCCAGGCGGCGATGGCCAGACTGGCCGCCGCGCAACCGAGGGCGAGCGTGGTGGGCATGACGCCGTCAGACAAATGCATGAACCCTCCGGAGATCAGGGCGCCGGTCCGGGGTCGCAGCAACCAGCCTCACACAGGAGCGCCTCGCCGAACCCGAAACCAGGCATAAAGGCCAAAAAAACCGATGATGTAGCCGATTCCTCCGAGAATCTCGGTCAGACCCGGCTGTGCCATTTCGGCACGCAGGACGGCGATCTCGCGGTGCAGGCGTGTAATTTCCCGCCGGATGTCCTGCTGGCCTGCCGCGAGAGACCCCAGAGCTTCCGGGTCGGCAGCGGGAAAAGGTCGCTTTTCGATCAGCGACGTCTGTGCGTGTGATGCGGGCGGCTGTGCCTCACTCCGAGAAGACCCCTGGCTGAGATCCGGGAGGTGGGAGTGGCCATTGACGTGAGCGGCAGCGGTCAAAGGCAGGACAAAAACCAGATAGAGCGGCAGCAGGCGGAAGAACATCGGCAATCTCAATGAAATTGAAGGAAGGCGGTAGCACGAATTTGGAAAATGTAGCACAAAATTGGCGTAATTCAATTGTTTTAATACTCACGCCGGCAATTTTTTTGCCGGCGGACGGGGTCCCGGTTGCAAGTGAACTGAATAATGTGTTCAGATAGTCGCCAATCAATTGCCTTGCGGAACAGGATTAGCGTTTGACACGCGAGGCGTCCTGTTTTATAACCACTGGTCAGACCAATTGCCACCTGTTGAAGAACCGGATCGATGACCCAACTCTTGCTCATCATGATCAGCGCCATCTTCGTCAACAACTTCGTGTTGGCGCGCTTTCTGGGAATCTGTCCCTTCATGGGCGTTTCCAAAAAGGTGGAGACCGCGCTCGGCATGGGCATGGCCGTCACCTTCGTGATGACGGTCGCCACCGTCGTCACCTGGTTTATCCAGTATTTTCTGCTGAATCCCTTCGGCATCGAATACCTGCAGACCATCGCCTTCATCCTGGTGATCGCGTCGCTGGTGCAGCTGGTGGAAATGGTCATCCAGAAGGTGAGCCCGGTGCTTTACCAGTCGCTCGGCATTTTTCTGCCGCTGATCACCACCAACTGCGCCGTACTCGGTCTGGCCGTACTGAACATCCAGAAGGACTACACTTTCCTCGAGGGAATCGTTTTTGCGATCGGCGCCGCCCTGGGCTTCACTCTGGCCATGGTGCTGTTTGCGGGCCTGCGGGAACGGCTTGATCTCTGTCCCGTACCGGCCAGTTTCCGCGGCACGGCCATCGCCCTGGTCACGGCCGGGCTGCTGTCCCTGGCTTTTATGGGATTTGCCGGTCTGGTCAAGGGATAGGCCCTCTTCGTTTTCGAGCGGACAGGCTGCAGGGAGGCCAGGACCGGAACCCCGGGCCGGCGTTTTTTTTAAGAGTTGAACTGGTAGAGAGACGATGTTGACTGCTATCTTCAGTCTGGGCGGTATCGGCCTGGTGGCCGCCGTCGCGCTTGGCCTGGCCGCCAAACGCTTCGCCGTCGAAGTTGACCCGCGCGAGCTGGCAATCCTGGAGGCTCTGCCGGGCGCCAATTGCGGGGCCTGCGGCTATCCCGGCTGCGCCGGATACGCCAAGGCCCTGGTGGCCGGCGAAATCGATGCGAACCAATGCCCTCCCGGCGGTGCTGCGGCTGCGGCCAAGGTGGCGAACATTCTGGGTGTCGAAGTCGCTATCCGCGAACCGGAGGTGGCGGTCGTGCTTTGCCAGGGTGACAATGAAACCGCCAGCAACCGCTACCGCTACCTGGGGTTGACCGACTGCGTCGCCGCACAGAAACTGGCCGGCGGACCGAAGGTCTGCCCCGGCGGCTGCCTCGGCCTGGGGACCTGTGCCAGGATCTGCCCTTTCGATGCCATCGAGATGACCCCCAAGGGATTGGCGGTGATCAGCCGCGAGAAATGCACCGGCTGCCGGAAATGCATTTCCGTCTGCCCTCGTCAGGTGATTCGGATGGCTCCGCTGAAGACCAGCGTTCACGTTCTCTGCAACAGTCACGACAAGGGGGCACTGGTGCGCAAGTACTGCCAGGTCGGCTGCATCAGCTGCCATATCTGCGAAAAGACTGTGCCCGAGGCCTATGTGATCGAGCAATTGCTGGCTCGGGTCGACTACGACAATGCCGGAAACGCCGGAGCGGCGGTGGACAAGTGCCCGACCCATTGCATCCGGGATTTCGTCGCCGGATACCCTCCGGGCAGCAGCTACCCGCCGGCCGTGGTGCCGGTGAAATCGGATGCCGCCTGAGCGCCGGATTATGAGACAGATGACCTTTGCAGGGGGCGTTCACCCCCCCGACCAGAAACAGGCGACGGCCCACAAGCCGATCGAAGACTGCCCGCTGCCGGCGGAGTACGTGGTGCCCATGGCCCAGCATATCGGTGCCCCCGCCAACCCCTGCGTCGCGGTCGGCGACCGGGTGCTGAAAGGGCAGGTTATCGGCGAGGCGCGCGGCTTTGTTTCGGTACCGGTGCATGCGCCGACCTCCGGCGAGGTGACGGCGGTCGAGGCGCGTCCGCATCCCGCCGGCAGCAGTCTGCCGGCCGTGGTCATCCGGGCCGACGACGAGGACCGCTGGCAGGAAAGGCCGGCGGTGGAGGATCTCGCGGCTCTGGAAGCCGAGGACATCATCGACCTGATTCGCCGGGCCGGAGTGGTCGGCCTGGGCGGCGCCACTTTCCCGGCGCATGTCAAGCTTTCGCCGCCGCCGGAAAAACCGATTGACACAGTGATTCTGAACGGTGTCGAGTGCGAGCCTTACCTGACCGCCGATCACCGTCTGATGCTGGAGGAGGCCGACCGCCTGCTGGAGGGCGTCGCCGTCCTGCAGAAAATCTTTGCCAGCTGCCGGGTGGTCATCGGTATCGAAGAGAACAAGCCAGACGCTATCGAGCTGCTGAATCAGCGTTGCAGTGGCCGCGATGTTGAGGTGGTACCGCTGCCGGTCAAGTACCCGCAGGGCGCGGAGAAGCAGTTGATCAAGGCCATCACCGGCCGCGAGGTGCCCTCCGGGGGCCTGCCGATGGATATCGGTGTGGTGGTCCAGAATGTCGGTACGACGGCAGCGATCGCCGATGCGGTGCTGCGGGGAACGCCGCTGATCGAGCGGGTCTGCACGGTGACCGGGGCGGCGGTCAGGGAGCCCAAGAACCTGCGGATCAGGATCGGCATGCCGGTTGCCCACCTGGTGGAAGCCTGCGGTGGCATTGACGAGGATCCTGGCAAGATCATCCTCGGTGGGCCGATGATGGGGATCGCCCAGGTCGACCTGGCTATTCCCGCCACCCGGGGCACTTCGGGCGTCCTGCTGCTGCGCGAGCAGGATCTGCCGTTGCGGCAGGAGGGGCCTTGCATCCGCTGCGCCCGCTGCGTCCAGGGCTGCCCGGCCAACCTCCTGCCGACCACCATCGCAGCATACGGCCGGTTGGACCGCATGGAGGAGGCCGAGGACTATCGGGCTCTCGACTGCATTGAATGCGGCTGCTGCAGCTTCAGCTGCCCGGCCGCCATTCCCCTGGTGCAAACCATCCGCTATGCCAAGGCGGCCATCATGGCCCGCAAGAGGAGTGGTTAAGGTGAGTCAGCAAGTCTACCTCTCGTCGTCGCCGCACATTCATTCCGGCGGCTCGACCACAAAAATCATGCGGGCGGTGATCTACAGCCTGCTGCCGGCCTGTGCGGTAGCGATCTTTTTTTTCGGCCTGCCGGCGCTGTTCGTGCTGCTGCTGTCGGTACTCGGCTGTCTGGTTTGCGAGGTGGTCTGCCAGCGCCTGATGAAGCAGCCGGTGACGGTGAGCGACGGCAGCGCCGTGGTGACCGGAATCCTCCTGGCGTTGAACCTACCGCCCTCGAGTCCCTGGTGGATGACTCTGCTCGGCGCCTTTTTCGCGATCGCCATCGGCAAGCAGATTTTCGGCGGTCTGGGCTATAATCTCTTCAACCCGGCCCTGGTCGCCCGGGTGATTCTGCTGATCTCCTTTCCGGTGCAGATGACCACCTGGAGCAAGCCCGAACCCCTCAGTACCGGGCTCGATGCCGTCTCGGCGGCGACGCCGCTCGGCGAGTGGAAGACCGCAGTAATGCTTACCGGCCGCATGCCGGAGAGCCTGCAGGGCGGGACCTGGGACTACCTTGTCGGCAACATGCCCGGCTGCGTCGGCGAAGTCTCCGCCCTGGCCCTGCTCGCCGGAGCGGTCTACCTGTTCTGGCGCAAGATCCTGACCTGGCACATCCCGTTGTCCTACGTGGCAAGCGTGGTGGTTTTGTCCGGCCTGTTCTGGCTGGTCGACTCCGACAAATATCCGGACCCGGTTTTTCACCTGGTGACCGGCGGGCTGGTGCTGGGCGCCTTTTATATGGCGACCGACATGGTCACGACCCCGGTCTCGGCGGGCGGCATGGTTTTGTTCGGCGTCGGCTGCGGCGTGCTGACCGTGATTATCCGGCTGTTCGGCGGCTATCCGGAGGGCGTTTCCTTCGCCATCCTGCTGATGAATGCCGCCACGCCCCTGATCGACCGCTATGTTCGCCCCCGAACCTTCGGCGTGGCCCGGAAAGGGGTCCTGCAATGAAGGAAATGCTGCGGCTGGCCCTGGTGCTGACCCTGATCGCCGCCGGCGCGGGCCTGATCCTGTCGCTGGTGGAAAAAGCAACCCGCGAGCCGATTGCCGAGCAGCGCCGCCTGGAGACCCTGCGGGCCCTGAACGCGGTGCTGCCGCCGAACGAGAACAGCCCCGACCAGGATACCGTCAAGCTGATCATCGGCCAGGACCGGCGCGGCCGGGATCTGGCCAGGACCTTTTACCGGGGGCGGCGCGACGGTCATATCAACGGGGTGGCTTTTACAGTCGTTGCCCCTGACGGCTACAGCGGCAACATCGCCGTCATGGTCGGCGTCGACCCCGACGGCACGGTAACCGGCATCGAAATCCTCAATCATGCGGAAACGCCCGGTCTCGGCGACAAGATCGAAGAACCCTGGTTCAAAGAGCTGTTCAAGGGCAAGTCCCTGGGCAATGCCGATTGGCGGGTCAAGAAAGACGGCGGCGATTTCGACCAGATCACCGGCGCGACCATTTCCCCACGGGCCGTGGTCGGCGCCGTACGGCGCGGTCTGGAATTCTTCAAGGAGCATCGCGACGAAATCATGGCACCATCCGGCAGAGGAGTGCAGTCATGAGTCTGACCCGGGAATTCAGCAAAGGGATCTGGCGCGAAAATGCGGTTTTCCGGCTGCTGCTGGGGCTCTGCCCGGCGCTGGCCGTGACCACCAGTGCCGTCAATGGTCTCGGCATGGGCTTTGCCACCACCTTCGTCCTGGTCTGTTCGAACATCGTGGTCGCCAGCCTGCGCCGGCTGATCCCGGCCCGGGTGCGCATCCCCTCCTTTATCGTGGTCATCGCCTCCTTCGTGACGGTGGTGCAGCTGGGCATGGAGGCTTACTTCTACGATCTGCACAAGGCGCTCGGCATCTTCATCCCGCTGATTGTGGTCAACTGCCTGATCCTCGGCCGCGCGGAAGCGTTCGCCTCCCGCAATCCCCTGTTGCCGTCGGTGATCGACGGGGTCGGCATGGGCTTCGGTTTCACCCTGGCGCTGTTCGTGCTGGGCGCGGTGCGCGAGCTGTTCGGCGCCGGCACCCTGCTGGGCGTGGCGGTCTTCGGCGCCGGCTACCAGCCTCTCATTCTGATGATTCTGCCGCCGGGGGCGTTCATTGCCATGGGACTGCTGCTGGCAGCCATGAATCGCGCCGAGCGGCTGCGGCGGTGAAGCAAAGCCTCTTCGAAAAACCCCGCCATGGAGGGATTAAGCACCTCTAAGAGGCGGTATTCGCCACCCTTTTCCATCCCTTCTCAAGAATTATCCTCAGTCCACCTAAAACCCCGTTACAAGGGGGTTTGCAGGTCACGGTATTGCATACAGTATACTGTATTTTTTCCTTGACATTGGGTGGCTACTTATCCTAACGTTCAGTCGGCAAAATTGCCGCCGATACTGGAATTGTGGCTGCCTTTCGGCAAAGCTCTTATTGGTAGGAGGACCCTTTAATGCTGGATACTTACCTTCCGATTTTTACCCTGATCGTGATTGCCGTCTGCTTCGCCATCGGTTCGGTCGTCTTCTCCGGCCTGATTGGCCAGAAGAAGCCGAGCGCAGTGAAGCTGTCCCCTTATGAGTGCGGGATGCCGCCGGTCGGCTCAGCGCGTGAACGGTTTTCGGTGAAGTTCTACCTGGTGGCGATGACTTTCATCGTCTTCGACATCGAGGTGGTCTTCATGTACCCCTGGGCGGTGGTCTTCAAGGAACTCGGCCTGTACGGCGCTGCTGCCATGGGTGTCTTTGTCTTCGTGCTGATCATCGGCTTCGTCTATGAGTGGAAAAAGGGAGGTCTGGAATGGGAGTAGAAGAAACCCTGGGCAATAATGTCATCACTACGTCCCTGGACAAGGTTGTCAACTGGTCGCGTTCTCGTTCACTCTGGCCGATGACCTTTGGTCTGGCCTGCTGCGCCATCGAAATGATGGCCAGTGGCGCCGCGCGCTTCGACCTCGACCGCTTCGGAGTGCTGTTCCGTGCTTCGCCGCGGCAGGCGGACCTGATCATTGTAGCCGGGACGGTGACCAAGAAGATGGCGCCTGTCATCCAGACGGTCTATGAGCAGATGCCGGAACCCCGCTATGTCATAGCCATGGGCGCCTGTGCCTGCTCGGGGGGCATTTTCGATACCTACAGCACGGTGCAGGGTGTCGATGAATATCTGCCGGTGGATGTCTACATCCCTGGTTGCCCGCCGCGCCCGGAAGGTCTGATTTACGGGCTCATGAAGCTGCAGGAGAAGATCATGCAGGAGCGCAATTCCTTCGGCGCCTCCCTCGGCATCGGCGAGCGCATCAGTGAAATCTGATCTGATTTGAGTTCCGGCCGGCATCCGGCGGAGAACGAATTCTACCAAGACAGGAAGCAACCGTTATGACTTTACAGGCTGTTGTTGAAAAGCTGAAAGCCAAGTTCGGCGACACGGTATTGGATGAGCGCGAATTCCGCGGCGAAATGACCGTCACCGTCAAGAAGGAAGAGATCGTTGCGGTCTGCACCTTCTTGAAGGAGGAACTGGGCTTCAATTTCCTGACCGACCTCTGCAGTTTGGACTACCTGGGCCAGGCGCCGCGCTTCATGGTGGTCTACCAGCTGTACAGCATCGGCGACCATCTGCGCTTGCGCCTCAAGGCTCCGGTCGAGGAGGCCGATGCCACCATCGACACGGTCAGCGGCATCTGGTCGACCGCCAACTGGCTGGAGCGGGAATGCTGGGACATGATGGGCATCGTCTTCAACAATCATCCTGATCCGCGCCGCATTCTGATGCCGGACGACTGGGAAGGTCACCCGCTGCGCAAGGATTATCCGGTCCAGGGGCCCGACCGCGAGCCTTATCAGGGTCGGATTGAGTAGTTCACGGGAAATCAGGTTTACCTTTTCATAGATGAGGCAGACAAATGGCAAACGTTGAAACCATGACCATCAACATGGGACCTCAGCATCCCTCGACCCACGGTGTGCTGCGGCTGGTTCTGGAGCTGGACGGCGAGAAAGTCGTCAAGGCCGTTCCGCATATCGGCTTCCTGCATCGCGGCATCGAAAAGCTGTCCGAGCATCGTACTTACCACCAGATCCTGCCCCTGACCGACCGGCTCGACTACCTTGCGCCCATGCACAACAATCTCGGCTACGTGCTGGCTGTCGAGAAGCTGCTCGGTCTGAGCGATGCGATTCCGGAGCGGGCGCAGGTGGTGCGTGTCCTGCTGGCCGAACTGACCCGTCTCAAGAGCCATCTGGTCTGGCTGGCCTGTCATGCTCTCGATATCGGTGCCATGACGGTGTTCATTTACTGCTTTCGCGAGCGCGAGCACATCATGAACATCTACGAGAAGGTCTCCGGGGCCCGCATGACCTCGAACTATTTCCGCGTCGGCGGCCTGTCGGCCGACCTGCCGGCCGGCCTCGAGCAGGAGATCCGTGACTTCGTCAACGAGATGCCGCGGCATATCGAAACCTACGAAGGGTTGTTGACCGGCAACAAGATCTGGCAGAAGCGGATCATGGATGTCGGCGTGATCAGCGGCGAGGATGCCATCGATCTCGGTGTCACCGGGCCTTCGCTCCGCGCTTCCGGGGTCGACTGGGACCTGCGCCGCGACCAGCCTTACAGCGGCTACGAGAACTACGATTTTGAGGTTATCGTCGAGCAGGGCTGCGATACCTGGGCCCGTTACCATGCCCGTCTCAAGGAGATGCGTGAATCCTGCAAGATCATCCACCAGGCCCTCGACAAGCTCGAGCCGGGTCCGATCCTGGCCGATGCGCCCAAGGTCGTGCTGCCGCCCAAGCAGGATGTGGTCAATACCATCGAGGCCCTGATTCATCAGTTCAAGATCATTACCGAAGGCTTCCCGGCCGAAAAGGGTGAAGTCTATGTCGGTGTCGAGAATCCCAAGGGCGAGGTCGGTTTCTACATCAATTCAGAGGGCGGCCCCCGTCCCTATCGCATGAAGATCCGTCCGGCTTCCTTCGTCAACCTGCAGGCTCTGCCCAAAATGGTCGAAGGCGGGCTGATCGCCGACGTAGTGGCGATTATCGGCACACTCGATATCGTGCTGGGCGAGATTGACCGTTAACCATCCGAGGAGCCAGCTATGAGTGAGGCTGTCGAAACCAACGTCCAGGAAGAAGAAATCGATCTGACCGGCGCCAACCAGGTCATCGACAAGTATCTTGATATGCCCGGCGCGCTGATGCCGGTGCTGCAGGGCATCCAGGAGTTTTACGGCTACGTGCCCGAGCCGACCGTGCACCTGGCTGCGGAGCGCCTGAACGTTTACCCCAGCCAGATCTATGGCGTGCTGACCTTCTACGCCCAGTTCCATCTTGAGCCGCGCGGCAAATACATCATCCGCATCTGCATGGGCACGGCCTGTCACGTCAAGGGCGCGGTCCGCATCGGCGACACCATCTCGGATCGTCTGGGCATCGGCCACGCCGAGACCACGGAAGACCTGTTGTTCACGGTGGAGCACGTCGCCTGCATCGGCGCCTGCGGCATGGCGCCGGTCATTATGGTCAACGACGGCACCTACGGCTCGCTGACCGTGCAGAAAACCAACGAAGTCATGGACAAATACAAAGAACTGGGATGACCGAGGGATATATGGCCGAAACAGCTGAAAATGTCCAAGTATTGATCTGTACCGGTACCGGCGGCCTTGCTTCCGGCGCCCAGGGCGTGGTCGAAGCCTTCGAGGCCGAATTCGAAAGGCAGGGGGTCGCAGCCAAGATCGGCAGCCACTGTGATGTCAAGAAGACCGGCTGCCGTGGTCTGTGCGCCAACGACGTACTGGTCGACGTCATCCTGCCCGGTCAGGATGCGGTGACCTACGATTTCGTGACACCCGAACTGGTGCCGCAGATCGTCGAGCAGCACATGCTCGGCAACGAGCCGGTCCCGAAAAAGGTCGCCGGACCTTACTACGACAAGTTCCTCGAGAAGCAGCAGCGCATCATCTTCTCCCGCTGCGGCATCATCGACGCCGAAAGCATGGACGACTTTCTTGCCAACCAGGGTTTTACCGGCATCAAGAAGGCCGTGACCATGAAGCCGGAGGATGTTATCGAGGAAGTCAAGCGTTCCGGCCTGCGCGGCCGCGGCGGCGGCGGCTTCCCGACCGGCGTCAAGTGGTCTTTCTGCAAGGCGACACCCGGCGATAAAAAGTACCTGATCTGCAACGCGGACGAAGGCGACCCCGGCGCCTTCATGGACCGCTCGGTGCTCGAGGGCGACCCCTACGGCGTTATCGAGGGCATGATGATCGCCGCCTACGCCATCGGCTGCGGCTTCGGCTACGTCTATTGCCGCGCCGAATACCCGCTGGCCATCAAGCGCCTGCAGATGGCCATCGATACCTGCTATGAAAAAGGCATCCTCGGCAAGGACTGCATGGGCCTCGGCTTCGATTTCGACATGCGCATCAAAGCCGGTGCCGGCGCCTTCGTCTGCGGCGAGGAAACCGCCCTGATGGCCTCCATCGAAGGCGAGCGCGGCATGTCCCGGCCCCGCCCGCCCTTCCCGGCCGTGCGCGGTCTCTGGACCTATCCGACCAACATCAACAACGTCGAGACCTTCGCCAATGTCGCCTACATCTTCTACCACGGCGCCGACTGGTTCAACTCGATCGGCACCGAAGGCACCAAAGGCACCAAGATTTTCGCCCTGACCGGCAAGGTCAAGCACACCGGCTTGGTCGAGGTTCCCGCCGGCACCACCATGAAGGAAGTCATCTACGACGTCTGCGGCGGCATCCACAACAACCGCAAGTTCAAGGCGGTACAGGCCGGCGGCCCCTCCGGCGGCTGCCTGCCGGCCGAGGCCCTGGACGCCGAGGTCGACTACGACTCGCTGATCAAGGCCGGCGCCATGATGGGCTCCGGCGGCCTGGTGGTCATGGACGAGACCACCTGCATGGTGGATATCGCCCGCTTCTTCCTGAACTTCACCCGCGTCGAGTCCTGCGGCAAGTGCATCCCCTGCCGCATCGGCCTGAAGATCATGCTGGAGATTCTCGAGCGGATCACCGAGGGCGAGGGGCAGGAGGGCGACATCGAGATGCTCGAGGACATGGCCATCGACATCAAGAAAAGTTCGCTCTGCGGTCTGGGGCAGACGGCCCCCAACCCGGTCCTGTCGACCATCCGCTACTTCCGGAATGAATACGAAGCACACATTCATGAGAAGGAGTGCCCCTCGCACGCCTGCAAGCCGCTGCTGCATTACCGCGTCATCGAGGAGAAGTGCAAGAAGTGCGGCCTCTGTCCCAAGGTCTGTCCGGTCGACTGCATCTCCTGGGAGAAGGGCAAGGTGGCCTATATCGACCGTGACAAGTGCACCGAGTGCACCTCCTGCTACGATGCCTGCCGCTTCATGGCGATTGAATAGACGATATCCAGCTGACACGATAACGAGGACACGATGGTTAACCTGACGATCGACGGCAAGCAGATTACAGTCCCGAAAAACGCCACTATCTACGAGGCGGCCAAGGAAAACGGCATCGACATCCCGGTGCTCTGCTATGCCAAGAAACTGCTGCCTTACGGCGCCTGCCGCATCTGCCTGGTCGAGGTCGAGCAGATGAAGGGCCGTCTGATTCCCTCCTGCACCACGCCGGTGACGGAGGGTATGGTCGTGACGACCAATTCCGAAGAGATCACCAAGGTCCGCAAGACGGTGCTGGAGTTTCTGCTGGTCAACCACGTGATCGAATGTCCGATCTGCGACAAGGGCGGCGAGTGCGACCTGCAGGATCTGACCTACGAATACGAAGTGGTGACCAACCGTTTCGAGGGTGAAAAATTCGACCTGCCCACTGACGAAGTCAACCCGCTGATCGAGCGCAACATGAACCGTTGCGTGCTCTGCGGCAAATGCGTCCGGGTCTGCGATGAGATCGTCGGCTACGGTTCCTACTCCTTCATCAACCGCGGCTTCGAAACCAAGATCGCCACCGCTTTCGATCGCGGACTCCACTGTGAATTCTGCGGCCAGTGCGTTTCCATGTGCCCGGTCGGTGCCCTGCTGCCCCGGCCTTTCAAGTTCAAGGCCCGTCCCTGGCAGCTCAAGGAGGTCGACAGCGTCTGCGGCTACTGCGGCAACGGCTGCACCGTGACCCTGGGCGTTTTGAACAACAAGGTCGAAACCATCCGCTTCAACGACAAGATCGGCGTCAACGACGGCAACCTCTGCATCCGGGGTCGGTTCGGCTACTCCTACGTCAACAGCGACGAGCGCCTGGCCAAACCTCTGGTCCGCAAGGACGACCGACTGGTCGAGGTGGATTGGGACGAAGCCCTGCAGGCTGTCGCCGATGGTTTCCGGGCGGCGCAGGAGGGGACCGGTGTCGGCATTCTGTCCGGTGGCCGCCTGACCAACGAAGAACTGTTTCTGCTCAAGAACCTGGCGAAAACCATCGGTACCGAAAATCTCGATCACTCCGGCGGCGAGTGCTACAAGGGCGTTACCGAAGGTCTGCTCGAAACCCTCGGCATCCAGGCTTCCACCGGCACCTTCCCGCAGATCGAGCAGGCCAACGTGGTGCTCGCCATCCGCAATGATTTTTATGACACGCATCCCGTGGTCGGCATGGTCATCAATCAGGCAGTGCGGCGCAACAACGCCCAGCTGCTGGTCGTGGCGGACAAGCGCGGCAAGCTGAGCAAGCTGCCTCGCGCCAAGACCCTGCTGTCCGGCCCCGGTCTGGAACTGGATGTGCTGAACGGTCTCTGCCAGGTTCTGCTGGACGAAGGACTGGCCAAAACCGAGGACGTCGCTGGGGTTGAACAACTCAAACAGTCCCTGGCGGAATTCACTCCGGACCAGGTCGCCGCGCGGACCGGCGTTGCCGCGGATGGATTGCGCGAGGCCGCCCGCCAGCTGGCCGGCGCCGAGAATGCCGCCATCATGCTGGCCTATGGCCTGCCTTACACCGGTTTGAGCAAGGAACTGGCGGTGGCCGCGGCCAATCTGGCCCTGCTGACCGGGATTGCCGGCCGTGAAGGCAGCGGCCTGTACCTGTGCGGCGAAAAGGCCAACAGCCAGGGCGCCATCGACCTCGGCATCCTGCCGGGCGACAAGGGCATGGGTGCCCAGGCCATGCTGGAAGCTGCCGGGCAAGGCAAGCTGGGCGCTCTGTATGTGGTCGGCGAAGACCCGGTGGCCGCTTACCCCGATCGGGATAAAGTGGAAAAAGCTCTGGAGCAGGTGCCCTTCCTCGTGGTGCAGGATATCTTCCTGTCGAGTACCGCCGCGAAGGCGGATGTGGTCCTGCCGGCGGCATCCTTTGCCGAAAAGGAGGGGACCTTCACCAATGCCGAACGCCGTATCCAGCGCGTTCGGGCCGGCATCCCCAAACCCGGGCAGGCCAGAACCGACGGCGAAATTATCGGTCAGCTCGACAACAAGCTCGGTGGCAGCCTGGCTTTTACCGGTCCCGCGGCGATTTTCGCCGAGATCGGCAAGGACACTCCGGCCTATGCCGCGTTCGACTACGACCAGATCGGTCCGCAGGGCATGGTCTGGGGCGGCGAGACCCTCGCCCCGCCAACCCGCAAGCTGGGTGCGGCAGCCGCGGCGCCGCTGGTCGAGGGGGACTATCGCCTGGTGACCGGCAGCACTCTCTACCACAGCGGCACGACCTCGACCCGCGCCAAGGGGCCGCTGGCCGTGGTCCCCGAAGCTTTCGTCGAATTGGGCCGCGAGGACGCCGGTGACCTGGACATCAAGGACGGCGACATGGTCAAGATCTCCGGCAACGGTGTCGAGCTCAAGCTCAAGGCCAAGGTCGACAACCGGCTGCCCAAGGGAGTTCTGTTTGCTCCCTACCACTTCGGGGAATCAGGGGTCAACCGCCTCTACAAGGGAGAAACAGCCATCCCGGTATCAGTCAGCAAGTAACGGGACGTAAAAACCCGCTTCGATTATCGGCCCGCTTTGGGGCTCAACTGAGAATACGGAACGAGGAAGAGGATTGTCATGACGGAAATGCTGAGCTTATCTAACAATATGCCGCTTTTTCTCGGGATGATGCTGTTGAAGATTTTGGTTGTCTTCATCGTCGTGATCTTGATTGTCGCTTACGCCACCTGGTGCGAGCGCAAGATCATCGGCCACATGCAGACCCGGCTCGGGCCCATGCGAACCGGCTGGCACGGCCTGCTGCAGCCGATCGCCGACGGCCTCAAGCTGTTCTTCAAGGAAGACATCATCCCTGCCCAGGCCAGCGTAGTCTCTTTCGTTCTGGCACCGATGATGATCCTGATCCCGGCGTTCATCACCATCGCCGTGGTCCCGTTCGGACCCGATATCACCATCAACGGTCTGGCGGTACCGCAGCAGATCGCCGATCTGAACGTCGGCATCCTCTACGTTCTCGCGTTTGCCGGGCTGGGCGTTTACGGTATCGTCCTGGCTGGCTGGAGTTCCAACAGCAAATACTCCCTGCTCGGCGGTATCCGCGCTTCGGCGCAGATGATTTCCTATGAACTGGCCGCCGGCCTGACCATCATCGCCGTGTTCATGCTGGCAGAGTCCCTGAGCCTGCGTCAGATCGTCGCCATCCAGTCCGGACCGCTCTGGGGGGTGATCCCGTTTCTGCCCAACTGGTATGTTTTTACGCAGCCGCTGGCGTTCTGCCTGTTCATTATCACCGGCCTTGCGGAGATCAACCGAACCCCCTTTGATATGCCCGAGGCGGAGAGCGAGCTGGTCTCAGGTTTCTGTACCGAATACTCTTCCATGAAGTACGCCCTCTTCTTCATGGCCGAATACGCCAACATGGTCGTCATCGCCGCCATCGCTTCAACCTTGTTCCTGGGCGGCTGGTACGGCCCGCTGCCGAGCAGCCTGGGCTTTGTGAACATCCTGGGCAAGATCTTCGCGATCATGTTCTTCTGCATCTGGCTGCGCGCCACCCTGCCGCGCGTCCGCTACGATCAGCTGATGACGTTGGGTTGGAAGATCCTGATTCCTCTTGCTCTGCTCAACGTAATTGTGACCGCCATTGTGGTTCTTTTGACATAAAACCCACTCCTGTGAAGATAAGAGGATAGATCCATGTTTCTAGCAATCGCTAAAGGTCTGAGCATCACCTTCAGGCATGTGCTCCCGGGCAATTCGACGACGGTCCAGTATCCGGCCGTCAAACTGACACCTTCCGATCGCTTCCGCGGACTGCACCGGCTGGTCCCGACCCAGGACCGGGAAAAATGCGTCGCCTGCTATCTCTGCCCGACCGTCTGTCCGGCCAAATGTATTACGGTTGAGTCCGCCGAGAACGAGAAGGGTGAAAAGTATCCGGAGGTCTACACCATCGACCTGCTGCGCTGCATCTTCTGCGGATACTGCGTTGAGGCCTGCCCGGTCGAGGCGATCGAGATGACCGGCGCCTATGAACTGGCCGATTACAATCGCGAAGATTTCGAATTCACCAAGGACCGGCTGCTCAAGTAAGCCAGGAGGAGCAAAGATATCATGGAGACACTGTTTTTCTATATTGTCGCGCTGGTGGTGCTGGGTTCGGGACTTATCGTGATTCTCAGCAAAAACCCTGTCAACAGTGCGCTCGGTCTGGTCAACACCTTCTTCTGCCTGGCCATTTTCTACGTGATGCTGTATGCGCCTTTCATGGCCGCGGTGCAGATCCTGGTCTACGCCGGCGCCATCATGGTCCTGATCCTGTTCGTCATCATGCTGCTGAATCTCGGGACCGAAGCACGCAAACGTTATATGCACGGCATCGTCTGGTCCGCCTTGGCCAGCCTGCTGGTTCTGGTCAACGCCGTGGTCTTCATCAAGAAGGGGCAGGTCACCGGCGCCATGGGGGATGTCACCGAGACGACGATCCTCAAGTACGGTCACACCGAAATGATCGGCAAAACCCTGTTCACCGAATTCCTGCTGCCCTTTGAAATCGCTTCCATCCTGCTGCTGGTCGCAATCGTGGGTGCAATAATACTGGCCAAGAAGGAAGTTTGAATCCTTACCGGACAACGGGAGAGACACAATGATTAGCGTTTATCATTACATGACTGTTGCGGCGATTCTGTTCGCTATGGGCACCTACGGGGTTCTGACGCGCAAAAATGCGATTGTCATCTTCATGTGTATCGAGCTGATGCTGAATTCTGTGAACCTGACGTTTATCGCCCTGTCCAGGCATCTCAATAATATGGATGGCCAGATCTTCGTTTTTTTCGTCATGGCCGTTGCCGCAGCCGAAGCGGCGGTCGGTCTGGCCCTGATGATCAGTTTCTACAGAAACCGTGAATCGATCGATGTCGAGGAAATTGACCTGCTGAAGTGGTGAGCGGTTTCAGCCGCACGGGTTATGTCGTTATAGAAGTGAGACTTCGTCCGGAGGAGAAATAGATGTACAACTACTTGTGGCTCATACCCATCATGCCGCTGATCGGCTGCATCATTAACGGGTTGCTTGGTAAAAAGTTCATCAGGAGCGAAAAGGCGATCGGGGCGATCGCGACGATTGCCGTGTTCCTGCCCTTCCTGCTCTCGGTGAAATATTTCTTCCAGCTCCTGGGAGATCCGGTAAAGACTCACCAGCAGGTGATCATGTCCTGGATGTCGGTCGGCGATCTGCAGATCGACTGGGGCTTCCTGTTCGACCCGTTGACGGCCTTGATGCTGCTGGTAGTAACCGGCGTTGGTTCGCTGATTCATCTTTACTCCATCGGCTACATGCACGGCGACCCGGGCTACTATCGCTTTTTCAGCTATCTGAATCTGTTCGTGTTCGCCATGCTCATGCTGGTCATGGGCAACAATGCCATGGTCATGTTCATCGGCTGGGAGGGCGTCGGTCTCTGCTCCTACCTGCTGATCGGCTTCTACATCGATAAGAAGAGTGCCGGCGACGCGGCCAAAAAGGCCTTCGTCGTCAACCGCGTCGGTGACTTCGGGTTCCTGATCGGCGTGTTCCTGGTTTTCTGGACGCTCGGCAGCGAGCACGGCATCTGGACCCTGAACTTCGTCGACCTGGCTGAGCATGGCCACCTGCTCGGCTTCGGCGGCACCATCGTCACCGCGGCAACCCTCTGTTTCTTCCTCGGCGCAACCGGCAAATCGGCACAGATCCCCCTCTATACATGGCTTCCGGACGCCATGGAAGGCCCGACTCCGGTTTCCGCCCTGATCCACGCCGCCACCATGGTCACCGCCGGCGTCTACATGATCGGGCGGATGAACGTGCTGTTCGCCATGTCGCCGACCACCATGATGACCGTCGCCATCATCGGCGCCGCCACTGCGATCTTCGCCGCCAGCATCGGCTTCGCCCAGAACGACATCAAGCGGGTTCTGGCCTACTCGACCGTCTCGCAGCTGGGCTATATGTTCATGGCCATGGGCGTCGGCGCCTTCACCGCCGGCATCTTTCACCTGATGACCCACGCTTTTTTCAAGGCCTGCCTGTTCCTCGGCTCCGGCTCGGTGATCCACGCCATGCATCATGCCCTGCACAAAGCCCACCTGCATGACGATCCGCAGGACATGCGCAACATGGGCGGCCTGCGCAAGAAGATGCCGATCACATTTATCACCTTTGCCGTCTCCTGTGTGGCGATTGCCGGCGTGCCAGGCCTTTCAGCCTTTTTCTCCAAGGATGAGATCCTCTGGTATACATTCGCCTCGACCCGCGGCGCCTGGTATATCTGGGCCATCGGCCTGGTGGCCGCCGGCATGACCGCCTTCTATATGTTCCGCTGCCTGTACATGACCTTCTACGGCAAGGAAAAGACCGATCCCAAGGCCAAGGACCATATCCACGAATCACCCCTGGTCATTACCATCCCGTTGATGGTCCTCGGCCTGCTGGCCGTGATCGGCGGTTATGTGGGCGTGCCGGCGGTGCTCGGCGGCGCCAACCACATTCATCATTTCCTGGAGCCGGTCTTCGGCCACGCCCAGGAGGCCTACAATATCGGCATCAAGGAAGCCTTGTATCACAACTATGCCGTCGAATATTTCATGATCGCCCTGTCGATCGCCATGGCATTTTTGGGCATTGCCGCCGCTACGGTCATGTATCTCATGAAGCCAGAACTGCCCGCGGCCTTTACCAGGACTTTCTCGACGCTGCATCGGGTGGTCTTCAACAAGTGGTATGTCGACGAGCTCTACGACGCCATCGTCGTCAATCCCGTCAAATCGTTCGGCACCTTCTGCTGGAAGGCCTTTGACGTCAAGGTGGTCGATGGCATCGTCAATGGGGTGGGCAAACTGACCAACCTGTTCTCGGCCGGCTTGAGATACACGCAGACCGGTCTCTTTCACAACTATGCCCTGGCCATGGTTCTGGGCATGGTGGTCATGGTCGCCATATTCGTCCTCCGGTAAATGTAGATCGTTTTTTAGTTGATATAAGGAGCTTAGCCTCATGAGTGACAATCTTCTTAGCCTGATGACGTTTTTCCCGCTGGTAGGGATGGTGATCGTGCTCTTCCTGCCCCGGGAGGCGGATCGTCTGATCAAGTCGGTGACCCTGATCGTTACGATCATCACCTTCTTCATCAGTCTGCCGCTTGCCTTTGACGACGCTTTCAAGACGTCAGCGGCCATGCAATACACAGAGTTTGCCCGGTGGATCAGTATCGGCGACTATTTCCAGATGAACTACAGCGTCGGCGTGGACGGCATCAGCCTCTGGCTGGTCCTGCTGACCACTTTCATCATGCCGGTCACCATCCTGTCCACCTGGCACGCCATCGACAAGCACACCAAGGGCTTCATGGCCCTGGCGCTGCTGCTCGAGACCGCCATGCTCGGCGCCTTCATCTCCCTGGACCTGTTCCTGTTCTACATCTTCTGGGAACTGATGCTGATCCCCATGTATTTCATGATCGGCATCTGGGGTGGCAAGAACCGCATCTACGCGTCGATCAAGTTCTTCATTTTCACCGCGGTCGGTTCGCTGCTCATGCTGGTGGCGATCATCTACGTCTACTATTACTCGCTGCAGTCCGGCATGGCTTTCGACAACGGCTTCAGCATCACCCATTTCTACGATCTGACGATCCCCGGCCATCTGCAGAACTGGCTGTTCCTGGCCTTCGCCTTCAGTTTCGCCATCAAGGTGCCGATGTTCCCGGTCCACACCTGGTTGCCCGATGCGCATACCGAAGCGCCGACCGCCGGTTCCGTCATCCTGGCGGCCATTCTGCTGAAGATGGGGACTTACGGCTATGTGCGGTTTGCGATTCCGCTGTTTCCGGAGGCGACGCAGACGTTCACGCCGTTTTTTGCGACCCTGTGTGTGATCGGCATCATCTACGGCGCGCTGGTCGCCATGATGCAGGATGACGTCAAGAAACTGGTGGCCTATTCCTCGGTGTCCCACCTCGGCTTTGTCATGCTCGGCGTGTTCGCCATGAACCTGCAGGGCCTTTCCGGCGGCATGCTGCAGATGATCAACCACGGCATTTCGACCGGCGCACTCTTCCTGATCGTCGGCTTCCTCTACGAGCGACGGCATACCCGCCTGATCGCCGAGTTCGGCGGCATCGCCAAGAAAATGCCCGTGTTCGCCACGATCTTTCTGATCGTCACCCTGTCGTCGATCGGCCTGCCCGGAACCAACGGCTTTGTCGGCGAATTCCTGATCCTGGTGGGGGCCTTCGAAAGTGACTTGCGCTGGTTCGCCATTATCGGCACCTCAGGGGTTATCTTTGCCGCCGTCTACATGCTCTGGATGTACCAGCGGGTGATGGTCGGCAAACTCAAAAATCCGGCTAATGAAAAACTCAAGGATCTCTCGGCTCGGGAGGTGGTGGTTATGCTGCCGCTGCTGCTGTTCATTTTCTGGATCGGCATTTATCCCAACACCTTCTTCGAGAAGATGAACCCCACGCTGGAAAACCTGATCGAGCAGGTTCAGGCCAAACAGCAGGTGGCCATGACGGTCGAACAGATCGAGCAGTCCACACCAACTGTTGTGATCAACGATTAAAATATAGATTTCATCGTGTCTTAGGAGCCAATTCATGGAAAACCTGGTTCAAACTGCCATACAGAACGTCAACATGTGGGCGATCATGCCGTCGGTCATTCTGGTCTGCTTCGGCATGGGGCTGCTGATGATCAATGCCTTCCTGCCACGGGGAACGACTCGGCCTGTTGTGTGGATCAGCCTGATCGGTCTGGCTGTGACGGCTTTTTCGGTGGTCTCTGCCTGGGGCAATCCGCAATACGGTTTTTTCGATGCGGTGGCCCTGGACAATTTTGCCACTTTCTTCAACATCACCTTCCTGTTCGCCGCGGCGATGACCATCCTGATGTCGGATGACTACATCCGTCGGGAAGGCTACCCGATCGGCGAATACTACCCGCTGATTTTGTTTACCACCGCGGGTGCGATGTGGATGGCCTCCGGGACCGACATGATGACCATTTTCCTCGGTCTCGAAGTTCTGTCCATCTGCCTGTACGTTCTGGCCGGGTTTTTCCGTGGCGACGTGCGCTCCAACGAGGCGGGCCTCAAATATTTCCTGCTCGGCGCCTTCTCCACCGGTTTCCTGCTGTATGGCATGGCCTTGATCTACGGCGTCACCGGTTCGACCCGGCTTACCGAAATCGGCGTGTATCTGAACGCCCACTCCTCGCTGCTCGGCAACCCGATGACTCTGGCCGGGATCATGCTGATCAGTGTCGGCTTCCTGTTCAAGATCGCGGCGGCCCCTTTCCATATGTGGACGCCGGACGTCTACCAGGGGGCGCCCACCCCGATTACCGCTTTTATGAGCGCCGGGCCCAAGGCGGCGGCCTTTGCCGCCTTCCTGCGGATCATGGAATACTGCTTTTTCAGCCTCAAGCCGGAATGGACTGCGGTGTTGTGGGCCCTGGCGGTTTTGACCATGATCGTCGGCAACGTTATCGCTATCTCTCAGACCAACATCAAGCGCATGCTGGCCTACTCGTCAGTCGCCCATGCCGGTTACGCTTTGGTGGGGATGGTAGCGGCCAACGAGATCGGCTATTCAGGGGTGCTCTTTTACATGCTGGCTTACACCTTCATGAACATCGGCGCCTTCGCCATTCTGATTCTGGCCGGAAAGAAGGGCGAAGAGAATCTCACCCTGCAGGGTTTTGCCGGATTCGGCTACAAGCGGCCGCTGCTCGGGGTGGCATTTACTATCTTCCTGTTTTCGCTGATGGGGATTCCGCCAACCGCGGGCTTTGCCGGTAAATTCTATATCTTCGCCGGTGCCGTCAAGGCCGGCTACGTCTGGCTGGCAGTGATCGGTGTTCTCAACTCTGCGGTCTCCCTGTATTACTACCTTCGGGTCATGGTCTACATGTACTTCCGCGAGGCCGAAGAGGATTATTCCTGGGTCACCGTCGCGCCCAGCGTGGTGGTTTCTATCGTGATGGCGGTGATCGGTATTCTTTATCTCGGCATTGTTCCTAACGCCGTCATGGATATGGCCCGACTGGCGATCTTCTGACCCGGAAATTCCGAAACCCAGGCCCCCGGCTAATACCGGGGGCTTTTTTGTTGGTTGGCTTCATAGAGGCATAGACCTTGAGCTGTCGCCGATGGAAGCGGCCGGATTGACCATGGTCAATCTCCTGTGCAAGGATAATCGACATGAAGATCGTTTCGTTCAATGTCAACAGTATCAGGGCCAGGCTGCATCAACTCGCAGCAGTGGTCGAAAAACATCAACCGGAATTCCTGGCTCTGCAGGAAACCAAGGTCACAGATCACGACTTTCCGGCTGCGGCGATCGATGACCTCGGCTACCATGCCACCTGGTTCGGTCAGAAGACCCATTACGGCGTGGCGATCCTCAGCCGGCAGCCGCCGGTCGAGGTCAGTAAAGGCTTTGCCGGCCAGGAGTGCAATACCCAGCGGCGGATGATTGCCGCCACCTACGGTCTGGATGACGGTTCCTTGCTGCACCTGGTAAACGGTTATTTCCCGCAGGGGGAAAATCGTCAACATCCGGTCAAATTCCCGGGCAAGGAACGGTTTTTCCAGGCAATGAACACCTATGTCAATGAACGCATCATGAATGACGGCCATCTGGCCGTCGTTGGGGACATGAACGTCGCTCCTGCGGCCGGGGATGTCGGCATCGGAGAAGAGAATGCCAAACGCTGGCTGCGCTCCGGCAAATGCAGCTTCCTTCCGGAGGAGAGGGCCTGGCTGCAGGGCCTTATTCAGCTCGGCCTTGTCGATTGTTTCCGCGCGGTTTCACCGGAGAGCGAGGACCTGTTCAGCTGGTTCGATTATCGCAGTCGCGGGTTCGAACGAGATCCCAAGCGCGGCCTGCGCATCGACCTGATACTCTGTAGCCGGCGCCTGGCGGCCAACTGCATCGGCGCCGGTATCGATTACGATATCCGTGGCATGGGCAGGCCCTCCGACCATGCACCGGTCTGGGCGGAATTCCGTTTGCCTTGAAGGAAAAGTCTGCGGTGAAATGCCTGGTTGTCTGAATTCAATCGACATAGTAAGTTAACAGCCTGAACATCCCCATTGGCCTGCGAACTGCCGGGAATGTCCCCCTGCACGCTCCGAACCCCGGTCCGGATGAGAACAATGAACGCCCTGCGCTGGTCCAAAGTCACAACTCTGCTGGAGATGATCAAATTCTCCCACACGGTTTTCGCGCTGCCGTTCGCCCTGACCGGCGCGGTCCTGGCCTCCCTGGCCAATGGCAGGCCGCCGACTTTCAGCCAGGTTTTCTGGATCTGCGTAGCGATGGCCGGCGCCCGGACCGTTGCCATGGGGCTAAACAGGATCATCGATGCGCGCATCGATGCCGAAAACCCGCGGACGGCTCAACGGCATCTTCCCGCCGGCAGAGTCAGCTACCCGGAAGCCTGGCTGCTGGTGGCAGTCGCCCTCGGTGGTTTTCTGCTCGCCGCCTGGATGCTCAATCCCCTCTGCTTGGTTCTGTCGCCGGTGGCCCTGGGATTTCTCGTTCTCTACAGTTACTGCAAGCGCTTTACCTCGCTGGCGCATGTGGTTCTGGGAATCTGTCTGGCCGCGGCTCCCCTGGGGGCCTGGATCGCCCTGCGCGGCAGCATCGGTTGGCCGGCAGTCATTCTGGCCATGGCCGTGATGCTGTGGGTGGCCGGTTTCGACATCTTTTACTCCCTGCAGGATGTGGAGTTCGACCGTCAGTACGGCCTGTATTCATTTCCGGTGACCCTGGGGGTGGCGGGCGCGATTCAGTTGACCAGGGTCTTCCATGCCGGCATGATGGTCCTGCTCTTCAGCCTGCTGTTTACACCAGGACTCGGCTGGATCTACCTGGTCGGCCTGCTGGTGGTTTGCGGCTTGCTGATCTACGAACATCTGTTGGTCAGACCCGGGGATCTGTCGAAACTGGATGCCGCTTTTTTCAATATGAACGGCTATATCAGTGTAACGATTTTCCTGTTCACCCTGGCCGACGGGATCATTTGAGGCCCGGCACTGGAGACGGAGCTGCCTGATGACAGACCGACTGAAACGGCATTACACGGTGGCCCTGACCGGGGCCTCCGGCAGCATTTACGGCATCCGGCTGATCCAGGCACTGCTGCAGAGCGATGTGCGGATCAGCTTTCTCCTGACCGAGGCCGGCCGCCAGGTTCTTCGCCACGAAATGGGCCTGGAGTGGGCCACCGATATGGATACCAGGCAGGCCGAAGTCCGGGCATATTTCGCTGCTGACGCCATCGAGTGCCTTGCTGTGGAGGAGATCGGTGCGACGATTGCCAGCGGCTCGGCAGCTGCCGACGGCATGGTGATCGTGCCCTGCTCGATGGGAACCGCGGGCCGGATCGCCGCCGGTCTCAGCGGCAACCTTCTGGAGCGGGCCGCCGATGTTGCGCTCAAGGAGAGAAGACCTCTGATCCTGGTTGCCCGGGAAACGCCCCTGAACAGCATCCATCTGGAGAATCTGCTGCGCCTGAGCCGGGCCGGTGCCATCATCCTGCCGGCGATGCCGGCGTTTTACCATATGCCGGCCAACCTCACGGATCTCGTCGATTTCGTGGTCGGCAAGATCATGGACCAGATGCAGATTCCCCACGATCTGTTCCCCGCCTGGGCGCCTGGGC